>PCBA01000001.1 GCA_002730855.1 Gammaproteobacteria bacterium
TAACGGTATTACTACCCGCGTATTGTCCAAAGACGACTAAATCGCCTTCTTTCACTGAAACGGCTTTTACTTCGCCGTTATCTAATGTCGTTCCTGGCCCTACAGCAAGAACTTCTCCTTCCGAAGGCTTCTCTGCAGCAGAACCTGGAAGAACTATTCCACCTTCTGTGGTTTGCTCTTCATCAGTGCGTCTTACTAAAACTCGATCTCCCAATGGTCTAAATTTCATCTGGTTTCTCCAAAATTATAATTTAACTTTACTTGTTTCTATAAAAGGGTCGTCATTCTAATAGAGAATTGCAGCACGTCAATGCTCATTTCAATAACATTTCCCTCCAATAAAAACTATTTTGGGTTATTTTCTTATTTTTCAAGTCTAGATTTAATATTTATTTATGTTTCTTATATTCGCCTTCTATCCAATCATCAGCTTTTGTATCGTTACGCCTTGAGAAAGAAGTAGTTATAAAGTTTTGTATAATCCAACCTAATATATAGGTTCTTGTAATTGGGAGAATGCATAAAAAACCAATGATATCTGTAATAAAACCTGGTGTTAATAATAAAGCTCCACCTATTGCCAAGAAAATTCCACTTATCATCTCTTGGGCAGGCAATTGAGATTTCTCTAGCTTCTTTCTTGCATTAATTAAAGTTTGAAATCCTTGTAGTCTTAATAGTATGAGACCAATAAATGCTGTCAATAATACTAGCAAGATAGTATTAAATGCTCCTACAAACCCTCCAACTTTTAGCAATACATACATCTCTAGTATTGGAAGGACTATAAATGTGGGCAATAAGTATTTCATTTCTTTAAACCTAAAGATATATTTGGGGCAAAAAGTAAATAAACAAGTATTCCAATAAAATCAAAAACCCAATCTAAGAATTCAGCAGACCTTGTTGAAGTGAAGTATTGTGAGAATTCTATAAAAAATCCAAAGCCTATTAATAAAAAAATTAAAAAACCATGTTGTTTCAGTGGTCTGCGAGTACATACGTCTAAAATAAAGGTTAATAATATAAAAATTAAAAAGTGAAGAATTTTATCTAAAAAAGGAAAAGAAGGCGGGTTTCCAGAAGAAGGGGTAATAGCAAGTATATAGATAAACACCACCATCAAAATAAAGAAAGACCTATAAAATAAAAGTTGCATTAATTAATCTTCTGTAATTTTAAGCAGAGGTATATTGCGGGAATACCCATTAAACTTGCGAATATAAAGAAATTAAAGAACCCATAAGAATCTACCAAAATTCCTGAAGTAGAGGCTATTAATTTTCCAGGTATAACTGCCAATGAAAATAGCAATGCGTACTGCGTCGCGGTGAAGTTTCGATTAGTCAGAGAAGATAAATATGCAATTAAAGCTGTTCCAGCTAAACCCTGACTCAAATTATCTACAGAAATAGTCACTGTCAGAAAAGCTATACTATGCCCAACCAAATCTAGGCCTGCGAAGAAAAGATTAGTAATAGCAACCAGGATAGCCCCTATCAGCATAGTTCTCATTATTGAGAACTTGTAAATTAGTAACCCGCCCAAAAAGGCCCCTGACATAGTAATAATGATTCCAAATGCATTGGTTATGATTGCAACTTCTTCCTTACTAAAACCAGTCTCTCTATAGAAAGGCATGGCCATAGGCCCTAAAATTAAGTCACTGAACCTATACGTAATTACTAATAAAAGTATTAATAATATTTGATCTTTAAGTCTATTAAAGATCTCTAAAAAAGGTCCTACATAAGAAGAAAAGATCCATGTTAAAGGCTTAACAGTTAATGGCAGATAGGGGTCTTCTTCTCTATCGGGTTCAGGAACTTTGATAATGCAGGTTGTTAAAACTAAAAGCATTAAGAAAGCAGAAAAGAAATAGGCAGAAGACCAGTCAAAAAGGCTAGCTATAAAGAAAGTAGCAACTTGCGAAACTAGAAAAGCTATCCTCCACCCTGCTTGATACATTGCCGTAGCTTCTCCCAATTCTTTTTCTTCAACTAACTCAATTCTCATAGCGTCTATACAAATATCTTGGGTTGCTGAAAAGAAAGCTACTAAGAGAGCAAACAAAACCAAAATACTCAATGAATCTTTGGGGTCAGTTACTGCCATTCCAATTAAGGCAACTGAAACAACGAACTGGGTAGAAAGTAACCATGATTTTCTTTGGCCAAGAGACTTGGATAATAAAGGGATCTTCATTCGATCAATAAATGGCGACCACACAACCTTCATTGGGTAAGTAAGAGTTATAAGGGAAAGCAAACCTATAGAGCTTCTACTAATTTCTTCTTCAGATAACCAAAAATTTAGAGGGTCAATTAACATTCCAAAAGGTAATCCAGAAGAAAATCCTAAGAAAAGAACTACAAAGAGTCTCGGCTGAAGATATGCTGAGAAGGATTCTTTCCAAGAAGTCATGATCAGTCTCTAAAGTTTACGTATTGCAATGGAACAGGATAATTCTGATCCTTGACGAGTTGAATGATTTGCTGGAGATCGTCACGTTTCTTTCCGGTGATCCTAATACTATCTCCTTGAATAGCAGCTTGAACCTTAGATTTAGATTGTTTTATTAAGGTTGTAATCTTCTTGGCTAATTCTTTATCTATACCTTCTTGTAGATTCATGACCTGTGTGGCTGATCCTGTAGATATTTCTACCTCTTCCGATCTTAAGCTTTTTAAATCTACCCCTCGTTTGGCAAGAGATTCTTTAAGAATAGGCAACATTTGATGAATCTGGAATTCTTCTTTAGCGCAGAGCGTGATTGTATCTTCAGCGAGAGAAAACTCAGCACCCGTTCCTTTAAAATCAAACCTATTCTGTAAAATCCTATTTGCTTGATCTACTGAATTTGTTATTTCATGGTGATCTAATTCAGATTTAATATCAAAAGAAGCCATTGTCTTTACCTCATTAATGTATGTCTCTTTAGTTTAGTAGCTACAGGCTAGCAAAAAAAGATTTTTATTGTCTTTAAGAATGTATCATACTCAAATTGGTGCTTTTGTTTAAAAGTTAAACGGGAAACTGGTGAATATAATTAATCCAGTGCTGCCCTCGCAACGGTAAATAGAAGGATTATATGCATATGCCACTGAGAGATTGGGAAGGCGCTATTAATCATTAACTCTTCTTAAGCCCGGATACCGGCCAAAATTTAAAATAACATTAATTACGAAGGGTAATTTTATGAAATTAATAAACTTTTGTTTATTCGCGCTCTTATTTACATTCTATTTATACTCTGAAGAAAGTGTTTATGATGAAATCGTTACGGTAGCTTCAATAACGCCCTTAAAAGATCAAAACATTGCTTCCTCAGTAGATGTTATAAATAATGATCTTCTTGAATTGCAGAGCACTCTAGAGATATCTAAGTTATTAAGAAATAATTTTGCCCTTGATATAAGTACAAATGGAGGTATGGGCCAATTAGCTTCAGTTTTTCTTAGAGGACACAATAGTAATCAAACCCTGGTAAAGATAAACGGTATAAAAATAAATCCGAACACTGCAGGAGGTGCCTCATTTTATAACCTAGATGCTGATTTAGTTTCTAGGATAGAAGTGGGTTATGGTGCTCTTTCGGCTGTACACGGATCAGAAGCAATGGGTGGAGTTATAAACATATCTACCAGTGATTACACAGAAACAAGCTCTTTTCAAGTAGGCTTGTCTTTTGGGCCTGATGAATTTAAAAAAAGAACTATTAAGACCAATGGCAAGAATGAAGCACTATCTTATGGAATAGCTCACTCAACGAATGAAACTAATGGTTACCCAGTTCTGAGCAACTCTAATCTAGATAGAGGTTATGAAAATAAGAGCTCGATTGCTGATATTTCATTTGAAAAAGATGACCTTGAGTATTCCTTTTCTGCTTGGGACGCCGAAGGTTATGTTGAATATTTGCTCTTTGGTCAACCAGTTTCTCAAGATTTTGAAAACAACGCCTATGGTAGTGAAATAAAATTTAACCTTAATAACTATTATTTTTTGAAAGCAAATATAAATTCATCAAAAGACCTTATCAGGCAAAATGAACTTAATTATCTAGAAGCCATTGACTACACTCAAACAAAAAGAAACTTTCTAGAGATTTCTGCTAATAAACTATATAAATCTAAGGATCAATATTCTTATAGCTTAGGTTGGTCAAAGGAAAATGAAGATGTTGGCTATTCAAGCCATGGAATATCTTATAAAGCAGAACTAGAAACAACATCAATTTTTGGATCATTAGGACTTATTCCTAACGAAACTCAATCCTTCCTTGTTTTATTAAGGAGATCAGATCATAAAAGTTATGGAAATCAGCTAATCTGGAATATTAATTTTATTCAAAACCTTGAGTGGGGCTGGGATTTAAAACTATCCAAGGGAAAGGCCTTTAGATCTCCAAATAGTTCTGAGTTATATGGCTTTGGATCAAATATAGATCTGAAACCTGAAACATCTAACTCTTACGAAATTGGTCTAAATAAGAGGTTTCATGAAAGAGATTTAAGTTTTGTATATTTCAATAACGACACTAATAATCTTATTAACTTTGATTACATAGATTACATTTTAAAGAATACAGCTAAATCAAAGAATTCAGGATTTGAGTTACGCGTTAAGTGGTTAAATACACTCCTAAATGGAAATCTAGTATTAAGAACTCAAAATCCAACCAATCAAGATAAAGAGCGCCTATTAAGAAGATCTAAGAATTCTATAAGTTTTAATTTCAATAAAAGTATTCATAAATACAGAGTAAATATAAACGTATCAGCATTTGATGATAGGGTTGATTTTGGAAAGGTAAATCTCCCAGGATATGTATTATTTAATCTTGGAATTTATAGACAGATTAAAGAAGACTTAAGTCTTTCAATCAGATTGGAGAATCTTTTCGATAAAGAATATTTTACAGCCGCCACTACAAACGCTTATTATCTTAATCAAGACAGGTCCTTCTGGATAAAATTAAATTACAAGCTCAGGTGATAGATCTTGAAGAAAAGAATAACTAAAGTTACAACAAAAACTGGAGATGGAGGTACTACTGGAATGGCTGATGGTACTAGAAAAATTAAATCTCATAACATCATTAATGCTATTGGCGATATAGATGAACTTAATTCTTGGATAGGCAAATTAATTTCCTTAGAAGAGACAAAAACAGATAGATTTATATTACATGATATTCAGCATTGTTTATTTGCCATAGGTGGTTCCTTATCTTTGGGGTCTGAAGGAGACATATCTGAAGATGACATAGATGCTATAGAGATTCCGTTAAATGCATATAACTCAGAATTAACAGAACTCACAAATTTTATTTTACCAGGAGGTCATCAAAGTGCAGCCGATATACATATCGCTAGAGCTGTATGCAGAAGATGCGAAAGATCAATGGTTAAATTAAAAAAATCCAATGCCGTAGATAAAAGAAGTTTGGTTTATATAAACAGGTTGTCAGATTTCCTATTCGTTCTAGCTAGAAAAGTTAACCTTAGAGAAGGTGTAAAAGAAATTTCTTGGAATCAGAAAAATTAAGGCAGAGAAGACTTATATAAATCCCAATCAAAAGAATCTCCGGGGTCCGTTTTTCTAACAGGGGCGATGTCTCTATGTCCAACAATATTATCTACACCAATTTCAGGATAAGCTTCCATAAGTGCTTTAGTTACTTCTATCAAAGTCTTGTATTGGTTAGATGAGTACTCCAAATCATCAGTTCCCTCTAGTTCAATGCCTATTGAAAATTCATTGCAGTTCTCTTTTCCATTAAATTTAGAAACGCCTGCGTGCCATGCAGATTTGTCAAAGGGCACAAATTGGGTTAATTGCCCTTCCCTATCTATAAAAAGATGACAGGAAACTTTCATTTCATGTATTTCTTTAAAATAAGGGTCTACTTTTGGATCTAGTCGATTAGTAAAAAATTGCTCAACATAATTGTTGCTGAATTCACCGGGCGGAAGGCTGATATTATGAATGACTAATAAAGAGATCTCTCCATCTCTTCTATCCGAGAAGTTTGGAGAGTCGCATATTTTTGCACTCTCCAATCTCTGCTGTTTATTTATTTTCAATAAAACCGAATAAGGTTATTGTTTGATAAAGGGTTTTCCTTCTCGTTTATGACCTCGTTTTTTCTTATTCTTCTTATTCCTCATGGATTTTTTCATGGCCTTCTTAATTTCTTCCTTCTCAATAGCACCATTAGAATTTGAATCTATCCTCTCAAAATGAGTAGACACAGGTACCAAAAATTCTTCTTGAGATATGGTTCCATCTTGATTCTTATCAAGAGAGGTAAAACGCTCTAGATGACGTTTAGAAAATTCTTGGAAGTTTATCTGGCCGTTCTTATCTTGATCCATGTGCTTCATTCTTTTCATTCCACCAGGCTCAGTTGATGCATATGAAGCGAATAGAGTCATTACTATCATTGATGTAAGTAGTTTATATTGCATAAAATTTCTCCTATTATTTAATAATTACTTTTGTTTGGGCATTAATTGTTACTAAAAGTTCAATTTATCTTAAACCCTTTGGTAACCTAAAAGCTATGCCTTCATCAATTATTTCATGACTACCTTTAAGAGAGTAACCAAAATCTTTCTTTAAAGAACTCAACACTTCTTTAACTAAGTGTTCTGGAGCTGACGCACCAGAAGTAATTCCTATTTCTTTCTTTCCTTCTAACCAAGAGGGATCAAAGTCATCAATGGAATCAATTAAATAAGAATCTACCCCTGATCTTTCAGCAATCTCTCGAAGTCTATTTGAGTTAGAGCTATTAATAGACCCAATCACAAGAACTAGATCTGATTCTAAAGCCAACTGCTTAACGGCATCTTGTCTGTTTTGTGTTGCGTAACAAATATCGTCTTTCTTTGGCCCTGTAATATCAGGATATGTTGATACTAACAGATCTGTTATTTCCTGAGTGTCGTCCACAGAAAGAGTTGTTTGGGTGACGTATGCCAAGTTCTTACCATCATCAAAATTAAGTTTATCTACATCTTCTATTGTTTCAATTAGAGTTATTGAGCCTCCGTACGAAGTATCAAATTGACCCATTGTGCCTTCTACTTCGGGGTGGTTTAAATGCCCAATAAGCAGACAGTCATAACCTAATTTAGAATAAGTATTTACTTCCGCATGGACTTTACTTACTAAAGGGCAGGTTGCATCAAATATATCTAATTCCTTCTCTTTTGATTCAGATTCTACAATCCTTGAAACACCATGAGCACTATAGATGACAATTTCCCCTTTAGGTACTTCCTGAATCTCTTCAACAAAAACAGCTCCTAAGGACTTTAGTTCATTCACCACTGTTTTGTTATGAACAACCTCATGCTTTACGTAAACAGGAGATCCTTTCATCTCAAGCACTTTTTTAACTATCTCTATTGCTCTATCTACCCCAGCACAAAATCCTCGGGTTTCGGCAAGCCTAATGTTCATCTCTTTCTTTCTTATAGGTATAAATGATGCCCACTATATAAATAATAACGCCAATGGTGATATAGCTATCTGCAAAATTAAAAACATAAAAGGAATAGTCTTTATAATAAAGATGAATAAAATCAATGACATGGCCTCTAAAGGCCCTATCCAGTAAATTGCCATAACCTCCTCCCAGTATGAGGAGTAAACAAAGTTGTTCAAAATCTGGAAGATTTTCCTTCAATAAAACATAAGACATATAAATCAAAACTAGAAGTACAATGAAAACAAGTAACCACCTACCCATCTCTCCCCCATCATCAAGTAGACTAAATGCAACGCCAGTATTAAGAACTAAAGTTAAATCTAAGAAAGGGAGTAGCCGAATGCCTTCTCCAAAACTTAGTTTTCCTATAATAAGAAGTTTACTTAATTGATCTATTGCCAATAAGGATAATAAAAAAAGTATTTTATTATTTACAAGTAATGACATTACTTAAGCAAAAAGTCTAACTTCGCCTTTTCCTTCTACATTCTCATGACATCTTTCACATAAAGACTCATGACCCGAAATTTGCCCTACTTCAGACCTGCTATGCCAACACCTTACACATTTCTGATTATCAGTCTTAGATACTTCTACCCTCAAACCTTCAATATTAGTTTGATTGCCTCCTTCGGAACCAAAAACATTAGCTTCAGAAGTAATAAAAACAAACCTTAATTCTTCCGAAAACTTATCTAACAACTCTTTTATAGATTTATCGCAATAAAGTTTCAAGTTTACGTCAAGGGCAGAACCTATAATCCCGTTATGTCTTGCCTCTTCAATATGTTTATTAATTTCCGACCTTATTTCTAAAACTTTTATCCATTCTTCATTAGAGATTATTAAGTCTCCGAAATCTTGCCATCCATCAAACCACTCTAATAAATGAACTGATTCTGTATCATTTTTTAAAAGTAACCACGCCTCTTCGGCAGTAAAACTAAGAATAGGACTAATCCACCTAAGCAATGCTTGTAGTATATTGGAGAGAGCCGTTTGAGAAGATCTCCTGGCATAACAGTCTGCTTTAGCTGTATAAAGTCTATCTTTCAAGATATCTAGATAAAAACCACCTANNTCATTTGCACAGAAATTATGNATCTTTTGAAAAGCCTGATGAAAATGAAAATTTTCATAATCTTGTCGTATTTCTTCTTGAAGATTCTTAGATCGATATATCATCCATTTATCTAATTCAGCTAAATTCTCTTTATCCACTATATCTTCTTCTCTAAAATCATTTAGATTCCCAATTAAGAATCTAACAGTATTTCTCACTCTTCTGTAAGAATCAGACGTACTTTTTAGAATGTCATCAGAAAGCACGATCTCTTTAGTGTAGTCAGTAGATGCAATCCAGGCTCTTAATACATCTGCACCCATAGTATCCCATATCTTTTGAGGTGAAATTGTATTGCCTATAGATTTAGACATTTTCTTACCTTCGCTATCAACAACGAAACCATGCGTTAGAACTGCCTTATAAGGGGGAATTTCATTAATAGCCATACTCGTTAGAAGTGAAGACTGGAACCAACCTCTGTGCTGATCAGAACCTTCTAAGTATAAATCGGCTGGAAATTGCAATTCCTCATTTAAATGGAGAACACAAGCATGTGTGACTCCAGAATCGAACCAAACGTCTAGACAATCTGTTACCTTCTCATATTTATCATGATCATCAGTTAGTTCAGAGATTTCGACATCATGCCAAGCCTGGATTCCACTCTTTTCAACTAATGAAGCTACCTTTTCAATTATCATTTCATTATCTGGATGTATCTCACCTGTTTCGCTATTAACTAAAATGCTTATAGGAACACCCCATGACCTTTGTCTTGATATGCACCAATCCGGTCTCCCTTCTAACATAGAAGCCATCCTAGCTTGACCCCAGTCAGGCTCCCAATAAATATCTTCTGTAGATTTAGTGGCATTCTCTAATAAATTGTTATGGCCCATCCCAATAAACCATTGAGGTGTGGCCCTGAACATAAGAGGTGTTTTATGTCTCCAACAATGAGGATAACTATGTTCGTAGTATGCCTTAGCTAGCAACACTCCATTTTGTTCTAGAATTTCTATTACTTTCTCGTTAGATTTGAACACAAACATACCTGCTAAATGTTCCACTTCTTCAGCAAAAGTTCCATTACCTTTTACAGGGCTTAAAACCTGCAGACCATTCTCCATTGCGACAGAGTAGTCTTCTAATCCATGACCAGGAGCGGTGTGAACAATCCCTGTTCCTGTTTCTGTAGTAACGTGTTCTCCTGATAAAATTACAGATTCCCTTGTTAGATAAGGGTGTTTTGCCTTTAAGCCCAAAAGATCTTCGCCTTTACATGTAGCCAATACTTTGTAGTTATTGCAGTTTATTCTTTCCATGGTTTCTTCTACCAAGTCTTCTGCCACAATAATATTTTTTGAGCCTCCCATATTAATATTAATAAGCTGATAATTAAGTTTTTCATTTACTGAAAGAGCTAGGTTTCCAGGGAGAGTCCATGGGGTAGTCGTCCAACTAGCTACATAAATTGGAGAATCTGTCTCACAAAATATCTGAGTTAACTTAGAGTCTTCAATTGGAAAAATAAAATCTATAGAAATAGAAGTTTTGTCCTGATATTCCACTTCAGCTTCTGCCAGAGCAGACTTACAATCTACACACCAATGAACAGGCTTATCACCTCTTTGCAAATGCCCATTGTGTATGATTTTTCCTAACGCCCTAATGATGTTAGCTTCAAAAGAAAAATCCATTGTTACGTAGGGATTCTCCCAGTCTCCTATTATTCCTAAGCGTTTAAAATCCTTTTTCTGTATTTCAATTTGTGAAGAAGCATATTTTCTACAGGCTTCTCTAAATTCTGCAGAAGTGACTTTTTGCCCTACTTTACCTATCTTTTTTTCTACGTTTAACTCTATAGGGAGTCCGTGGCAATCCCATCCAGGAATATAAGGCGCATATTTTCCAGATAATGTTTGGGACTTAATAACCATATCCTTCAGAACTTTGTTAACTGAGTGCCCAGTATGGATCTCTCCATTGGCATATGGAGGCCCATCATGAAGGACAAACTTCTCCCTTCCTAATCTTGATTCTTTTATCTTCTCGTACAGATTAATCTCTTGCCAGTATTCCAACATTTTTGGTTCTTTTGAAGGCAAATTAGCCTTCATCGCCAATTCTGTTTTTGGAAGATTAAGAGTGTCCTTATAATCAGTCATAACAAATTTTGAAGCACTTTAACTGAAATATTCCTCAGCTGTAGAAATATCTTTAAAAATTTGGTCTTTTAAAGACTCTAACCCATCGAATTTCTTCTCATCTCTGACTTTTTTACAAAACTCCACGGTTATCTTTTTTCCATAAATATACTCGTTAAATTCTAGAATATGTACTTCTAGAACAGGGTTCTGACCATCTACAGTGGGCCTTATCCCCATGTTAGCAATGCCTCCGTACTCCTTTCCCTCGAAGAAGACTTTTACAATATAAACACCACCAATAGGTAGTTTATTTTTTGGTAACCAAAGATTAGCTGTTGGAACTCCTAATTGAGCTCCTAGTTGTTTACCAAAAACCACTTTACCTGAAAAGGTATATGGCCTTCCTAACAGTTCTTTAGCTTCATCAAAACTATTAGCGAGCAATAATTCTCTTATCCTTGTACTGCTTACTCTCTTATTCCCAATACTAAATGTTTCTGTCTTCTTAACTTCTATATTGCTCTTTTTCCCCCAATCTTGCAGAAAAGCAAAATCACCCTCTCTATTTACACCAAACCTGAAATCATCACCTATAACTAATTTTTTTATATTAAAATTAGATAAAACTTTAGATAAGAAGACTTCTGGCGTCATAGTTCTAAGTTGATTGTTAAAATTCAGAAAGAAAGCAAATTCAATCCCTAACTCTTTCATTTTCTTCACCTTTTCAGACCAAGGTAGAATTCTTGGAGGTCTCTTTTCTTCTGTTCCTAAAGATTCTGCAAAAAATTCTTTGGCATGTGGTTCCGTAAAAATAACTAACTTTTTCCACCCATTTTCTTGAGCGTCTTTCTGCATATTTTCAATAATATGTTGATGACCTAGATGCAGTCCATCAAAGTTACCTATGGTTGCTATTAACTCTACTTCAGGATTTCTTTCCTTGTATAAGTCAATATTTTGTATGCCTCTAATCAAATACATCTTTACTAGAAAAATCTTTCATTCTTAAACCTAAGAACCATAAGCTTAGAAAGTAACCTGTCATACCTATTAATACTATTTTAATAATATAAATGAATCGACTAAATTCACTTATTTGCCTTAAATAATCTGCCTCTTGTCCAAAATAATTAATTAGAAGAATTAATGTGAAAGAAGCCACAAACATCCTTAAAAAGAAATAAGTCCATCCCTTAGAAGCTTTATACACCTTGTCTTTGTACAGAATAATTAGAAGAGTAGTAACTGTAAAGAAGGCTGATAGAGAGCTAGCCAGAGCAAGGCCAACATGAGCGTAACCTAACTGAAAAGCTAAAAGCCAAGCCAAGAATGCATTTATTATCATTGATATTAATGCAACTATCATCGGTTTCTTCGGTTGTTGTCTTGCAAAAAAGGCAGGCGTTAGGATCTTAATTAACATAAAAGCTAATAGTCCAAATGCCAGTGCAATTAAACTAGAAGAAGCCATGCTTGAATCAATTGCACCAAACTCTCCTCTTTCAAACAGAGTTAAGATTATAGGTTCAGCTAACATCACTAACCCTATTACAGCCGGTATCCCAATTAATAGTATCAATCTAATTGACCAATCTAAGGTACTTGAAAACTGTTCTCTGCTTTCGCCTGCAAACAGATTAGATAACCTAGGCAAGATAACGGTTGCAATAGCAATGGCAAAAATACCTAAAGGAAGTTGCATTAATCTATCTGAAACATAAAGCCAGCTTGGACTGCCAGTTGGCAATAAGGAAGCCAGGATAGTATCAATCAGCATGTTTATTTGACTTACCCCTCCAGCAATGATGCCTGGTACCATTAAAAACATAACTTTTCTAACACCTGGATGCTTGAAATCTATTTTAAATCTAGGTAAAAGACCTAACCTGACTAAAGAAGGTATTTGAATTAAGACTTGCATTATTCCTGCAAAGAAAACTGCCCAAGCGATTGCATATATTGGAAGTTCCAAAGTAGGAGCAAACCATAAGGCAGCAGCAATTAAACTTAAATTATAAAAAAGAGGGGTTAATGCAGGTAATGAAAATTTTTCGTAAGAGTTTAAGATCGATCCTGATAAAGCTACTAAAGATATAAAAAATAGGTAAGGAAAGGTTATTTGAAGAATATCTATGGCTAATTCTTTCTTTAATGGTTCGAAATAGAAACCAGGGGCAAAAATCATAACGAAGATTGGTGCTGCTAAGAGTGCAAGAATAGTTACACATAAAAGGGTGCCGGATAAAGCTCCAAAGGTAAAATTAATTAAATCTTTCGTTTCTTTAGGAGAATTATTTTCTTTGTATTCAGCTAAAACAGGTATAAATGCTTGGTTAAATGCGCCTTCAGCAAAAAGTCTCCTAAAGACACTAGGAATTTTCATGATGACTACAAAAGCATCTAGAGCTACACCGGCTCCCAATAAGCCTGTTATTACAATATCTCTTACAAGGCCCAGAATCCTTGAAACGAAAGTCCAGAAGCTGACTAAGCCACTACTGAGTAATAGTTTGAAAGATTTATAGCTCTTTTCTGATTTAGAGTTCAGTCTTCAACCTCATCATCTGCTTTTAAATCAAGGGAAACTGAATTAATACAATATCTTAATCCGGAGGGTTGAGGTCCATCAGGAAAAACATGTCCTAAATGAGATTTGCATTTACTACAATGAACTTCAGTACGAACCATGCCGGCAGAATGATCTTCTTCTGAGCCTATGTTTTCTTGATTAATGGGCTCCCAAAAACTGGGCCACCCTGATCCTGAATCGTATTTAGTTTTGGAACTAAACAGCCCTTCTCCGCAAACAACACAATTGTAAACTCCCGCCGTTTTTTCTCCATCGTATTTACCGGAAAAAGCTGGTTCTGTTCCTTTTTTCTGTGTTACGTAATACTCTTCTGGGCTAAGACCATCTTTAAGTTTTTCATTTCCATTTTCTGTCATCTTTAAGCTCCTACCGCCTTCTTTAACACATCACTATATGAATTCTCAATGCACATTTTATCAGCGTATCCATTGTCGATAAGCATTTGGTGAGCTTTTGGAAGATTATACCAAGGGCACCGAGTAAAAAGATGATGCTCAAGATGATAATTTACATTGTGAGGAACCATTAAAAGCCTTGTAAATAAACTTGATTTAGTAGTTCTTGTATTATCAAAATCATTGTTCCCAGGCGTTACAGCATGCTCAGCTATATTCCTTATCCTTATTATTAGACTGTAGTAAGTAAAAGCAGGCAACCACCATAATAAGAAGAAAACTGACCAATGCATGGTTAACGAAAGGAATAAAAAGATAAATAAGTTTGTAAGAAGAAAACCATGGATCTTTTCAAGAATCTTTAACTGCTTATCAAAAAGATTATTACCTTTTGTTTTTAAGATAGAAGATATAGCTCCTCCATATCTTCTTAAACCCGTTCTACCAGTTAAATCTCTTAAAACTTTCCTGGTGAAACTTTTTTTAGTAACTGGAAACGGGGCACTAAGAACTAGGTCAGGATCTTCTTGTGTCTCAGTGTATCTATGATGATTGAAGTGGTAGGGTCTATAAACTCTATTATCTGTAAAAATTGGGTAAGAACACAACCATTGGGTCGCCCAATCATTCACTCTAGAATTTGAGAACAACAAATGATGAGCTCCGTCATGGGCAAGCACTGCTAAAGAAAACTGTCTACTTCCGACAATTATTACTGCGGTTAAAAAGGTAAAAATATTTGGAAACAAGTAAAAAAGAGTTATTGCAGCAATCATTTGTAACCAACTTAAAGTTATTGAAAGGACATTTCTCCAATCTTCTTTTTTTTTGATTTCTTCGTATTGATCTTTAGAAATAAGATCTAAAGGCTTAACGCTAGGTGTAACCATGCATTGATTATATCTGAGCTTTAATGAGATTAAAATTTAATCAACAAAAGGTATATTAATGCTGTCTTTGATTCGTGCTGGGCTGAAGTTTGGAAGCTGTTTATTCGATCTTATCTGCTCTAACCATATAACTCCGTCGTAAGGCTTACTATTTCCTCTAGTTCCTACAAAGTCTAAGTCTCCATCTTTATCTAAATCAAGAGGTATCCATTTATCGTACATTCCTCGTTTTCTCCTTAGTATATTGTTCTTTTCCCAACCTAATTCAGTGTTTTCAAACCAAGCAACACTTCCTAAAGCTTGATTTGATGAAGATAGATCATCTTTATCTCTACTGCCTCGGCTGTAAGACCCAACAAAAGCGTCAAAATCTCCATCAGAATCTATATCTGCTAAAGAAACACTAACTAAGTGGTCAGGTTTTATACTTCCTATAACTTCTAAATCCCAAGTCGTGTTTAGGTCCAAAGGCTGATATAAAACTATAAGGTAATATGGCCACACAGTACTTACTATATCTAGTCGGCCATCTTGATTAAGGTCTTGATAATCCATATTAAAACCAGTCAACCAAGACCCTGAGGGAAGATTCTTAGATAAATTAATTTCGTGCTCTTCAAAATTTAAATTACCTAAATTCTCCATCCAAAGTATTCTCGTTTCTCCTCTGGAACCTACAACAATATCCATATCTCCATCCTCATCTAGATCGACTGGTTGAGAATTGATAGGGATCTTTACTTTAGTAAGAACTACCTCTTCCCATTGATTTCCGTTTAAAGGCTCTTTAGGTAATTTATAAAAAGAGACATTATTTAAAGGAGAATTGGATCCAGAAGCATTTTCTCCACCCTTATTGGCAGTTATGACTTCAACCTTTCCGTCACCATCAAGATCAGAGAAGAAAACTCTAATAAATGAGCCTCTATTTAATGTAGATTCAGGAATAGTTCTTTCCCATCTAACTTCACGGTGACCTTTAGTTGGATTTTTAAAATAAATTAAATGTGCCAATTCACATGCTACCACTATATCCAACCAACCATCTCCGTCGGCATCAGCTACGTCAACATCTTCTGCAGAAGGAGCTTCTGATCCTGAAGCTAAAGTAGTAGAAGTCCATTCAAAGGGGTTTTTGCTTCCCCAAGCTATCCTTACATAACCTTCTGGGACGCCGTACTGAGTATCAAGCTCATGAACGGAAATAACGTCTAAGTAACCATCCTTATCTAGATCCGCCATAACCAAGCCATCGCTCCCTTCAAGGTCTTTTGGTCCACTGGTGGAATCGTCAATTACATGTTCTTTCCAAGAAATGTATTTCTTAGCCTCTTCTTCCGAAAAAATAAAAGAAGAAAAAAGAAAAATTATACTTAAAGCTTTAACCATATTTTACTTTGAAAATTTGAATCTTTTGGAAAATCACCTAACCTAACTATAATTAAATCTTCGCTTGGAACAATAGCCAAAATTCTATTAGCTGCCCCTAGAGCAAGAATGGTGTCTTTAGGTGCATTAGGGATTAAATGCCCTTCTTGTAACTTTCCAGAATAAACATTTATATGAGTTTTAGAATTGTTAAGCCACCAAAGATATCCATAAGCTAAGTTATGGTCTTGAGAATGTGTAAAAGAATTATCAAAAAAATCTATATCTTCAATAACATGAAGATCTCCTTCTTCACCTCCATTGAGAACAAATTTACCAAGCTCTAACAGATCTCTTGCAGAAGTTACAAGGCCATAACGACTCGCATTACTTGACCATTTA
>PCBA01000002.1 GCA_002730855.1 Gammaproteobacteria bacterium
CGATCAAAAGAAGTGTTGATGCCGTAACCAGCATCTTGTAATGCACGATTAGAAGCTATGAGAGATAATATCTGTGCAGAATCAATTGAAGGTAGTAATTTGGGAGGTATACCAAAGTCTATGGGATTGAATGTAACTGGCTGAAGAAAAGAGCCCCATTTAGAATTTATTTTAAATGGTTCCCTAGTAGATGTCGAATAACTTATAGTATCCCAACGTGTGGGGGGTACTTGAGTGATTGAATTTTTGCCTAGTAAAATATTATTCCAATATTCTTCCAAAGTATCTGCGTTAGGGAAAATTACGGACATGCCAATAATAGCAATATCATCATTTGTTGAGTTAATATCGAGCAAATTAGGTTGGGGATATAAAATGGGCTTTGTAAATCTATTGCTAGAGTGGAAACCAGAAGTTACTGATTTGTGCAATGATTTAAGAGATTGGGATTTATCTATAAGTGTCACAACTTCTCCCAACATAAACAAGCCTTGATCATATTGTTCTTCTTTATTAGAAAGTTGAAGAGAATTATTGAAATATTTTAAACCTTTAGAAGCGAGACGTAGACGTCCTAATATTAGATTTTCCAGTTCTTCTCTGACGTCTAGTTTGGCTCTACCTGATTCATGAAGTTGTTGTCGTGTAATATTAAAATTTTCAGCGAAGGGGGTTAGGGCACATCGAGTTTGGTGGCCCTTAGATGTTTCCAAATAAGTAGTGACAGTAGAATTTATTGTAACTTCCTGGTACAGATTAGTTATAGAGCCTAATTCTACAATCTCGTCAGTAGATAAATAGGCTGAACCAACAAGAAGACCGAAAATAGGTTGAAAGTTTTCTACTGGAAAACTATCAATCAACCCTCTAAGTATTTTGGCTGAGAGCTCATCATGTATGCCACCGGCAAATAAGATTTTTATTTGTTGTGATTTATGCTTTGACATTGTAGAAATAATACTAAGGCATCTTTCCCAAAGTGTTAGGCTGCTTATTGGTCCAATATGTCCACCGCATTCTCTACCCTCTATAACAAATGATTTCCAGCCTTGATCTATGAAGAGGTTCATAAGTTCTGGGGTTGGTGCATGTATAAAGGTCTCTAGGCCATTGTCAGAAAGGTTCTTGGCTTGAGACGGAGTGCCACCTGCTAAAATACATATACTGGCACTACTATTCCTTACGACATTGATCTGTTGATTAAGTAGTTCTTGATCTATAAATCCAAGTAAACCAACGGCCCATTTTTTATCTATGAGCTTTTGAGTGGTCTGATTTAGTATTTCATTTAGAACTGATGGAGAAAGTGTGGATGCAGCAATTGTTGGAATAGCTCCATTGAAAGATACAGCTTCAGCAAATTCAGGATTATCACTTACACGTGACATAGGACCTTGTATTATTGGATATTCACATGAATAGATTGATTCAATAGAATTAATTTGATTGTTTGTAGTGTGATTTATAGGTTGTGGCTCCTTAAGATATGCTCTAATTAACCTACCTATACGTTTATATTTAACATGATAGTCTTTGGCGAAGTCAAGGCCTTCAGATAAAGGGAGGAGATTGGTTGTATACCCAGATAGACTAGCGTTGAGTAACGATTTGTCCTTAATCTCGTCATGATAGGGGGTATTTGCGACAGATTGTTGATTAGTAATATCTGGAAGTAATCTACATTTTGCATAACTAAGTGATTTGACAACTAAAACATCTGAGGTTCGACCACTTAGCTGCATCAAGGAATTCTTCTGGTATGTTGATAGAGGTGAGTCATCTAAGAGCAAAATTTGCTCTTCTAGATAGATAGTATTAATGCCGAAAAAGGTAAACGAATGAAATGATCTTATACCGAAAGGTCCAGAAAGGCTGACATTGTATGTGTGGGTTTTGCTAAGTATATATTGAAGTAGAATATACTGAGGTTCTAGCCCACAAAGCCCAGAACATTCATAACCACGAACAACAGATTGACCAGAAAAGGATATACGATCTAGTTCATCTACATCGCTCTTTGAAAAAATTAAGGGGACGGATGAAAATTGGCTTGATATATCCGTTAATTGGTTTAAAATAGAAAGATGTGCATGAATGCTCAATTGTTGATTATTAGTTTTGTATATTTTAATAAGTTTTGAGAGGGTTGTCCTATTCAGGTGACTTGAAAGAATTATATAGTGAGGCAAAAAGCCTTCATGCTTATNAAGATATGTAANTAGATCNTATATAGCTTGTGTATTATAAGCCGTTAAATCTAAACCAAATTCTGTTNGGGATTGAATTGACTGGTGAGCAGNTTGTATCCAGTCACCAGAAGGTCTAAAAGTAAGATTTACNTTGAGTTTACTCATTAGCGCCTAAATAGGTAACAGGAGTGGTGAGATNGGATNAGATGATTAAAAAGCAGTNGAAGGCATTAAGGGCTGTACTAGATTGATNTAGTTATTATANGTGTNGATAGGTATAAAGGAAGNATCAGGTGGTNGANTTGACTATATTTAAANATAANGAGCATGNTTGAGTGCTAGATTCNCCATTTATGGTTTATTATAAGAACTNTAAATTGTAAAAAAATNTGAGNATAAATATNTTGTGTNCTAGGGTAGTGNCTTGTAGANACCATNTATTTTCTACGCAATATTGTAAAAAGATAAAATGGTAGTTGATNNGGNATTAAATAGAAAAAAGCTAGAAAGATACAGAGAAGGGGATAGGCTTGAATATGAGATGATTGTATAATGTTAAAATATCGAGGAAAATTACAAGAAATATAGGAGACCTATAGAAATTCAATATAAATTTTAGAACGTAATAGATTAGGCATATAGATTAGTATAGCATTACCTTATTTGAACCAGTAAAGAAGCATAGTCGTTATTCCTGACTCATGCGAGTACTTAGAGGTACTTATTATTGGCAGTTGTAATGCTTAAATCGTTATGGATAAGGAGTTATAGGTTGACATTTAAATTAAGGATGGTTAGAATCTTATCGTAGTGTTATTTAATGATGAGCAAGAAAGTAGCAAGTATGGTTTTAACGGCAATGATAATATGCTGTTCTTGTGAAGATAAGTCTAGCAGTATTTATGGCAGGGATGAAATAGTAGAATATGGTAAATATTCTGTATCTAGTGAAGAAGCCAAGCCTAGAAAAAATATTAATGAGTCTAGAAATAGCATATATGAAATATCAAATGGTAACTTTAAATATAATAAGCATAGCTCCGTTAAAGTACCTGGCACATACACGTATATGCCCAAAGCAAAAGATGTAACTAATGACAATATGAGGTTAGATATATATAGCTGTAATAAAGTTAAGTATAGACAAGGCTGTGAGACAGTAGTGTACATTCATGGAGGGGGCCTGATGAGAGGCGACAAAAAGAATATTCAAAGTAAGCCATCATTTTTTAATAGAAATGGTTACTGTTTTGTATCAGTTAACTATCCCATTTATGGAAAGCCAGTTCATAATATGGTAGCCCAGCAAGTTGATAGTATTTATAAGGCTAGTAAATGGTTAAACGAGAATATGAGTAATCACTATAATCAATGTTCTCCAGACAATATGAGTATTATGGGGCATTCTGCAGGAGGTTACCTTGTCTCGTTGTTACTTGTAAGTCCAGATTATTCAAAGGTATCACGCAGGATTTATAGAAATTGGATAATAAATGACACGGCCTGGTTAGATATGGAATCCATATGGAAACGTAAGCTTGATAAAAGATTGGCAAGATCTAGTGAAGTTAGATCAACAAATAATGTACACACAATAATGAAGTTCGATCCAATCGGATCGGCTCTAGGAATTGAGTCTCTTCCTCCAACAAAATCTGATATTGAAAAGGTGAGAGCCCTGTCACCAATATATAATTCAGGATCAATGTGCACACATAATATCACTAGAGATAACAATGTGCTAGTCCTGTACCAGGATAGTGGTAATGGAAGAAGAGAGCGTATAGCAAAGGCATTCTCAAACTCATTGGGAGAATGTATTGCTGATAATGTCGATATAAATAAATATAGTTTAACTCATAAGCAGATGAACAAGACAATAGGTGAAGACAATAAGTTGACTTCTGATATCTTAGAGTTCATGAGAGGTAAATGATAGATAGAAAATATCTAGGGGAAATTTGTATTGGCATTAAAGTAAACAGGGCTTATCAAGACGATTTTCCGTAAATATTGAGGAAATCTGAGGGGAATGGATAGCTATGAAATGATATGATGTAGTTAATAGGTGAGATCATGAAAGATAGAGAAGATGTTCAGCAATGGATTGANCACGTCATGAAAGTCATGGAGATNGATATCGACANNATGAAGGAAGAAAGAGAAAGCAGCTTATGGGAGTTAGAAATTGATCTATATGGAGTATCGAAAGATCTCGTCAAGCTATTAATGAAGAAGGAGGAGGAGGGACAGAATGATTATGAACTCTACGTAGATAGAGATAACTTGCCAAATTATGAATATAATCAGCTAAATGTAGTAAAAGATTTAGAGAAATTATTATTCACAGATAGTGGTAATATTGAAGAAAGAATCTTGAAAGATATGGAGAAGACAGCATATAAAGACTGCTTGAACATATATTGCGAACATTGTAATAATATTCTACGTAGGCTTAATCGACATAAAAGAAACCATTCATGAGAATGAGAGTACCTATTTTTATACTTAGTCCTCCTAGATCATATAGTTCTGTCGTTTCATCCATTCTTGGCGAACACCCAGAGTTACACTCATTCCCTGAGCTTCAGATATTTAAGTTTCAGACAATTGAAGAGCTGATAAAGCAAGAGATGAAGGGTACTGAGGCAGACATTGAAAGTTTGCAAAGATATGGAAAAGGAGAGAAGAAGCCATCCAATCGGATTAGACCAGCTCCACCTGGATTGCTACGGGCTATATCATTTTTACACGAAGGAATACAGAATGAAGCATCATTAACTAGGGCTTGGCTATGGTTATTGAATAATCAGACAATGAATATAGATGAACTTTTTATATACCTGTGTAGTGGATTTGAGCCAGCAAGATGTATTGAAAAGTCACCTACAAATTCATCCTGCTTGAAAAGATTAATAAGAATTTTGAAATCATTTCCTGACGCTAAATTCCTACATCTAACGCGTAGTTGTCTGCCATCTTTAAAGTCTATAGATGAATTCCTTCAGCTAAAGGCTGTATCGTCTAAGCCTAAGTTTGTGATAAATCATCCAGTAATGATATGGTACAAGATGCACAGTACTATAAAAAGATTTAGACAATTTCTTAATTCTGAACAATATCTAATGATTAGAGGAGAGGATATACTTTCAGAGCCCTATAATGTTCTACCATGTATCTGCGAATGGATAGGAATAAGCGAATCTAGAGAGTCAGTAGATTTCATGCTACAACCAGAGAAATCTCCGTATGCATTCTTTGGGCCTCCTAAAATAGCCGGTGGTAATGATCCAAAATTCATGGACAGCCCGAAGTTCAGACTGCGAGCTCAAAAGAGCTATAATGCTAATGATATTAAGTCATACTTCGAGATTGAGAGTAATAGATGGTTCCTATCAACAATTAGCGGATCAGAATATAGTCTTGCTAGACTCAAGGCTATGGATAGAAAAATACTAGAATCAATATTCTCAATGGAAAGAAGCCTAGGTTATAGTGATGGGATGTTATGATCTATGATCTTAAAAGCATAAAAATTCCACAACAAGAAGGTGAGAATATATATTTAGTGGGTGCTTCAATAAGAGAAAGGCCTGAGCCTTCATTGTGGTTCATAACCAGGAATAAAACTTTTAAAATTCTACATTCATGTTCAAATGAGAAATTTAATTATGAATTCGAAACTACTAGTTCAGGATTATTCGCTGGCTTTAGTATGACTGGATATTGTTTTGTGGCTAATTTATGTAATTCAGAATTAAATCATTTATCTATAAAGGCATATGGCAATAAACTTAGACCACCTTTGAGCTACACATCTGTAGAGATTGATGGAACGTTTAACCTAGAAAAGATAATGGAGAATATTATGAATTCACCACCACTTCAATCACCATTATATAAAATTTTAGAATATGGAAGTTACATGGATCATACTCAAAAGCATTTTATGTCTCTAAAGGGGTATTTGGAAGTATTCAAAGAGTCTCGCAAATTGAGTAACAAAGAAGAGATTAAGTGTAATCTTCACAGATCATTCCCTGCATTATTAATTGTTGATAGCATAGTAATTGATGAGTCTAGCATGCTTGTCCTAGCTAGTGATTCCAGCCTGTATCACGGATCGATGAATGCAATTATAAGGCTGATTTTGTTTAAGAAAAAAAGAAAGCCAATACTTATTTTGGGAATGCCATTATATTCATCAAACGAAGGTCTGCTCATGCCAGTTATAAGTAGTAAGATGCTAGGCGATTCATATCCGTACTACAATATAGCATTCCTAAATGATAAACCTTGGGAACATTTAAGTGTTGACATTGCATTGTATAATAGTGATTTTACATATATCATGAGATTTAATTGCTATTCATTTGAAATAGAGCATAAGCATAAGATATCTCATGTTGGTGAAGAGTTACCCTCTCCAATAACTCTACATGCACTAGATGGCAGACAAGAACTGTTGTATATTTCACGTTATTCAGAGAATAATCTTTACTACCTAAAAGGAGAGGAATAATGAAGAAAGAAAGTGTGCTACGAAAAACAATTTCAGAAAATAGTTCTATGGTAAAGGCTCTAACCAAGGAATATGAAAGTGGGAAAGTGTTATACAGAAGGATGAGAGTATTAAAGGTTTTAACAGAGATGATAAATAATTTGCCAAATCGCTGTTACAAAAAGAGTGCGGAGGATTTTGATACATCAGAGATTTTATCAGCAAATGCTATAGAATCAAAGATAAAAGAAATAAGGCTCTTGCAACGACTTGTCAAATCAATAAAAGAGATAATTAATTGAGCTAAAATCAAGATTTTAGGAAGTCTATCAGTGGTTCAGACGCCTGATTACCATAAGTGCCAAGTTCTCGATTAATCTGACTGTGGGAATATTCAGTAAGTATATGCGTGCAACTAAATCCTTTTTTGTTTAGGCAGTCAAGTAATCTATTGGCAGTAGATCGTGATTTAAAACCATTTCCAGAAATGAACAGAACATTGGAAGGGTTAGGATGAGTCCATTGAACAGATGAAATGATATCACCGGGTGATAATCCTCCTAAAATTCTAAATCGTTCACTATCAGATGTCACTCCACATGATTTATCAATTTGGTTACGTGCTCTAATATTGCTCTGGTCATATTTATCTTGTAGAAAATAAGCTGAAGAGTCAACTAATACAAAGTCAGTGGGTAGATGATTGAATATATCCTTTGCTATACCAAGCGATATTAAATAGGCGCCGGCTGAATGGGCTATGTAACAGATCCTTGTAGATTTGCTGAAAATACTCTGCTGTTGAATCGAGTTAATAAGGTGGCGATGTAGACAGGAAAGTGCTTCTAGTTGATATTCAACTAGAGATTTGGTTTGACCGTTAGGTAGGTTGAGAGGGTAGTTAGAACTTAAGAAGATGGAGCCTAATTCTTGAAAAAGATCTGTAAGCTTACCAGTATTTTGCTTGTCTCCACGGGTTAGGCCACCTCCGTGGATATAGACATTGACAGTATTGTTGATTATCTTGTTAGGAATATATAAATCGTAGGTAGTTTCAGAGGAATTAAGGGTAGAGGATTGTAAATTTAAATACTGTATATTCCTTTTTACAGAAACCTTACTGGAATTCATTCTATTGGGTTTACTGTTAAAATGTGATAACATAGTTAGTAAACTGACATTTGAGTGAACATAAATAATTTTGTTTAGCCTAGTATAGGTTAAATTCTTAATTTTATGATTTCACATCCTCCGTGAGGATTTGATTGAAAGCATCCATGGTCTGAATCACTAGTACGTGAAAGTACCATCGGTCCAAAGGGATTTGCCGTGCCAATATATGCTTTGTTGTTCAATGCAACTATATTTCTGATGCCAAAATTATAAGGATTATCGAATCCGTTTATGGTGATTGGGAACCAACTTACACCATCAGGTGACTGCCATAACTCTGCACCACCACGTGTTGCTATGTAGTTTGTTAAAGTTTCCCAGTCAACAGTTCTGCCAAATAGACTCTTCCTATTCTCTCTCTTTGTGAAGAGACCAAATACAGACCAATCCATTGTTCCTACTAATAATTTACCATTTACACTTGTTATTTTCCAGATATATGCATTAAAGATGTTGCCAAATCCTGGACCATAGCCGCTAAGAGGAATTTTATTATCGCGTGAAGAGCCACTAATAATATCTATTTGATCGTTTTTATCTAAACGTAGCAATTCACCAGCAGCGGGGCCTATATTATGTGTTCTATCGTGGCCTCCATTTTGAATTCCACTACCTAAATATAAATAGTCATTAAAAGAATGCATGCAAATGACTCCCTGGTTAAGAGGTCCCCTGCCAGCTCCAAAGTTACATACTTGTTTCCAAGTAAAACCATATTTTGAGATTCTATTCCCCTTCCAGACTTGAAAGCCATTGATACCTGCAGTTGCCGCATATAGAAAACCATTGAACGCACATATCTCGTATACAACGACAACCTCAGGATAATTGTCAAAACCATTACCATTTATGCTGTACCATTTGCCCCGTACTGGATCAGAAGAAGCAAAAATAACTGAGATACCAGCTGCATTAACTCGTCCTCCAGCCCCACCAGTTATAGTCGTTATTAATAGCTCTTCATACTGTACTAATGATCGTATTGATGTTGGCTTTAAGTTGGAATATTCCGACTCAGCCGGTAAAACCTTGGGGATTGACTTGAATTTGGTGCCATCGTAAGAAATTAATAAGTCAGGGCCATCAGCTCTTGATCGAGAAGTTGATGCAACATAAAGAGAATTATCTACTCCTCGATCTTTAAATGAACACATAGACCTATATCCATAGTGTTTACGAAAAGATGATCCATCAGGTAAGGGGAAATATTCTGATTGATGTAGTTTTTGCCAAGAATTAGTTTGGATCTTAAATCTCCAAATCTCAGCACCTGCTATATTTGCTTCGAATAAACAATCATAATTATCATATATTACCGGTACTGGCCAATAATCCATAGTTACGTTTGGCATCCCATATTTTAAAAAGATGAGATTGGCCCTGCTTGTACCTACATAGAGATTACCTTTGAATAAAGTTGAGGAATAAGCATAAGAGTTATAAGGGTCGCCGAAACCATTAGTGGCTAAGCGTGTAAATTTGCTGTCTTTGTGAATTATATTATTTGGATTATTCATCAACATTATTATATAAATCTATTGATAAGCTTGAAATTTGATGTAAAGAAGTGAAGGCCTTCCAGGCATTAGCTCTATCTGGATCAATTTTTGTATTGAGAAAATACTTCAAATCGCCAGCAAAGCCTGGTGTAAATTGCTGTGAAGAATGCTTAGAGTATTCATCAATGCTTGTATCTGAGGTTAGGCCGAGATAACTAATCACATTATCTACTTGAGCCTTAGGGTCATTTAAAAGAGTCTCATACTTAATGGTTAAAACATCACTTGGATTTTGAAATGAAAGAAATTGCTGTATATTTCTCTCACATAGATGCCAAATTAGCTCCGGTAGTTTACCCTTGGACAGTCCAGAACGGACAGCGAAGGGTATAATATCTATAAGCTTTGAATCTATAATTGATTTCACTACTGCTGAGGGGTGTCGGATAAGGTGAATATATTTTGCATTTGGGAAGCATTTAGATATCCTATCTAAAACATTTTTGCTATATGAATATGAAGGTGTCTTGTCGACTAATATAGATTCTGCCATATGAGCATTAATCTCATTGTAGAATGTGGTGACTGGTCTGCTATCTATAACATACATGTTTTCTACTTGGGCGGAGATTTGCTGGGTAAGATTCTTAAGTGTTGCCCTTAACCTAACAGTGCCATTTAAGAGGTGAGAAAGGCCTTCCTTGGATAAAGCATTGTGTCTATCCGCAAAAGTATTATAAGTCATCAAATGCAACTCTTCAGAAGAAACAATTTGAGGATGAGTGCCAAGTAATTGCTGGAAAAGAGTTGAACCAGACCTTGGGGCCGAAAGAATAAAAACAACCTGGTAATTAAGGTCACATAATTGTGTTTGGTATTCTGGCTGATAAATATGTGAAGCAAGAGTCTCCAAGTCAGTTTGATTTATTAGTTCAACTTTATAATGATTGGGGTCAGGCTTCATTGCTACAGTATTATTATTCGTGCATGGTGAATGCACGAAGTTGCAAAGTTGTTGTACTTGTAAGTCTGTTATATACTCCCCTTCAACTGGCATTATAAGAGGTATGAATGAAATCTTATCCTGAAGTTGATCCTGAATTATTCCTCAAGTTAGAAAAAATGCCCGATGCAGATCAATTAGTTGATTATGTTCGTGGAATGTTTGATATTCACTTATTGTCAGCTATTCCTAAAAAAGGCAGATTTGAAAAATCAAGGGTTCAAAAATATCAATGGGCCTTTAACCATTATAAAATATACCCCTCTAAAATACATGTTGTTTACAGAGAAGAAAAGCAGTATTTT
>PCBA01000003.1 GCA_002730855.1 Gammaproteobacteria bacterium
AGCATTGGATAATGTCATTGCTGCAATGGATGAGGGCATTCATAAATTTGATTCTTGTATAGCTGGTTTAGGGGGCTGTCCTTTTGCTCCTGGGGCTTCTGGCAATTTAGCCACTGAAGATTTAGTTTCAATGCTGCACAAAAAAGGAATAGATACCTGCATAAATGAAGAGATGTTACTAGATTCAGTAAAATTAGCAGTTCAACTTACAAGCTAACTTTTACTTCATCCATTCTCAATATAGTTTTATTTATGCAATAAAACCTCAATTGCTTTTAAAGGTATTTTCGGAAATTGACTTTAATCAATTAGTTGCTATCTAACTTGCTTTACATTTTATGAACTATGAACATAGAATTAATAAAAATACCTGAACCACCTACAGATTTACTTTACTTAGATAATAGAAGATTAAGAAAGAATGATGAGAAATATCTGATCGAAAGTTTTGAAACACCTTTGATTGGTTATTACAACTGGGACTATAGAGATACAGAAAATCGAATTAAGAAATTATATGAGCTAGGAAAGAGACTTAATTGGAACGCTATGCTTGATGTTGACTGGTCAATTGAATTTCCAGAGGACCAAAGATACACAAACATAGATTTAAATCCATTCTCAGAGTTGCCGGAATACAAACAGCTAACCGACTCTAAAAAACTAGAAATGGATCATGAGACCCTAGCTTGGAATGCTAGTCAGTTCTTGCACGGTGAGCAAGGTGCCTTATTAGTTTCATCTCAATTAGTTAGTTGCGCACCCACTCACCAAGCTAAATTATATGCTAGTTCTCAAGCATTTGATGAAGGCAGGCACGTAGAGGTTTTTCATAAGTACATAAATAAAAGAGTAGGGTACATGTACCCTATTAATCCTTATTTAAAAATCTTATTAGACAAAATGCTTTCTGATTCAAGGTGGGATCTTAAATTTATCGGCATGCAATTAATTGTAGAAGGATTGGCTCTAGCGGCATTTGAATCTATGATTCAATCAACAAATGATCCTTTACTTAGAGAGATCTGCAAATTAACTAAGAGAGATGAAGCGCGACACGTAACCTTTGGCGTGAATTTCCTAGAAGAATACATCCCACTCCTTTCTGAGGAAGAAGTAGAAGAAAGAGCTGAGTTTGCTCTTGAGGCTTGTAAGGTAATGAGGGAAAGATTAATTAATACAGCTGTCCCAGTTAAATTCTTAGGTATAACCGAAGATAAAGCGAGAGAAATTTTATTAGATGATCACGTTATAGGAGACTTTAGGAAATTACTTTTTTCTAATATTGTTCCCAATCTGAAAAGAGTAGGTTTGTTAACAGAAAAGATAAGGCCTAAGTTTAATGAGCTTGGTATCTTAGAATACGAGGACTTACCCGATAGCGGACTAGTATCCCTAGAAGAGTTAAACAAGCCTCTCTTTGATAAAACCCTTAACAAAAATGAAGAACCCAGATAACTTGCTTAATTATGATGTCATTATAGTAGGCGCAGGAATCTCTGGTATTGGAGCTGCATATCACTTAAAAGATCAGTGCCCAAATAAAAGTTTTATTATTCTAGAATCTTTAGATAAATATGGTGGAACTTGGTACACCCATACGTACCCAGGTATAAGGTCTGATAGTGATTTATATACTTTCGGTTATAGATTTAAGCCCTGGATAGGGCCACCAATAGCTACGGCAGAAGAAATACAAGATTATCTCGAAGAAGTAATTGAAGATAACGATATTAAAGAGCATATCTCATATAATCGCCATGTAAATAATGCTAAATGGGATAGTGAAAGTTCCTTGTGGACTTTAGAGGTAGAGGAAAAAGAAACAGGCGAAATTAAAGAGTATTCTAGTAATTTCCTTTGGATGTGTCAGGGCTATTATGACCATGAAAAGGGCTATATCCCTGATTGGGAAGGAATAGAAAATTTTAAAGGCCAATTAATACACCCGCAAAACTGGACCGAAAATATTGATTACAAAGACAAAGAGGTCGTTGTTATAGGCTCTGGAGCAACTACGGCAACAATTGTTCCTGCTATGGCGCCAGATTGTAAGCACATAACAGTATTACAAAGATCACCTACCTATTTTATACCTGGAATGAACCAGCAAAAAGTAGCAAATTTTTTAAGGTTTTTTAAATTAAAAGAAGAATGGGTTCATTCTTTAACCCGGCTATATATTCTTTTGCTTCAAAGGTGGTTTGTTAATAAAACCTTTAAACATCCTGAAAAAGCAAAAAAACAACTCATAGACGGAGTTAGAGAATATTTAGACCCCGACTACGATGTCGAAACACACTTTACCCCTACATACAGGCCTTGGCGACAGAGAATTGCTTTTGTTCCTGATGGCGACATATTTCAAGGTATAAAGAGTGGTAAAGCTTCCATGGTTACTGATCAAATTGATAGGTTTGAAGAAGACGGTATATTGCTTAAATCTGGAGAAGAAATTAAAACTGATTTTGTAATATCAGCAACAGGTTTTAATCTAAGTTTATTGGGAAATATTGATTTTTATGTAGATAACCAAAAAGTAGACTTTTCAAAAAAGGTAACTTACCGAGGTATGATGATTACAGACATACCAAATATGTTATGGATTTTTGGGTACTTTAGGGCTAGCTGGACTCTAAGAGTTGACTTGATGGGAGATTTTGTATGTAGGTTACTTAAATACATGGACTCAAATGGGTTTACCTCTGCCACACCTTTTTTAAGTGATAAAGAGCTAAAGGAACCTCTACAAACTTGGATTGACGAAGAAAATTTTAATCCAGGATATCTGTTAAGGTCTCAACATAAGCTACCTAAACGCATCAAAGATTCTTGTTGGCAACACACACAAGACTATTGGGAGGAGAAGAAAGACATTCCTTCCATAGACCTGGCTAAAGCACCTTTTACTTATAAATAAAATTTACTTCTTTGATTTACATCAATATCTTTTATCTGTAGCTATTTAGACTTTAAGAATGGTTAGTTTTAATAAAGATTCTAGTATAAAAAGAAGAGCTCTTAGCAAGAAAGCTAGAGATAAAAGAAGACAAGTTAGAAGGATAATCAAACTTAAAGACTCAAAAAAAGATAGAGAGATAAGAAAATATAAGTCTAAAATATTTAATGAAATTTTTAGAAAAATAACGAACGAAGAAGAAGCTGAAAAAGTATTAAGTATCTACCATAAATCTATAGATTTACATTTAACTGAATTTCTAGACACAATTACTAGATATTCACCAATTCATATACAAACTTATTTACTTAAAAATAAGAAAAGACACCATGATCAAGCTTCTATGATAGAAAAAGAATTTTTACCAATTCATTAGTGTTTATTGGTGGGTTGATTTAAATCAATATTGTTTATCTAAAGAAAAATATCATATACATAATTTAATGCTAAATGGATTTAGTTAGTAATGGTATATGAAAGATCATTCACTCTATAACTACAAAGTAGTAAAGCAATTCTCAATAATGACAGTGGTATGGGGAATTGTTGGAATGCTTGTTGGAGTTTTAATAGCAGGACAGCTAGTTTGGCCCGAGTTAAATTTCGGTGTTCCATGGCTTCAATTTGGCCGTCTAAGGCCCTTACATACTAATGCTGTAATATTTGCGTTTGGAGGTAGCGCCTTAATGGCAACCTCTTTATACATAGTTCAAAGAACTTGCCAAGTTAGGTTAATATCAGACAGATTAGCTTCTTTTGTTTTTTGGGGTTGGCAGCTAGTGATATTACTTGCAGCTATTACTTTGCCTTTTGGAATAACCAGCGGCAAAGAGTACGCAGAATTAGAATGGCCAATAGATATTCTAATTACCTTAGTATGGGTTGGTTATGCAGTTTTGTTCATTGGGACGATAGTAAAACGAAATACAAAACACATATATGTTGCTAATTGGTTCTTCAGTGCGTTTATAGTTGCCGTTGCAATATTGCATATATTTAACAGTCTTGCAATTCCCGTTTCTTTATATAAATCATATTCCATCTATTCAGGAGCTATAGATGCAATGGTTCAGTGGTGGTATGGGCACAATGCAGTAGGTTTCTTTCTTACAGCCGGCTTTCTAGGAATGATGTATTATTTTGTTCCTAAACAAGCTGATAGACCTATATATTCTTATAGACTTTCGGTTGTTCACTTTTGGGCTTTAGTTGCTGTCTATGTATGGGCTGGCCCCCACCATCTTCATTACACTTCTTTACCAGACTGGGCTCAAAGCCTGGGTATGGTCATGTCTCTTATTCTACTAGCACCTTCTTGGGGAGGCATGATTAATGGCGTTATGACTTTATCTGGGGCTTGGGACAAATTAAGAACAGATCCTATTCTTAAATTTCTAGTTGTTTCATTATCTTTTTATGGCATGTCAACATTTGAAGGGCCAATGATGTCAATAAAATCTGTTAATGCTTTATCGCATTACACCGACTGGACTATAGGACATGTTCATTCGGGAGCTCTTGGTTGGGTTGCAATGATTTCAATAGGCTCTCTTTATCATCTAATGCCTATTCTGTATGGAAGAAAACAAGGGGAGATGTATAGCGAAAGATTAATAGACCTGCATTTTTGGCTCTCAACAATAGGAACTGTTCTTTATATCGCTTCCATGTGGGTAAATGGATTGATGCAAGGACTCATGTGGAGAGCCGTTAATAGTGATGGAACACTCACATACAGCTTTATAGATTCTGTTGAAGCTAGTTTTCCTGGATACGTGGTTAGATTTATTGGTGGAGCCATATTTCTAAGTGGAATGTTAGTTATGGCTTATAACGTCTGGAAAACTGCACAACTTTCTAAAAATAAAGTTGAGGCCAAAGAAGTTTACTCATGAACAACCTAATAGAAAAAAATATATTTCTAATGCTGGTGCTCATTTTACTAGGTGTGAGCTTTGGTGGAATGGTTGAAATTATCCCTCTAATGTCTCAAAAAATATTGACTGAGCCTATAGATAATTTAGAACCTTTAACTGCGTTAGAGCTGGAAGGGAGAGATATCTATATCAGAGAGGGGTGTAACGTTTGCCATTCCCAGATGATAAGGCCACTAAGAGCAGAAGTAGAAAGATACGGACATTATTCTGTAGCTGGAGAGTCTGTTTATAATCATCCTTTCCTTTGGGGATCTAAAAGAACAGGCCCAGACTTAGCTAGAGTAGGGGGTTTGTATAGTGATGATTGGCACAAAATACACTTAATGAACCCTAGATCAGTAGTACCTAAGTCAAATATGCCTGCTTTCCCTTGGCTATTTGAAAATACCTTAAACAGAGAATTGTCACCAAAGAAATTGAGAGCACTACAAATATTAGGTGTTCCATATACAGATGAAGAGATAAATAAGGCTTCTGAAGATCTAATCAATAAAACAGAAGCTGATGCCGTAGTTGCTTATTTGCAACAGCTGGGAACTGTCATTAAAAAGAGATAACTAATGAGCATTGAAGAGTTAAGAGGTATATCAACAATATTTTGTTTAATTGCTTTTATTGGAGTTCTTTATTGGGCTTACGGTCCATCTAGAAAAGAATATTTTTCCAATGCTAGTCGTCTTCCTTTTGAAGATGAAAATGAAAATAAGAATGTTAAAGGTAATTGAATGAGCCAAGCGATGTCACTATTCGTAATCTTAGGCACTTTACTGTCGTTAGTCTTTTTTATTGCTCTACTTCACTTTAATCAAAAAAAGAAAGAAGGAAATGAGACAACTGGCCATACTTACGATGGTATAAAGGAGTACGATAATCCTTTACCAACATGGTGGTACTGGTTATTTATGGGGAGTATATTTTTTGGATTTTCCTATCTTTTGTATTATCCAGGTCTTGGAAATTTTGAAGGATTGGGTAAATGGAATCAACTATCTCAAATGGATTATAAGATTGAGATGGCCGATAAAAAGTACAGTCCAATTTTTAATCAGTATGCGGAAAAATCTATCGAAGAATTAATCGATTCTCCAGCTGCTTTAAAGATGGGAAGGAGATTATTTATNAATAATTGTGCTGCGTGCCATGGTTCGACAGGAAATGGGAGCATAGGATTTCCAAACTTAACAGATAANGAGTGGATTTGGGGGGGAGAAGAAGAACAAATTAAATATTCTATATTCGAGGGTAGAAANGGAAATATGACTGCTTGGCAAGATATTCTTGAGCCTCATGAGATTAGAGAACTNTCGGAATATATTTTTAGTTTAGTTGGAAGAGAAGNAGATTCTACTACATCTAATAATGGGTTTATAAACTTTCAGAAATATTGTACAGCTTGTCATGGTTCAGACGGAAAAGGTATATCGGCATTGGGATCTCCAGACTTAACAAATGAACTTTGGTTATACGGTAATTCTAGGTCGAGAATAGAAGACGTTATATCTAAAGGCAGAAAAGGAATTATGCCACCTTTTAAAGATAAGTTGGGTCATGACAAGGTTCATATATTGACTGCTTATGTAAAGAGCTTAAGTGAGGAATAAATTGATAAACCAAAGAACTTATGGAACATATGAATCAAAACAACTTAATTGATTCAAGAACTTTAAATCTTTATGAAAAACAAGAAAAAATTTACACCAGAAGGATGGATGGTTTCTTTCAAAGAATCCAATTATTCACTGGCTGGCCTTTTTTATTTGCTTTTTTTATTACCCCTTGGCTAACAATTGATAACAGACAGGCAGTTTTATTTGATCTAGTAGAAACAAAGTTCTATATATATTGGATCACCTTTTGGCCTCAAGATTTTATTCTTCTTTCATGGAGCTTAATCTTTGCTGCTTTTCTTCTTTTTTTTATAACTAATTTAATAGGGAGGGTTTGGTGTGGTTATACATGTCCACAAACAATATGGACTGCAATTTTTACCTGGGCAGAACAACTAGCTGAGGGTAATAGAAACCAAAGAATAAAGTTAGATAAATCTAATTTAACCCTTAACAAAATTCTTAAAAAGACAACTAAACATTCTATGTGGATATGCTTTGCATTATTTACCTCAATAACTTTCGTCTCTTACTTTTACGGGCTATATGAGATGAGCTATGACGCTTGGAACTTAAATCTCAGCTCGCCAGTTGTTTTTTGGTTAGTCTTTTTTACATTAGCTACTTACTTCAATGCAGGCTGGATGAGAGAGCAACTGTGCAAATATATTTGTCCTTATGCAAGATTTCAATCTTCTATGTTTGATGAAGATACTCTTATCGTTTCTTATGATGAGTGCAGAGGTGAAATAAGAGGGCCTAGAAAAAAAAACCTAAAACCTAAAGATCTTGGTGATTGCGTTGATTGTAGTGTTTGTGTGCAAGTATGTCCTGTGGGAATAGACATCAGAGATGGCCTCCAATACGAATGCACAAATTGTGCAAGATGCATTGACGCTTGCAACTCTGTCATGAACAAAATGGACTATAAAAAAGGGTTAATTTCATACACTACATTAAGTCAGCTTAAAGGGAAGTCATTCACTTGGAAAAGACCAAAGCTAGTAGGATATGGGTTAGCGGTAATTACCATGTTGATATCCATCTCCGTATTGCTTATTTCTAGACCCTTAGTCCATTTAGATATTTTAAGAGACAGAAATTTGTTATACCAAGAGGTTTCAGGAGGCTATATACAAAATTCATATAAACTAAACATCTTGAACATGAGCGAGCATGATAATTATTTCACTTTAAAAATTACAGGGTTAAAAAAAATATCGATAGTACCCGAATCTGAGATCTTTATTCAAGCTGGCACTGCTAAAAATGTAGCTATTAATGTAATTACTGATCCAGATCAACTCAACAACTTAATAACAAAAATACTAATATCGGCTACTTCAACTGATAACAAATTAGTGGCCGAAGCAGAAAGTAGATTTATAGGTCCATCCAGCATTCAAGAAATATGATGAGAACTAAAACTATAGGCGCAAATAAATGGATTCTATTCATTATATTTATACCTTTTTCTGCTGTTCTTTTCGGAATCTTAATGTTTGTAGCAGCACATATTTATAAAGATGACTTAGTGGTAGATGATTATTACAAAGAAGGTCTGTCAATAAACACAATATTAACTAGAGAAAATTTATCAAAAGAAATGGATATTTATCTAGAGTTAATGAATATAACAAAACGAAGAGCAGAATTTCAATTAGATAATATTCAGGACCATAAAGTTCTCCTGTCTTTTCATCATGTTTCAGATAAACAAAAAGATAAAGAATTTATACTTTTGCATGAAGGTGGCTATAAATATACTTCTCATAATCCTCAGTTAATCAGTATTCTACAAAATGATGGTGTGTGGAATATAGAATTAACAGGAAGTAATAGGGAATGGAGTCTAAAAAAAAGAATTGTAACTCCAGCAAGAGATTTAGTAATTAAACCTTAAATGTGAGTATGATTCCTATAGAAGTTGAAGAAAATGTACAACAAAATAGTGTAGGCAATTTTACTATTTCTCTGTTTGTCCCTAGCATTAAATGTGCTGCATGTTCATCACTCATAAAAAAATCATTAGATGACGTCCCAGGCATTAATCAAGTGGACATAAATTTAGGTGAAAAGAGTGTATTTTTAGACTTTCAAGACAGAGCTATCATTAAAAAAATATACAAGATATTAGACCGTCTCGACTTTAAACCAATTATTGCAAATACGGCAAATCTAGATAATCCATTAAAACTAGAAAATAAATCGTACATATCTAAAATTGGAGTTGCTGGCATAGGGATGATGCAGGTTATGATGTATTCTTTTTCGGGCTACTTTTCTGGACCTGACGGCATAGAAGAATCCTATAAAATTCTTTTTAGATGGGCAAGTTTAATAATGACTATTCCTGTATTTATGTACAGCGCATCAACTTTTTTAATTGGAGCATACAGAGATCTAAAAAACATACATTTTGGTATGGATGTGCCAATAGCCTTGGCAATAACAGCTTCATTTCTTCTAAGCTTACACAATACTCTAATGAATACTGGTGAAGTCTATTATGATTCTGTTTGTATGTTTACCTTTTTTCTTTTAATTGGAAGATATGTAGAATTTCTATCGAGAAATAAATTTCAAAAGAGCAAAGGGCTTATAGATAACCTTTTACCTAATTACGTAAGGGTTAGCAGAAAACCAGAAGAATTTAAACCTATAGAAGAATTAAACATAGGTAATACTGTTTATTTACAAGCAGGGGAAACTATTCCGTGTGATGGAAAACTAATAGATGGTATTTCTTCAGCCAACGAGTCTGCTTTTACAGGTGAAGCAATGCCAGTTGTGAAAACTATTGGAGATAGAGTGTTAGCAGGAACTAAAAATCTAGAAAATAATATTACCGTAAAAGTTACTAAAGATCGTAAAGAGTATCTAATAAATGATATTAAAGAGCTATTTAATAAATCAAGTTTCTATAAGCCGTCTTTTTCTATTCTTGTAGATAAGATTGCAGGGCATTTTGTTGCGATTGTTCTTATAGCTAGCTTAGCTAGTTGTTTGTATTGGTTTTATAAAGGAGATCCTTTTTGGTTAAGCATTGGTTTAACTGTGCTTGTAGTATCCTGTCCTTGCGCATTATCTTTAGCCACACCCATCGCATATACCGTTGCTACAACAACTTTAAGAAAAAATGGCATTATTCTTAAAGAGGGCACATTTATTGAGAAATTAGCTCAAATAGATAGTATTGCTTTTGATAAGACTGGGACGTTAACAAAAGGAGATATCAAAATTTCAAAAACTATAATTTTAGGCGATCTTTCGTTAAATAAAGTCATCAATATAGCTGCCTCCCTAGAACAATATAACGATCATCCTGTTGCAAATGCTTTTGGAGTAGGGGACTTGCCATTATCTAACTATCAAAATTTTCCAGGAAAGGGGGTATCAGGAGAAATTGAAGGTGTTGTTTATAAGTTAGGTATTCCAGAATTTTCATTTGATAACAATCTGTTAAGTCCAGACTTATCAGGAATGTGGGTCTTGCTTGCATCTTCGAAACCTTTAGCTTGGTTTAGGCTTGAAGATTCTATTAAAAAAGAGGCTTTCAAAACTATTAACAAGATTAAAGATTTAGGTTTTCATCTAAGCTTATTAACTGGCGATTCTTCTGATCAGGGTAAAAAAATAGGAGACTTTCTTGGCATAAGGAATACTAAGACTAATTTAACACCAGAGCAAAAGGTAGAAGCTGTATTAGAACTGCAAAGTAAGAATCAAAATGTATTGTTAGTTGGAGATGGCATAAATGATATAGGGGCTATGGGAGTTTCAAATACCTCTATTGCAATCAAACCAGTAGACATATCTGTTCAGTCTTCTTCTGATGCTATCTTGCTTGGAGGAAATTTAAAGTCCATAGTCTTTGCTCTCAAATTTTCTAAAAAAGTTAAAAGAATTCTTACCAGTAATATTGCATGGGCAGTTGGATATAACATTACTGCTATTCCTTTAGCAATGGCTGGATATATCTTGCCATGGATGGCAGCACTAGGAATGTCTTTAAGCTCTATGGTGGTTGTATTTAATTCTTACAGGCTTAATTCAAAATAATGGAAGTTGTATTTTTATTAATACCTATAAGCATTATTATAATTTTCCTTACCATATGGGCTTTTGTATGGTCTGTTGAGAATGATCAATTTGAAAATCTTGATAAGGAAGCAGAAAGAATATTGAGTGAAGAAGATAGATAGAGTAGGGGAAGTGATTTAGTCAGTAAATACTGGCATAGCACCCATTTCCCAAAGAATAACTGTAATGCCTAATAATGCTGCGCACATAACGAGTCCAACAGCCATCATGGCACTAGCATATAAAAAGCCTTGTTCTTTAGGTATATCAAACATTATTGGAACTCCAATATATACAAGATAGATGGTGGTACAAGCAGCTGTACAAGCTAAAAGAATATCTAACCAGAGTATTGGATAAAGACCTGTAATTCCAATTAAGAACATAGGGGTACAAGCAAAAGCAGAGATTGATACTCCTTTACTTATCGTGGATTTAGTAGCTCCATATGTACCAGACATCCAATGGAACATAAAACCTAAAAAAAGGATACCAGATAAAATACTAAGATAAAAAAGAGTCATTATCTGGAAAGAGCTTTCGGCGGTCAGTTTAATAGTGTGATCATTTATGATCCATCCAACTCTAGTAGCCCCGTAATGCCATGATAAAACTGGTATAAGAGATATAAAGCATACAAATCTTAAGTAGAGACTAATAATACTGTAATCACTATCTCTAATTGTGCTCCATGTATCCTTTGGGGAGATAAATAGATTTAGAATGTGATTCATATGCTTTAATCTTTTTATCGAACATAAGCTCGATTCATTAGTTTAAATCTTATAAGAACACTCAATTAAAAATATGACTTAGATCAACTTGTAAGTATTCTTTTAGTGGAATGATGACTTGATGAAGCAAATAATAGCTCCTACGAGAATAAATAATGATCAATAGGTGAAAATCCCTAAACAATCTGCCGATTTATAAATGACGGGAGAGACAAATAAATTTGATATAGCAATAATTGGAGCAGGGCCTGCAGGCTTAAGTTTTGCTCTTGGTTTAGCAAA
>PCBA01000004.1 GCA_002730855.1 Gammaproteobacteria bacterium
AATTGCTACAGGTTTAGGCCCTTCTTTTGTCATGGTAGTTAAAGAAATTGCGGGCAGTGTATCTCCTACTTGTATAGTCATATTTTCTCCTTCAAGTTCTATTAAGTATAAAAATTTTGTTAAAGGTTAACAAATATTATTTTGGAGGGATAGAAATAGGTGTTATAGTATACTAATACACCTAAGAGGTATTTAATTATATGAACTACAAAGATCTTACGAAACTTATAGCCTTTTCAGTATCACTCCTCTTTCTTTCTTCTTTCTTGAGAAGCGAGAATCTTCAAGAAGTTTATGAATTAGCACTTAAGAATGATCCCCTTTTGAAAGCAGCTGAAGCTTCTTATCGAGCGGGTAAAGAAAACAAAGTCCAAGGTAGAGCTGGATTGCTTCCTTCTTTAAGTGTATCTGGTAGCACTAGTTGGAATGAATACAGGGTTGCTGATCAAATAATTGATCAGTACAACTCCAGCGGTTATTCAGCGAATATATCGCAACCTCTTTTCAGAATGGATAAATGGTTCCAATTCAGAAGAGGAAAGGCTCTTTCTAAAAGCGCTGAAGCAGAGTTTGCTTATCAACAGCAAGAGACCATGATAAGAGTTGCTTCTGCTTATTTTAACGTCTTAAATTCAATTGATAGTCTAAATGCCGCCCTAGCAGAAGAAAAAGCAATTGGAAGACAAAAAGACCTAGCTAAGAAAAGGTTTGAAGTGGGTTTAGCTGCGATAACAGAAGTTCAGGAAACGCAGGCCGCATACGACCTGACAGTAGTTGCAAAAATATCAAGAGAGGCGCAACTAGATACTGCGCGTGAAACTCTTTCATCTATTGTTGGAAAAGATATTACTTTATTATCTCCTCTTAAAGAAGCCTTTGAAATTTCCCTACCTAATCCTCTAGACAGAGATAGTTGGGTTTCAATGGGCCTAAATAATAATTTTCAACTTAAATCGGCTAAACTGCAAAGAGATGCAGCAAAGAGTAGCGCAAGGTCCGCAGGATCAAATCATTTACCTAATATAGATATAGTAGGCAGGGCTTCTAAAAGCACATCTAAACAAGGTAAATTTGGTGGTTTTATCCAAAACCCTTTATTTGGTATTGAACAAGATACTAGGCAATATGCCATTCAGGTAAATTGGCCTTTATATGCGGGAGGCTCAATAAGATCTGCAAGAAGACAGGCTTATGCGAATTATGATAGGAGCAAAGAGCAAGCTATTTACACAGAAAGGTCTACTATAAGAGACGTTAGATCTAATCACTTTGGCGTCCAAACTCAAGTCGCTAACGTAACTGCCAGGAAACAAGCACTTGCCTCAGCTGAATCTGCTTTAGAAGCTACTCAGGTAGGTTATGAAGTAGGAACAAGAAATACTGTAGACCTTCTAGATTCACAAAAGAGGCTTTATCAAGCTCAAAGAGATTATGCCAGCTCAAGATACGAGTACATCATCGCCATGCTAAGACTCAAAGCTTCGGTAGGCTCATTAAACCCTGGAGACTTAATTTCTATAAGCGATAGGATGGAATAAATTTGAAAAACATTTTAATAGCAACTTTACTCTTTCTTTCACTTAATAACTTAAGTTTTGCAGAAGAAATTGCACCTGGAGTTTTAAGGACTCCAGATAGTCGTTTTGAAAATCTGCAGGATTATCCTTTTGAACCAAATTACATGGAAATAGATGGGCTAAGAATTCATTACCTTGATGAAGGACCAAAAGATGCTAATCCCATAGTTCTTTTTCATGGTGAACCTACGTGGAGTTATTTGTATAGGAAAATGATTCCTGTCTTTACTGAAGCAGGACATAGAGTAATAGTTCCTGACATGGTTGGTTTTGGGAAATCAGACAAGTTTAATTCTAAATATGACTATAGCTACAAACATCATATAGATGTAATGAAAGAGCTTATAGTTAAGTTAGACATTAAAAATGCAACTCATTTTGGCCAAGATTGGGGTGGATTAGTAGGCTTAAGAGTCGTTGCAGAACTACCTGATCGATTTGCTAGAGTTGTTGTTTCAAATACTGGAATGCCAGCTAGAGAGGGGTTCTCGGCCTGGCTTTTTGAATATATGACTAAGTTAATTGTTTGGTGGCATGGCGATATTACTTTTGATGAATTGTATGCCGAATCACGTATAGCCTTAACATCAGAAAACCCTACTCCTGCCCAAGGCGCGACTATGTTTTCTAAATGGATTGCCCATTCTTACTATTCTGAAGATATGGATATAGCTGGAATTATTGAAGTTTTTGGAGATGCTCCACTTAATGATGAAGAAAGACGTGCCTATGAAGCGCCTTATCCTTCTGGTGAATATAAAGCGGGTGCACACGTTTGGCCTTATTTAATACCTACTCAATTACAGGAAAATGAGAAGTATTGGAAAGAAGTGTATGAGAAATGGGACAAACCATTTCTAGTAGCATTTGGCGGCGAAGAAAGAGTTACACTTAGAATGAAAGATGATTTTGTTAATCGTATTCCTGACCCAACAGTCATTACTTTGGGAGGGGCAGGACATTTTGTGCAAGAACAAGCTGGTCCAGAATTGGCTCAAATAATTAATGACTTTATAGCAGGGAAAGAAGTAACAGACTTAGAGGCTTCAAAAAAATAATTCTTAAATATAATGAAATTTAGAAGAATCCTGCTGTTAGCTGGTTTTTGGAATTTATTTATTTCTTCTTGGGCTTTATTTTTTAAAGATCACTTCCTAGCATCGTTAGAGCTTCTTAGAGTAAGTGAATCATTTACAATTTTTTGGTTATTTGTTTTTTGTATAGGCATCTCCTGGATCATTACAGCCTTTAATCACTCTAAGTTAAGAATAGGAATCATCATAGGAATTCCTGGTAAGGTTATAGCCTTCATCCCATCAATTATTCTGTTTATAACTGAACAAGCAAATATTAGGATCTTACTTATAGGATTTGGAGACTTGTTATTTATAATACCTTTTTATATGTTCTTAAAAGAAACCAAAAGAGCAACGTGACTTATAGATAGTGCCTGAATTACCCGAAGTAGAAACAACATTAAGAGGCATTGAGCCTTACATACTTAATAGAACCATTTCTTCCATCGTTGTTAGGCAGTCCTCTTTGAGGTGGCCTGTACCAACTAATCTACTCAAAAATAAATTACTTAATAAAACTTTCTCTGGAATTAAAAGAAGAGGGAAATATTTATTGCTTGAAAGCTCTAAGGAGTTCCTAATTATTCATTTAGGCATGTCAGGAAGTCTAAGAATTGCTGATAAAGATCATATAAAGAAGCATGATCATATAGATATAGTGTTTGAAGAAGAGTCTATTCTTCGTTATTGCGACCCCAGACGATTTGGTTGCTTCTTGTGGACGGATAATCCAGAAAATCACTTTTTACTAAAAAATTTGGGGCCAGAGCCTCTCGGAAATGCATTTAATGGGGAATATTTATTTAGCCTTTCGAGAAAGAGAAAAACCCCCGTTAAAAATTTTATTATGAATTCAAAAAATGTAGTTGGAGTAGGAAATATCTACGCCAATGAAGCACTTTTTAGAGCGAAAGTTAGACCTACCAAGCAGGCAGGAAGAGTTTCTTTAAAAAGTTACGAAGAATTGTCTAAGGAAATAGTTTTGATTTTAAAAGAATCAATCGATAAAGGGGGAACGACTTTAAGAGATTTTGTTGGAAGTGATAACAAGCCTGGGTACTTCAAACAACAATTGGAAGTTTATGGGAGGGAAGGTGAAGAATGCAAGATATGTTCTTCAATACTAAAGAATATAACTATTGGCCAAAGAAGTAGTGTGTTTTGTCCTGAATGTCAGAATTAACTATTTGAAACGCTCTTTAAGAGCCTTTTCTATGACGGGATCTACAAAAGAGGAAATCTCTCCACCCATTGAGGCTATTTCACGCACCAAAGTAGAAGACAAGAAAGAAAATTTAGCTTTAGGTGTTAAAAAAACACTTTCCAAATCAGGAGACATTGCCCTATTCATATTAGCTAACTGAAATTCGTACTCGAAATCAGATACGGCCCTCAATCCACGAATAAGAATATTAGAATCCTCTTCTTTAGCTAAGTCTACTACTAGCCCTGAGAAGCCAATCGCTTTAACTTTATCGTTGCCTTTAAATATCTTCTCAACATGATCAATTCTTTCTTCTAAAGTAAAAACGGGCTTCTTAGACTCACTGGTTGCTATGGCAATAGTAACTTCATCGAATAAATGAAGAGCCCTTTCTATTATGTCTATATGACCTAAAGTAATAGGGTCAAATGTTCCAGGATACAAAGCTTTTGCCATAATTAACTCCTTGAGAAAACTATTCTCTCATATTTATTGAAAAATCCCATAGTCCTTATTTTAGTCTGAAAGATTATTCTTATAACTAGCAAGCCAAGATTTATAACCAAAATAAATAATAAATAAGTAAATAATAAATAAGACAGAAGTAAAGAAAAGTTCACGAGAGAAGAATAAGACTACAGAAACAGAATCAATTACAAACCAATATATCCAATTCTCCAATATCTTCTTTGCGACCATGTATGTTGCCACTAATGCCCCGAAAGTAGTGAATGAATCTAGAAATGGTAGAGCGGCATTTGTATAAACCTCCAGTAAATTACCTGCAAGAAAAGAAAATAAGACTACTGAGGAAATTACAAGAGCATGCCTCTTGAAGCTCCAAGTGCTTACAGCTAGGTTCGTTTCGTCTTTTTTATTTACCTTCCATTGGCTCCATCCATAAATTCCCATACAGACATAAAATATCTGCAGAACTGACTCCATATATAGATTAGCTTTATACATCAAGAGTAAGTAAATAAGAGAACTGACTATCCCTGCAATCCAACATCTAATATCTTGCCTTACTGCCAATACGAGATAACCGACGGCAAGAAGCGCAGCTGAAACTTCCAGACCTAGCAATAGATCGTCAGAATTCATATTGAATAGATAGGCCTAAATTTCTTGGGTCACCATGTCTTTCGTACAAAGTGTCTTCGAAATTCGGAGGTTCATTTCCAAAATAAAACCCCCTTAAAGAGTAATACTCATCAAATAAATTTCTAATCCAGAAATTAAATTTAACTCTATCTTCTGAATATACAAGATTTAAGTTGGTTAATAGATAGTCGTCAGATGTATTGTCGTGAGAATCCGAGTAGTAAAAATCACTTTTTCCAGTGACGTCCAACATTAATTCTAGTTGTTGAGATATCTTCCAACTTAAACCGGTTGAAAAGCTATAACTTGGAGCATGTGCCTGTTCTCTACCCTCTAGGTCTGGTCTTGATGCATAGCTCTTGATCTTCGTCTTTAGAAAGCCAAGATCTAAAAAAATATTAAATGTATCTGATAATTCCTTTTTGATACTCAATTCCGCTCCGTAATTATCTCCCTCTGCGGCATTTCTGGTTAAATACAAAAAGGTATTAGGATCTTGAGGATCTACTTGAGTTGAAATAAGAACTTGTTGATTTTTCCTGTCGGAGAAAAAAACAACAAAATCTATATAAGTGTACGTAGAGCCGAAGAAATTATTGAGCCCAAGCTCATAACTTATAAGAGATTCAGGGTCATAATCGATACTATTGCTAAAACTGGAATTGCTTAATCCTGTTCCTAAATTAAAGCCGCCTTGCTTATATCCTTTGGCGGCACTAATAAAAAAAGTTAGGTCCTCGGTTGGCATTTTTATTATTGATATCTTACCGCCATTCATATTATCAGTTGGATTAAATGATTCGTTATTAGAATCAATGTAATCGGCTTCCCAGTCTTCCCACCTCATACCGAAAGATAATTTAAGATTTTTATTGAGAAAATAATCTATATTTCCAAATAAAGACTTACTTTTAGAGGAGTAATTACTTGAAAAAAATGATTCACTATAAAAAGTTTCATAACCATCAAAAGGGTCTCCATATGCTCCATCATCAGATTTATTGTTTGATTCATCTATTTCAAAGATGGAAAAACCTATTATCCAATCAAAATTTCTTTGTCCAGCATTAATGCCATCAGACAACAAACGGATTTCAAGATTTGAAGTTTCTCTTTTTCTAAAAGTTTCCGAAAAATAATTATAAATATAAGGGTAATGAGATAAGTCATTACCCCAATCGGCATCGTAACTAAAGACTACATCTGTATCAGTCTCTGAATATAAAAAATTTAACCTATTCATTAAGGTCTTAAGGCTATAATTCAAACCTATTGCTTTGGAGTCTTGAGAATCCATGCCGGGTCTGTCTGAGAGAGTATTCAAGGAACCGTCAATAGTCCATATATCAGCAGGATCATCAAAGTCATGATTAAAATAAACCATGTCAAAAGATGATGTGTCGCTCAAGTCCCAATTCAACTTAAATCTATAGGATTCTTCACCTTTTCTTGAAGTATCAGATCTTTTCAAGAAAATATTCTTTCTAAACCCATCAAAATCTTCTTTCTTTAAACTGAGCCTATATTTTAAATCAGGAGTTATTGGGACATTGACTACTGCGCCTATATCCCTTCTTTCATAATCACCCAGGATTAGATCCACTTTTGTAAAAAGACTATCAACTGGATCATTTGTCTTTACGTAGACCATTCCCGCAAGTGCATTAGCACCCATTCTTGAACCTTGAGGGCCACGATAAATTTCAATTTGCTTAATGTCGTATGAAGAGGCAATTCCACCTTGACCGGAAAAATCAATATCATCTATGAGAAAACCTACTGAGGAGTTTGGAGTTCCTTCATATCCAGACCTCTCGCCTATACCTCTAATTTGGAAATATCTTGGTCTAGAATCACTAGCTGCAAAGTTTAAATTTGGAACTGAATAAGAGAGATCTTCAAAATGCTTATATTGTTTTTTTTCAATTTGCTCTTCTCTAAAAACAATTAAGCTAGAATTTTTTTTAGTCTCTTCAATTTCTCTCCAATCCCCATTAACGATAATTTCATCTACTATTTCTGAGTAAGAAAAAGATCTAAAGAAAAGAATATTTAAAAAAAGAAAATATTTAAATTTATGTGATGTCATGTAATTCCTTCGCCATCATTGTATAGATCAGGTTCAAAGGGTTTAATTCTCAGGCATAAACCTCCCCTTTACACTTATCCAATAATCATAACGTGGATAGGAAAATCTTCAAGCAAATTTAGATGGGTTCTACTATATTAGGAAGATTGTCTTGTATAAATTTACTTAAGACTTTGAGATCAGATTCTTTAGAATAATCNTTTCTAAATGAAATNGAGATATTTCTATAGGCTTGGTCGATATCAAGTTTTCTGACCATCATTCCNTGAGTATTGATACGCCCTTCATATNCTGCCAATGCNGGAACAAGNGTAGACCCTTGCCCCATTGCAACGAACTGCAGAATTGTTTCTAAGCTTCCTGCATGTAACCATTGCATAGGNCCCTCTGTTTCCANATTTTTTAAACCACATACAGATTTAACTTGATCTGATAANCAATGTTCTTCTGGAAGTANAAGCAAATCTAANTTTTGTANATGTTTGACAGTTATATTATCGACGTTATAAATTTTATGGTTGGTTGGATGNGCCAACCAAAATGGTTCTTTAAACANTTTTANCTNCTTCAAGNTCTTTTCANTNCTTANTGGTGTTGCCAATAAAGCTGCATCAATTTTTCCACCTTTTAGGTCTTCAATTAATTCTGAAGTAGAAGCTTCTACAAGAATCAAGTCCAGTTCAGGATAAGCTTCTTTCAGGGGCAGTAATATTATCGGAAGAAGATATGGACTAAGAGTGTGAATTGCTCCCAATGTTAACTTTCCCATCAAGGGTTCCTTAAATCTATGGGCAAGTTTTTTTATTTCTGAGACATTCTCTAGAGTTTTTTGCACTGCTTCCAGGATTAATTTTCCTTCTTCCGTAATAGACACCTTTCTGTTTGTTCTTTCAAAAAGAATGAGCCCTAATTCTTTCTCTAACTTATTAATTTGGTTGCTGAGTGTGGGCTGCGTAACGAAGCATTCTTCCGCTGCTTTACTAAAATTCTTATGCTTAGATAAACTAGAGAAGTATTTAAGATCTTTTAAATTCATTATAGATTTTTTCTATTATTATAATTCGAATAAATGATTATACAAATATATAAATAGCAAATATCATGCATCACATAATTATTATACTTACCATTATTAATGAGAATTGTTATCAAAGTAATAATGGATTTCATCAATAAAATTAAAAAAGATTTATTCTAAAATAGATATTTTTTATAAACGGAGAAAATTATGTCAGGTTTAAAAGGAACAGATACAGAACAGAATCTAAAAGATGCTTTTGCAGGGGAATCTCAAGCCAACAGAAGATATCTTTATTTTGCTTCTAAGGCAGATGTAGAAGGTCACAATGATGTTGCTGCAGTTTTCCGTTCAACTGCTGAAGGAGAAACTGGCCATGCGCATGGTCATCTAGAATACCTAGAAGAAACAGGGGATCCCGCAACAGGTCTTCCTATAGGGGAGACTAAACAGAATCTTGAAGCTTCTGTAGCAGGAGAAACTCATGAATACTCAGACATGTATCCTGGGATGGCTAAAAAAGCAAGAGAAGAAGGTTTTGATGAAATTGCGGATTGGTTTGAAACCTTAGCAAAAGCTGAAAGATCACACGCCAATAGATTCTCAAAAGCTCTAGAAGAGTTAGCCTAAACCCTTATCGGCTTTATCAAAGATGAGCCTCGCTCATCTTTTGAGGTAATTTATGTCAGATATATTTTCAGATAAAGAGGGCGGATTAGAGGCACCGACAAGAAGTCCTGTGAAATGGAAAGAAGAGTCTTTTCTCAATAAAGAAGAATTCCTTGAAGAATCAGAAAGGATCTATGATGTTTGCCATACTTGTAGAAGGTGCGTAAGCCTTTGTGAATCCTTCCCTACACTATTTGATCTTATAGACGAATCAGAAACATTTGAGTTAGATAGCGTAGACAATAAAAACTTTCAGAAAGTCGTAGACGAATGTTACATGTGCGATTTATGCTACCAAACTAAGTGCCCTTATGTTCCTCCTCACCCTTGGGCAATAGACTTCCCACATTTGATGTTAAGAGGTAAGGCCATTTCTTATCAAGAAAAAAATAAAACTTTCTTAAAAAGAGCAAGAGACAAAATACTAACTTCTACTGATCAATTAGGGAAAATTGCGAAGCTACCTTTAGTCGACATTACTTACAAAGGAATTTCAAGCAGTCCAAAGGCTAAGAAGATTTTATCCAGCATAACCGGCATTCATTCTGATGCGCCTTGGCCCAAATTTGAGGAGGCAGTAGAGGAATATATACCCGATAAAATAACTGACATTAAGAAAGCTGACATCACATCTGGAAAAGTGGCTGTTTTTGCAGGTTGTTATTGCAGAAACAATGAAACGACATTAGCAAATGATCTACTAAAAGTACTAGAGCATAATGGAGTAGAAGCGAAAATGATGACTGGAGATAGATGTTGTGGAATGCCTAAACTAGATTTAGGTGATCTTGATTCAGTAGAACATGCTATGAAGCATAATTCTCCACTTTTGCTTAAAGAAATAGAAAATGACTATGACATTATTTCTTTAGTACCTTCTTGCGTGCTGATGTTCAAACAAGAATTACCTTTGCTGTTTGAAGAGAATAAAGATTTACAAAGAATTAAAGATCATATTTTTGATCCTTTTGAATATCTATCTATCAGAGAATCTAATGGCCTAATGAATAAAGAATTTATAACCCCCTTAGGAAATATTACTTACCAGGCAGCCTGTCATCAAAGAGTCCAAAATATAGGGCCTAAAACTAAAGAATTATTAGAACTGATTCCTAATACAGAAGTTAAAACAATAGAGAGGTGTTCTGGTCATGATGGAACTTACGCCGTAAAGAAAGAAACTCATCACAACTCCGTCAAGATTGCTAAACCTGTTGTAAAAAAAGTTGACGATTCAGAGCCAGACTACTTAACCAGCGATTGTCCTCTTGCAGCTAAGCAGATTGAACATGTTTCAAAGAAAAAACTAATAACAGCACACCCTATTTCCTTAATAAAAAAAGCCTATGGGGTAAAATAGATTTCATGACAGATCTAAGGAAAGAAGACTTGCTGTCTTTAGAAGAGTACAGCACTAAAAGAGAAGAGCTTAGAGCCAATATAATTGATATAAAGAAAGATAGAATCATACAAATTGGTGAAAATGTAAGCCTCCTCTTTGAAAATCAATACACCATTAAATACCAGATCCAAGAAATGCTTAGGATTGAAAAGATTTTTGAGCCTAATGCAATAGAAGAAGAACTGTCTGCTTACAATCCTTTAATACCTGATGGAAGGAATCTCAAAGCAACTATGCTAATTGAATTCACTGATGAAGATACAAGAAAACAAAAACTAAAAGAAATGCATCTTGTTGAAGACAAAGTATGGATGCAAATAGGAGAGAACAATAGAATATTTGCTATTGCTGATGAGGATATAGAAAGATCAAATGAAGAAAAAACCTCTGCTGTGCATTTCTTAAGATTTGAATTTTCAAACAATACAATAGAAGATTTTAAGAATGGGAAGTTCTTATATGCTGGTATCGATCATCCTAAGTACAACATCAAAACTAAAGAAATATCGCAAAAAATTACTCAATCCCTGTCAGAAGATTTTAATTAATGTTTTAGCTCCTGTATTTTGCTAATTCTTCTTTGGCAATGGTTCTCAGATGCACTTCATCAGGACCATCGCCTATCCTTAGATACCTTATAGAGCTATATAATCCTGCTAATGGAGTGTCTTGAGAAACGCCAGCACCTCCGTGAATCTGTACTGCTCTCTCAATAATTCTTACTGCCATGCTAGGCACTTCAACTTTAGGTTGTGCTATCTCACTCTTGGCTTTCTTATTTCCTTGAGTATCCATCATATAAGCTGCTTTCAAGGTTAAAAGCCTGCACATTTCAATTTCTATACGGCATTTTGCTATAACATCATAGTTACCACCCAATTCTGCTATAGCCTTTCCAAACGCTACTCTAGTTGAAGCCCTTTCACATAATAATTTAAGTGCGGTCTCAGCCGCTCCTATAATTTTCATGCAATGATGAATCCTTCCCGGACCAAGGCGGCCTTGTGCTATCTCAAAACCTCTGCCTTCTCCTAGAATCATATTTTCTTTAGGTACACGAACGTTCTCAAAAATTAGATGAGCATGTCCATTTGGTGCATGGTCAGCCCCATAAACGGTTAGCATCCTTTTAAGCTTTATACCTTCTGTGTCCTTAGGAACAATAATTTGAGATTGCTTTTGATGTTTTGGGGCGTCCGGATTTGAAACTCCCATAAAAATCATGAAGCCACAATCTGGTCTTCCATATCCAGAAGTCCACCATTTTTCTCCATTTATAACGTACTCATCTCCTTCAGCTACTATTGTGCTAGATATATTGGTGGCATCTGAAGAAGCTACTTTAGGCTCTGTCATTGCAAAAGCTGATCTCATAGATCCGTCTAGTAGAGGCTTTAACCACTTCTCTTTTTGTTCTTCAGTTCCGTATTTGTCTAATACTTCCATATTGCCTGCATCGGGTGCAGAAGAGTTAAATACTTCTGAAATCCATCCAACTCCCATCATTTCTGCTAATGGAGCAAACTCTAAATTAGTTAGTCCATATCCTAGGTTTCCTGTTAAAGAAAAATTCCAAAGGCCAGCGTCCTTGGCTTTATCTTTTAATTCATAAAGTATTGTAGGAACCTGCCACGGATTTCCTGAACTCCTGAAATCTTGCATCTCTTCAGTGAATCTATTTTCGGATGGCCTTATATTTGTATCTATAAAGTCCGAAACAAGTACCATAAGTTCCTTGGTCTTTTTTGTGTGTTCAAATTCCATAATATTACCTAATAATAGTGACCTTCAATCAAACAGTGATAATATAAGAAAAAAAGAGGAAAGACATGGACTTTAGAGAATATTCAATTTCGGAGCTTGTAAACAAAGTAAAAACCAAAACAGTTTCGGTTAAAGAACTTACTGAATCTACTCTAAATAATATTGAAAAATACGATAAAGAGATAAATGCATTTTGTGCTTTGAACGGTGAAGAAGCTATAAAGCAAGCTGAAACATTGGATAAGAAAATTGCTAATGGGGAAGATGTTGGCCTATTAGCAGGTATTCCTATAGGAGTTAAGGACCTTGAAGATGCCAAAGGTTTTGTTACATCTTATGGTTCAGAGCTACACATTAATGATGATCCCGCTGAAGAAGATTCTATTCTAGTAAAAAGACTTAGAGAGCAAGGCTGTGTTGTCTTAGGTAAAACAAATACTCCTGAATTTGGACACAAAGGAAAAACAGATAATATTCCTTTTGGGGCCACTAAAAATCCCTGGAATCTTGAATATTCACCAGGCGGTTCTTCTGGAGGAACTTCAGCCGCTCTATCTTCTGGAATGATTCCTTT
>PCBA01000005.1 GCA_002730855.1 Gammaproteobacteria bacterium
TTACGCCGTATCCGTCTGCATAACCAGAAACTGCATCTAAAACTCCAAGGCAATGCTTCGTAACCTTTTTCGGCTCCCCAAAAACATCCAGACCCTAAAACAATCTTATCTAAATGCGAGGTGGACTGATTACTTTCCGAAGCTAAACAAAAACTGATAAAAATGAGCGCTAAGAGAGAGAAACCTTTCATTCTTTAAATTTAAAAGCCCCAATTATTCAACATTAACCATGAAATAGAAATCTTAAGAGCCCAGATTGATTGGATTGTTAAAACCAGAACAGTGCCTATAGCCCCTAACATTCTAAATACGCTCTCTGCTCCAGGTCTTGTTATGCCATAAGCGTGTGAGATTCTAGAAGCTAGAAAAATATCTCCTAAAACTCCAGTAGCTAAGTTGGGTATTTGAGCTACTACCTCTAATAAAGCAGAAAGAATTAAAAAGAAACCAACATTTTCGAGTAAATTTCCATGGGCTCTAGTTATTTGAAGTAACTCAAAACTATCTCCTACACCAATAGTTATATTTTCATCAGCGGAATGCCTCTTCTGTCCAGTCTTAATTCCTAAAAATAAAGCCAAGAGCGACAAGGCGCCTGCGTAAAATAAAGTGATCATAATCTTTTATATATTTGTAAAACAATTAGTCTATTATTGTAGATTAGTTAGTAAAATTACAGAAAATTTATGAAAATCTTATTAACCTTGTTGGTTTTAATCCCATTATCAGGTTGTGCTGTAGCAAGCCTTGCTGGAACTGTTGTATCAACAACAGCAAAAGTAATAGAAGTTCCCTTTAAAGCTATTGGTAAAGTGATAGAAAGTAATGATGATAGTGAAGAAGAAGAACAGGAAGATCAAGAGTAAATAGGGTCTAAACTATTCAAATCTAAATCCTGTGTATGTATAAATACAAGTCTTGTATTTGTTTCATAGCTTGAAATACTAAAATTACATTCACTCTTATTCATTTGCAGAAGCCAGGTCTTCCCTCCTTCATCACGGATCCACCCTTTAGCTCTCTCAATAGATGAATTCTTTATTAGATACCTCTCAAGACGATTCCTGTTAATGACCTTGTCTGTAGAAAGAACTGAAGACTGAAAAGTTGAATGCTGATCAAGCTCTTGTTCAGTAAAGCAATTTACTGGGGTTATTTCTTCGAATATTAAATCCCAATAACTTTTAACCTCCTTTTCGGTTATGTAATCTGCATTCAATCTTGAAAGAATTTCTTTATCTTTATCTTGAAACCTGTTTAGTAAAATCTGATCTGCTTGTTCAATTTGCGCTCTAACTGTTTTACTAACAAATTTATCTGACAGCAAATTTATTAAACTTTCTCCTTGAACGACACTAAGAATGCCTGAAAGGCTATAGCCTGGCCAAGTAAGCCCATAGTTTGCTAATTTGATAGGTAAGGCAACACCGCTAGCTTCAATTACAACTGCCTCAACATCTTTTTCTTTCATTTGCTCTAGAGAAGATCCAAGATCTTCATTCAAGTTACAACAAACACAGCCATTAGTTAATGAAAGAGTCAATGAATCTTTGTTCTCGATGAGTTTCGCATCTACTTGTAGATCGCCAAAGTCATTTACCAACACACCAATTGGATTTTTAGCTTCTCTCAGTAATTGGTTTATGAGAGTTGTCTTTCCAGAACCTAAATAACCTGAAATTATTGTTAGAGGAATCATTTCTTGTTAATAGGGAAAACTTTACCTTCAAAAACAGTAGCTATTATTTCTATGTCTTTAATTTCCATAGGGTCTATTTCTAAAGGATCTTTGTTTAGTACAGTAAAATCAGCTTTTTTTCCTGCCCTTACAGTTCCTATCTCATGATCTAAACCTAATATTCTTGCCGCATTAATAGTTATTGCCTCTAACCCTTGTTGAGGGGTTATTCGCTCTTCAGGCGACATTACATTGCCTTTCTCATTAACTCTATTTACTGCGACCCACATACTCATTAATGGTTGCGCAGGAGCCATTGTGAAATCTGAATGCAAGCCAGTAGTAACTCCTTCTCTAAAACAGGAACCTATTCTTGACATAGATGAAGCTCTTTCTGACCCGACAGTATGATTTGCATACAGATCAGACAATTCATGCACGTAGTATGCGTTAGCAGAAACGTTCGCCCCGAGTTTCGATAATCTATACACTTGCTCTGGGGTAGATAGCCCGAAATGTTCCAAAGTAAACCCATGATTGAAACGCGGTTTCTCGAACTGGAGTTTTTCTAAGGTGTCTAGAGCTAGTTCAAGGCCTAAATCACCAGTTACATGAACATGTATAGCGTATCCTTGATTCCAGTATATTCGAGCTACTTCCTCAAATTGCTCCGGAGTGCTTAACCATTCGCCTTCATGCCCATCTATATAACCAGGCTCCATTAGTTGAGCAACCTGAGCGAAGAAAGCTCCATCAGTAAATAATTTAACTCTCTTTCTAAAATTAAGTTTATGAGTATTTCTTTCTGGTAACTTTGCAATTAACTTTTCTGCCTCAAGGTTAGATCCTCCTGCATATTGAATTAAAGCTGTAGCATGCGCTATAAGCTCAACACGAAAAGGATTATCTTCGTTCTCATATAGCTCTAATTGAGTATCAAATTCATTATCAAAATTGAAAAGGCCTACTGCCATGTCTGCTATGGTTGTTTGACCTCCAAAGTGGACAACTTCTTTAAGTTTAAGTAACCCTTCTTTGAATATTTCAGGGTCTAGAATATATGGGTTTAATTTTTGTACAGCGTAACCCAGACCTAGCTCAAAGAATCTACCTCTTTCAAAATCTATCTGACTAGCGCCCTTTACATCATCTTCAGTAATGCCTAAGTAATCTAAAGCCCCATCGTTCATGCACAATTCATGGAATGATCTATTCCAAACCACTATCGGTTTATTTGATTCTATTTTATTTAAACGAGACCTAGACATAGGTCCGTGCCATAAATCATGATGACCCCAAGTTATGAAAATATCTTTATGAGTCGGATTAGTTAATGCTTCTTTTAACCTTTTATCATAATCTTCTGGTGAGGTTGTTGCCGGTGTGTCTCCCCAAGGAAATCTCCATTCCATTGCCGTAATAAAGAAAGTAGGAAGCAAAACAGCTGCCATCGAAGGATGTAAGTGAGGATCTATTAAGCCTGGAACAATAATCGAATCTCTAAACTGCTCATCTATCTCATAATCATTATTTTCCAGCCAAGGTTTCATGGAATCTAAAGAACCTGTTTCAAGAATAAGACTATCCCTAACGGCCACCGCTTCAGTACGCGGAAGAGATGGGTTCATCGTTATGATAGATTTAGCTTTATAGACTTTTATCATTGTTAGATAAGAATAACATAAGAAGAAATAATTTAGAGAGATGGTAGACACGAGTGGACTCGAACCACCGACCCCCACCATGTCAAGGTGGTGCTCTAACCAGACTGAGCTACGTGTCTACAAATAAGAAAAAGATTATATAGAATAGATTTAGTTTTAAAAAAAAATTTACTCCATATTTTACTTGTAAATGATGAAACACTGTAAAGTAGAATAATCAAACTAAATGGAGAAATTATGAAACAACTTTTTTTATCAACTATTCTTTTATTATCATTTTCAGTAAATGCCTCAACTATAGCTCTTTTTAAATGTCAGCTTTTAGATGGGAAAAAAATTGAAGAGGTAAAAGCTATAAACTCTGAATGGGTTAAAGCTGTTAATAAAATTAATGAAAATAAAGTAACTAGCCAAGTACTAGAAGCAGTTGTATCACCGAAGATGCAAACCTATATGTACATTGACACTTATGAAGATACTGTTCACTGGGGTCAAATTAGAAATGAAATAAAGAATGGTGCGATTGAGGAATTTACTGAGCAATTTGATGAGGTTTCTAAATGTACTTCTGTAAGCTTGTATGATGCTGAAACAAGTTAGAAAGAATATTATTTCTTATTTTTAGTAATCCTTGCTTGTTTAAGTAACTATAAAGCATCACAAACTGTAAAAAAGGCGCCTAAAGCGCCTTTTCTTATTTCACTTACTTCGTCATTGATGTGTAAGCTCGATCTACAAACATTTTTGAGGCTGGCATCCCTGTTCCTGCATCAAAAGGACTAGAAGGAAATAGATCTGAGGCTGGATCTAATTCTAGAACTTCTTCAAGGGTCATTTCTTTTTCAACCAATTTTAATAACCTGTCTCTAACAGTTTCGAGCTTACTAACATAACTTTCTATATCTGCTTTCGTTGACACTTCTCCGTGACCCGGAACAACTATGGTCTGATCATCAATAATATCCATTACTTTTCTTATAGATGAGATCATTCCTTCTAAAGTTCCTCCATTTCCTGCATCAATGAAAGGTAGTCCAGTTAAATTTGCCACATCTCCCATGTGAATTACGTTTGATTCTTCAAAGTAGATAAAGCTATCTCCCGTAGTGTGAGCTGGGCCAAAATGCATAATATTTATAGTGTGACCATTTAAATTTAATGACATTTCATCCTTATAAGTCGTGCTTGGTATAGCAAGAGTTTCATAAGGCTGTTGGGGCCAAACTACTCCGACCATATTTATATCAGTACCATTCTTAAAGTAATCTAAAGAATTCTCATGAGCAATAATATCTGCACCCATTGGGCCAAAGGCTCTATTTCCCTCCGCATGATCAAAATGGAAATGTGTATTTATAACGTAATCNACAGAATTTCCTCCTAAAGTTCTTATTTCAGAAAGAATAGTGTCAAAAACTTCCGGAAATTGGCTATCTACAATTAGCACACCGTCATCACCCACTGAAACAAGAATGTTTCCTCCATAGCCAAAAATAACACTTAATCCGTCTTTCAGGTTTTGGGTATATAGAATCGAAGGATCAAAGCCTAACCACTGGAATCTCTCTAGAACATAATTCTGATCATCGCTATAGGCATTCATCTCTGGCAATCCACCTTTACCTTCATTGGTGCAAGAAACCAATAAAAAACAAACACAAACTAGTAATAAATTTCTTTTCATAAAACTCTCCTTCTTCACAGAATACATCAACTTTATTTATTCTTGTTTATTTTACATTTATATTTAAGATTAGATTACAAATTAATATAAAGAGTGATTTTATGCTAAATCTGTTATTAAAACTCCCTGGGTGGCTTTTATTGTTGCTTTCAGGAAAAAAACAAAAAGTTTTGGGTGAAAGAAAATTAAATCCTGCTTTCCAATTTATTGCCTCTGCTTCTGAGAGACTCAACATCGATGTAGGCTCACTAACTCCTGAAGATTTTAGGCAATCTTATGAAGCGCAGAACGATATAGATAAGAAATTATCTAAAAAAATAATAACAAAAGATCATTACCTAAAGACTGACGGCCCAGAAATTCTTCTAAGAGAATATACCAACTCGAACGTCCCAGAAGGCTGTCCAGCTTTATTGTATTTTCATGGAGGAGGATGGGTTATAGGTAATGTAGAAACACACAACAAAGTATGTGCTGATCTGTGCGAGCAACTAAACATGAAAATATTTTCATTAGACTATCGACTTTCTCCCGAGTATAAATTTCCCGCCCCTCTTGATGACTGCTTAAATGCTTATGAATGGTTATTAAATAACGCTTCTAAATTATCTATAAACAAGGAAAACCTTTCGGTTGGCGGAGATAGTGCTGGTGGAAATTTATCTGCAGCCGTTAGTCTTGTAAGAAAAAAAGAAGGGGCATCTCTACCTAAAGCACAATTACTAATCTACCCAGTTACTGATTTAAGATTTTTAACAAAATCTATTCAAGAAGAGTGCGCTGAAGGCTTCTTACTTACTAAAGAAATAATGGAATGGTTTGCGGGTCATTATCTTAATTCTGAATCAGAAATAAATGATTACAGAGCTTCACCTTTATTAGCAGAGTCGCTAGAAGGCCTGCCAGCAACTGTCCTGGTAACTGCAGGTTTTGATCCATTGAGGGATGAAGGGTTGGCATTTTCAGACAAGCTTAAAGAATCAGGTGTTGAAGTAATATACAAAGAATATCCTTCCTATATTCATGGCTTTTTTAACATGCCTCAAGTTCCTGGTGTAGCTAAGGATATAAGAGAGATAGCTAGCATGTTTTCTTCTCTTATATAGTAAAAAGGCCCTCTTTAAGGGCCTTAATACATTCAAAGACTCTTTAATCTCTAGTTACAACTACTTCAGAGCTTTGTCCTCCTCCATATTTACCGAGTTCTTCTCTCGCAACAGTCCTTCTATGAACTTCGTCAGGACCATCAGCGATTCTCAAAGTTCTCATATGAGCATACATACTAGCTAATGGAAAATCTTGACTTACACCTCCACCGCCATGCATCTGAATAGCTCTATCTACAAGCCTACAAGCAACTATAGGAACATGAACTTTTATTTGTGCTATTTCGCTCCTAGCAACCTTATTCCCTACTGTATCCATCAGCTGAGCGGCATTTAGAGTAAGTAGCCTCGAAGTTTCAATATCTATTCGACTTTCAGCTATATAATCATAATTTGCTCCAAGACTAGAAATTTTCTTACCGAACGCAATTCTCTCTTCAGACCTTTTGCACATTAATTCTAAAGCCCTTTCCATAACTCCTATTGTTCTCATGCAATGGTGAATCCTGCCCGGCCCTAGTCTTCCTTGCGCAATCTCAAAACCTCTCCCTTCACCCAAAAGTAGGTTTTCTTTAGGTACTCTTACATCTTTGAAAGATACTCTTCCATGACCATGAGGAGCGTCATCATAACCAAATACATGCATCATTTTCTCTATTTTTATTCCCGGAGCATCCATTGGAACAATTATCTGAGACTGGCGCTGGTGCTTAGGGTTTTCTGGGTTAGTCATACACATAAAAATTAAGACTTTGCATCTCGGATCTCCCGCCCCCGAAGTCCACCACTTTTCTCCATTAATAACATACTCGTCACCATCTAGAACAGCACTAGTGCATATATTAGTGGCATCTGAGGAAGCTACGGCAGGCTCAGTCATAGCGAAAGCTGATCGGATTTCACCATTTAAAAGTGGCTTTAGCCAAGTCTCTTGCTGCTCTTCATTTGCGTATCTGGCTAATACTTCCATATTCCCAGTATCAGGAGCAGAACAGTTGAATACCTCAGAAGCAATACCTGACCTGCCCATCAATTCAGCTAAAGGAGCATAGTCAAGATTGCTCATGTTCTCACCCAATGGGTTTTCGGGTAAGAATAGATTCCAAAGACCTTCTGCTTTTGCTATTTCCTTTGTATCTTCAATAATTTGCGGTACTTGCCACCTATCACCTTGCTCTGTAAATTCAGCCATTTGTTGAGCATAAATTTCTTCAGCAGCGTATATATGGTCTTCTAAAAACTTTGTAATTCTTAATTGAAGCTCCTTCGACCTTTCTGAAAACTCAAATCCCATCTAACTTCTCCTTATAATTGGTATATATTACTGTTATTATTTAATATAAGTTATATTTATATCTACACTTATCTAAGTATAGATCATAGTGACATCTATCAAGTTAGTCCAGATTGATATTTATCATTTATATACCAAAACTACGAACAGAATTAGTTACTACAATACATGAACTTAAAACAAACTGATCTAAACTTATTCAAAGCCTTTGACGTTATCTACACTGAAAAGAATCTAACCAAAGCCGGTCAGATCTTAGGAATAACGCAACCTGCAGTTAGCAACGCATTATCTAGACTTAGAGAGATGTTTAATGATGAACTCTTTATAAGGTCTTCAAAAGGCATGCTACCTACTCCAGTTGCCCAAGATATTATTGGAGATGTAAGGGAAGCATTAGGGTTGATGAATAAAACAATTTCTCAGACAGACTCTTTTGAGCCAGCTACTTCTGAGGTTACCTTCAAGATATCCATTGGAGATAGCTCAGAATATAGACTTTTACCAATACTGCTTAAGGAGTTAGCGAAAGATGCTCCTAATATAGCTGTTGAAAGTTTCCTAATACCCAGAAAAGAAACGCCAAAAGAACTATCAGCAGGAAATGTAGACTTCTGCATAGACCCTCCTGTACATACTGAATCTTTTCTAAGGCATCAAAAGATTTACGAAGATGATTACGTTCTTATTGCAAGAAAAGGACATCCTGTAATGAAAAAGAAAAAATTAAACATGGATGACTACTTATCTCTTGCTCATATGCACGTTTCAAATAGAAAATCTGGCATTGGACTAGTTGATATGGCTTTAAATAGATTAGGTCATTCTAGAAAAATTTCCCTTAGGTCTCAGAATTTCTTAGTTGCCCCTTTTGTTGTCGAGAGATCTGATCTAGTTATTACTACAACTAGAGGTTTTGCTAAACATAGAGGGTTAGAAGTAATGGAACTACCCTTTAAGATTGACCCTATTGTTTTACACCTATATTGGCACGAATCTAAAGATTCTGACCCTTCTAATGAATGGATGAGAAAGTTAATGCTTAAAACCTACGGATTACTTCAAAAAGATTAGTTTGGTGCGGATGAGAGGACTCGAACCTCCACACCTTTCGGCACCAGAACCTAAATCTGGCGTGTCTACCAATTCCACCACATCCGCAATTGGTGAGCATTATAAGCATCTAGTCTATTGATGTCTCTTGATATTCAATATTTGAAATTTCTATCTCTAAAGCAACAATCTTTTTGTTAATAGAGAGTATTGATTGGTTTACTTGTGTTCTATAGAGGTCTAACGATTTACTGGCTTCTTCAAGATCCTTTATTCTATCTTCAACTAATTCATCAGATGCATCTGGTTCAAAAGCATCAAATTTAGACTTAAACCTTTCTTGTATTTTATCGAGTTTAGCTAACTCTAAGGTTAGAGCTCTTTGTTTGGCAGCTAGGGTCTTATTATCTTTATTTGTTTGTTCTAAATCCTCTCGAATTTCTTCTATTGAGTTTAGATTGGTAGATATGCTCTTTCTATTCTTTTTATTACTTAAATCCCATAATTTTCTTATTTCTTTATTTATAAATTTTAGATCTAGTTCATTCGATTCAACTAACTTAGAAACTGCATCTGACTGAGCCTCAATAGACTCTTCTATGAGACTTATCCTTTCTACAAAACTCAGTCCTGCTTGTTGTTGATTGCCTGAAGTATTAAAGAACCAGAGACCTAAGACTATTAAACCTACAGTATTAATCAGTAGTAGGGTTGTGGAAAAGAGCATTGTCCCGCCCTTAACTCTTCTTTTTTTTCTATTTGATACCCCTTCTGATCTTATTGGTTTTATATCTTGATTATTTTGTCCTTTAGATTTATTCATGTTATGTCTATTTTAGTCTTTCATTCTATTTGATCGTAGATACAATAGAAGTTTATTTTAAAGAGTTAAACAATAAACCTAAAGTAATAGGAAAATAATAGAGGAAAGATATGAATTTTGAATTTTCTGCCGATCAAATGCAATTAAAAGATATTGCTAGGAAATTTCTAGAGAAAGAAGAGTCTGTTAAAAGAGCAAGAAACGTACTGGAAGGAGATAGTCCCTTTGATGAAGAATTATGGAAACAAATTGCTGAAATGGGCTTTACTGCCACTGCTATCCCTGAAGAATTTGGAGGCTTAGGACTAGGATACCTAGAATTGTGCGTTATAGCAGAAGAACTTGGTAGAAGCTTAGCTCCTACTCCTTTTTCTTCTAGTGTCTACCTTGCATCGGAAGCAATTCTACAATTTGGGTCTGATTCAACAAAACAAAATTACTTACCTTCTATAGCTAGCGCAGAAAAAATAGGTGCTTTTGCTCATTCTGAAGCTAACACTGCCCCGACTGAAGAAAATATTAGTTGTGAATATAAAGATGGATCGATAAATGGATCAAAAATTGCAGTAGCAGATGGAGATATAGCTGATTTCTTTATAGTAACTGCAAGAACAAATGATGAAATAGGATTATTCGTTGTAAATTCTCAATCTAAAGGAATAGAAATAAAAAGTCAGTCCACTCTTGACCCTTCGAGGTCTCATGCTTCAATTTCATTTAAGAATGTTGAAGCAGAAGCTTTAGATTCAGGTTGGTCGAACGTCCAAACTCTTTTAGACAGGGCAGCAGTTCTTTTCTCTTTTGAACAGCTTGGTGGTGCCGAAGCTTGCATGGATATGGCAAAAGAGTATGCGATGGGAAGGTATGCATTTGGAAGGTCTATAGCTTCTTTCCAGGCTATAAAGCATAAACTTGCCGATATGTATATTGCCGTGGAATTGGCTAGATCTAATTGTTATTACGGTGCTTGGGCACTTAGCACAAATGCTCCTGAGTTAGCTACGGCAGCAGCGACTTGCAGGGTAAGCGCTAGCCAGGCTTACCATGAATGTTCTAAAGAAAATATACAAACTCATGGAGGCATGGGTTTTACTTGGGAATTTGATTGTCATCTTTATTACAGAAGATGCAGGCAATTAGCAGCAAACATTGGCAGTCAATCAATTTGGAAAGATAAACTTATAAGCTCTTTAGAAAGGGCTAATCAATTATAGGAGAAGATTATGGACTTTAACGATACTCCAGAAGAAGCTAATTTTAGAAAAGAAGCCTACGACTGGCTAAAAGCTAATGCTCCTTTAAAAGAGGGTCCAAAAGATGGTTGGAGGACAGCTTCTGAAGAAGAAGGCTTAAAAGAAGTAAAAGTCTGGCAGAAGAAGTTGCACGAAGCTGGTTGGGCTTGCATGCACTGGCCAAAGGCTTATGGGGGAAGAGAGTCAACACCCATTGAAAGAGTTATTTGGGGACAAGAAGTATCCAAATTTAAAGTTCCAGGAGGATACCTGGAAATAGGCCAAGGCATGGCTGGGCCCGTCATGATGATGTATGCAACAGAAGAACAAAAAGAGAGATACCTTCCTCCAATGGCTAAAGGAGAAGAAATATGGTGTCAGCTTTTTAGTGAGCCAGGAGCAGGTTCTGATTTAGCAGGCTTAAAAACTAAATCTGTTCAGGAAGGAGATACATGGACAATAAACGGACAAAAAATATGGACTTCAGGCGCTCACTTTAGTGATTACGGCATTCTAGTTACCAGAAGCGACCCCAATGCACCTAAACATAAAGGTTTAACTTATTTCTTTTTAGATATGAAGTCTCCAGGAGTTGAGGTTAGGCCTATTAAACAGATATCAGGTGGAGCTAACTTTAATGAAGTCTATTTTACAGATGTGAAAATCCCTGATAGCCAAAGACTAGGAGCAGTTGGTGACGGCTGGAAGGTATCTTTAACCACGCTTATGAATGAAAGATTGGCAGTAGGAGATGCTTCTGGACCAGATTTCCAAGAAGCCTTCACTTTAGCTAGAGGACAAGACTTAAATGGAAAGTTAGCTATAGAGAATGATTCAGTTAGAGAAAAACTAGCAGACTGGTATTGCCAACAAAGTGGATTGAAATTCGCAAAATATAGGAATATATCAGCTTTATCCAGAGGAGAAACTCCTGGACCGCAATCTTCTATTACGAAAGTAGTAAGTGGAAACAAACTTCAAGAAATTGCTAACTTTGGTATGGATCTATTAGATTCTGGCGGTATCGTTAGGTCTGATGAGAAGGATGCAGATCAATCTATGTACCAAATGGGATTTTATGGAGCAGCCGGTATAAGAATTGCAGGAGGAACTGATGAAATCCTCAAAAATATAATCTCGGAACAAGTCCTAGGAATGCCTCAAGACATGAGAGCAGATAAAGGCATCCCTTTCAACGAAATTCCATCAGGAAATAAATAACAATATCTCGAAAACTCCATCAGCGAACTCATTTTTAAATACTGAGTTTGCTGATATTTCGTGGAAAGGAAATCAGCCTTTTTCTAATAAATACGATGATCTATATTCTTCTATAAAAGGAGCTGAAGAAGAGGCAAAACATGTTTTTATTTCTGGCAACTCATTAACAGAGAGATGGAAAGATAATGATAAGAATTCAACGTTTAATATTGGAGAGCTTGGTTTTGGTGCTGGAATTAATTTTCTTGTAACTTGCAAGAAGTGGTTAGATTTAGATAACAAAAATAAGACCCTTAATTACGTAGCCTTTGATAAATCTATCTTAAATATCGAAGATACAAAGAGAGTCTTCAAACTTTATCCGAATCTTAAGAAGGTTTCTGAAGACTTCTTAAAGGTTTTCCCATTAAACGTTAAAGGCACTCAAAGGATTCATCTAATGGACGGAAGAATTTCCTTAACTCTAATTCTTGGAGAAATTGAAGAGACCATTAGTAGCCTTAATAACAACAACCTTATTGATGCTTGGTACCTTGATGGGTTTTCTCCTAATAAAAACCCAGAAATGTGGACAGAAGATATTCTTAGACTGGTCAATAAATTCAGTCATCAAGAAACAACCTTTTCGACATACACATCGGCAAGATTAGTTAAAGACAATCTTAAGAACAGTGGTTTTGAAGTTCATAAATCTCAAGGATTTGGTAACAAAAGACATATGCTTATTGGTACATCGGGTACTAATCAGAAGAAAGAGAGAGAGTCAACTAAGAAGATAGCTATTATAGGTGCAGGCATTGCAGGATGCTGTCTCGCATATAAACTGGCAAAAAGAGGTCATACAGTTGATATATATGATAAATCTAATAGCGCTTCTACTGGTGCTACAGGGAACAAAATATTAGTAACCTATCCAAGATTATCTGCTCATGATTCTAGTTATGCTAGATTCTGCCTTCACTCATTCTTATATGCTTCTAGATTTTATGATCAACTCAAAACTTCTGCTTGGATAAAGTCTGGTGTATTTTTAATGAGCCACGATAGTGCTTCAAAAAAAAGAGAGACTTCCTTGCTGTCTGCAAGACAAGATAATCTTATCTTCGAACAATTTGATAGCCACGAAATAAGCTCTAAAGCAGGTATCAAATTAAATAATGGAGGCCTCTTCTTTCCTCATGGAGGCTATATTTTATCAGAAGAGATCTGTAAAGATTTATTAGAGCACCAAAAAATAAATCAAATCTTTTCTACAAAAATAACAAAGGTAAAAGTAACAAAGGAAAACAAGACCTTGATTACGGTTAACTCTAAAGACCATGAGTACACCCATGTATGTATATGCTCTGGCGCTGAATCTACAGACTTAATTCAAATAAATGGGGTAAATCCTAAAAGAGGCCAGGTAAGCTACATTGAATCTTCTAGTGAATATAAAGATCTAAACTTTCCAGTTTGTGCCGGTGGTTATCTATCTCCTTTAATCGAAGATATACACGTATTAGGTTCTTCGTACAGCAATAACAAAAGCGAAGAAGTTATTGAAGAGGAGCATTTAGAAAATATAAAGAAATTAGAAGATATTTTTTCTTTTAAAGTAAACGTCTTGGGTGGAAATGTAGGGTTTAGAGCTGTAACAAAAGATAGATTGCCGTTGGTAGGAGCAATCGAAGGAATATATTTAAACGCAGGCCACGGATCTAGAGGGTCAACTAGTGCCCCAATATGTGCAGAATTTATCTCAGATCACATAGATAAAACACCAACATCTATTGATCAAGAAGTATCTCTTGCTTTAAGAGCAGATAGATTTAATTAGAATTTAGCTACTGCTTCTTCTATTAAACTATTAACTGCATCTTGGTCTGATAAGTTTTTAGATCTTTTAAATCTAGTAAAAGCATACCAAACAACGTCATCACTCTTCGAGTCATGAAACCTAATAGAGATCTCATCTTCTTCAACTCTTATAAACTTCACATCTCTAGAATCTAAGTAACTTCTTCCGTAATATCCATAACTACTTCCTAGATCTAAAGATCTATCTACTTCTCTTTGGGTACCAATATAAAACCTTACAACTAAATCAGCTTCATCCATGGACCTTAATCCTTTGCTTTCCAGGCTAGTCTCTAAAGCCCTCTCTATTCTTTGAATTAGAATGGGATTAATACTTATTGTTTCAACAGAGTTATTTATTTTTGGAGGTTCTATTTTGAAGGACTTATAGGAAGAGAGGTCATAGTTAGAGTCAGAGTCTGTGACGATAACAGGAGAAGTTGCGCACCCCCATATAAAACAAAGCAGGGTTCCTATAATTATATTTTTTAACATAAGTATTAGAGATAATATAAAAAACTAGAAAAAAATAAATCTTTTTCCTAATTTTTTCTTACACCCTTGGTATTGAACTTTGTATCTATCAGACTGTCTTTGGACTTTATCAGCAACCGATAGCAACCAAGGTTTAGTCCTATAACTACCTCTCTTATAACCCCCTCTTCCTTCGTGATAAGCCAAGTATAAAGCTCTAGCGTTAGTTAAAGATATGCCAAGCTGTTTATGTGTTTTATAGTTGTACCATCCTACAAAATCTACAGAATCTTCAAAATCATTCCTGCTAACAAACCAGCCTCCTCTATCTCTTAAATAC
>PCBA01000006.1 GCA_002730855.1 Gammaproteobacteria bacterium
ATGAAAGAACCTAAGCTGGTAACTAAATGTGTTGCTCAGATTAATAAGATTATCACTATACCCGTTACCATCAAGTGCAGAATTGGTGTAGACGAGATGGATGAAAATAAAGGATTATATGATTTTGTAAATCAAGTAAAAGATGGTGGCTGCAATACTTTCATTATTCATGCCAGAAAAGCTTGGTTGAAAGGCCTTAGCCCAAAAGACAACAGATCTATCCCCCCTTTAAATTATTCAAGAGTCTACAAACTAAAGGAGCAATTTCCTGATCTTCGTATAGTTATTAATGGTGGCCTAAACTCCATACAAGAATGCTTAGTGCATCTTTCTTATGTGGATGGGGTCATGATGGGAAGAGAAGCTTATCAAAATCCTTACGTTTTAAAGGAAGTAGATAGATTGATATTTAAGAAAAATAAAGACGCTAAAACAAGAAAACAATTATTAATAGACTACCTCCCCTATCTAGAAGATCAACAAAAAGAAGGAGTTAGATTAAATCTTGTAACTCGACATTTAATGGGTCTTTTTAAAGGATTGAAAGGAGCTGGAGAAATTAGAAGGGTTTTGAGTAAAATAGATAAATATGAAGACCCAGTTCAAGAATACAAGAAAATTATTAGAGGACTTATAGAATGATAAAAAAACTTAAAGATTTGCTTATTAACTATTCAAATAATGAAGAAGAAACACCCCTAGAAAGCATTTCCATACTAAACAAAGCTTGCGCTGCATTATTAATTGAAGTGGCTTTTGCAGATAAAATTTTTAATGAATCTGAGGTTTCTTCACTAATGAAGATACTTAAAGAGACCTACTCTTTAGAAGAAGAAATGATTCAAGATCTAATTGATGATGCTAAAAGCATAGTAGACCATTCTACCTCGTTATATGATTATACTAGAGTAGTTAATGATGAATTCTCCTACGCAGATAAACTAAAGCTTATAGAAAGTATTTGGAAGATAGCTTTTTCTGATGGAAATTTAGATAAGTATGAAGATTACTTAATTAGAAAGATTTCTAACCTGCTTCATGTTAGCCATTCAGATTTTATTAAAATAAAATTAGAATCTAGAAGAAATCAATCATCGTAATTAAAATCATCAAAATCATCTTCTACTAGGCCATCATTTATCTCGAATTCTCTGCTTTGAAAATAAGCATCTCTATAAAATAAATATTCGTCTCCTATAACTATTGATTCAAGGCCGAGGTATCTTGCCCTTTTTTCTAATAAATCAATAGCGGTTAATTCGTATCCTGTTCTGTCGTGATCTATGAGGATTAAAGGTGTCATAAAGGCTTCAGGAATACGAGCTACAGTATCTCTTAAAGAACTCGGACCTAACAACGGAAGCACAATATAAGGACCTTCATCAATGCCCCAAACAGCTAAGGTCTGACCAAAGTCTTCTGAATGCTTTTCAAGGCCAATTTTAGATGCTACATCAAAGAATCCTAATAACCCTATAGAAGAATTAAGAGTAAATCTAAAGATATCAGAAATTCCACTCTTTATTTTTCCTTGAAGAATATTATTAGCTGCAATATTAATATCTTCAATATTGTCAGTAAAATTTGTAATTCCTGTTTCTAAAATATCTGGTGTTACTTTCTTATAAAATCTAGCAACTGGTGTAGCTATAGATTCGTCTAGTCTCTGATTTAATTGATGGGTCTTTTCATTTATATCTTTAAAAGGATCTATTTCTGCTTCTAAAATAGATAAGAAATTAGCGCAAATAATAACTATCAAAAACTTTATATTCATTTTGTAATATTTGTTTGTGGGATCGAGTTGCCTTTTTTCGATTTTTCTTTTTCTACAAACTTAATCAAATCAATAGTTAACTTTTTAAATATATTTTTCATAGTATCTGATTCTAATAAACCTTTTTTATTATGAGTCTCTATTAGAGGCAGTTGTGCTAATAATTTTATATTATATTCAGAAGCAAGTTTTTTTCCGCCATCTTTACCAAAAAGAAAATATTTATTATTGCTATCACTGGGTTGAAACCAGCTCATATTTTCTATTAAACCCAAAACAGGGATAGAAAGCTTAAGAATCATTTCTATGCCTTTCCTGCAGTCTGAAATAGAGACTTCCTGAGGGGTTGTGACAATTACAGTTCCTGTTAATGGAATTTGCTGAAGTAAAGTCAATTGCACATCTCCAGTCCCTGGAGGTGTATCTATAATCAAATAATCTAATTTCCCCCAATTAGTTTGAGCTAATAACTGCATCACAGCACCACTTACCATTGGGCCCCTCCATATAACAGGCATCTTTCTTTCCGATATTAGACCCATGGAGATAAATGATATTCCTTTCTTCATCAAGGGTTGAATTACACTGTCATTTGTAACTTCTAATTCACCAGGACCTGAATTCAACATTGTAGCTTGACTGGGTCCATAAATATCAGCATCGACTAAACCTACCCTATACCCCTGTTCTTTAAGAGATAGGGCCAATTGTAAAGAAACAGCAGATTTTCCTACACCTCCTTTTGCAGAAAATACTCCAACCAAATTTTTAACATTTCTTAATGTCTCAGGAATTCTTAATTTGTTGTTTGGGGTTGCCATATTTTAGAAAAAGAGAATCTTAATTAACTGCGCTATAATTACTATATATATTTAATTTTCTAATATTTTAACTCCTACATGGCTAAAAAAACTGAAAAAAGAACAATTTTAGTAACAAGTGCACTGCCTTATGCCAATGCACCGCTTCACTTGGGGCATATCTTAGAACATACTCAAACTGATATCTGGGTTAGATTTCAACGACTAACTGGCAATGAATGTACTTACGTCTGTGCTGATGATGCTCATGGAACACCTATAATGCTAAAAGCAGATGAACTTGGAATTGATCCAGAAAAGTTAATCAATCAAATATATGAAAACCATATTAATACCTTTAGTGCGTATAACATCGCCCACGATAATTACCACACAACTCATAGTGAAGAAAATAGAATGCTATCAGAAAGGGTCTTTGAAGCCTTAAATAAGAAAGGCTTAATAGAAGTTAAAGTTATCGAGCAGCTCTTTGACACTTCGAAAGGAATGTTTCTTTCAGATCGTTATGTTAAAGGTAGATGTCCAAAATGTTCAGCTGAAGATCAATATGGCGATAATTGTGAGATCTGTAGTTCTACCTATGAAGCAACTGATCTTATTGACCCGATATCTGTTATAAGTGAAACCCCACCTGTCGTAAAAGAATCAGAGCATTTATTTTTTAAACTCAGCTCTTTAAAGAAAGATATAGATAGTTGGCTAAAAGAGTCTAAGGTACAACAACCTGTCCAAAATAAACTTTCTGAATGGTTAAAGGATGGTTTAAAAGACTGGGATATCAGTAGAGATTCTCCTTATTTCGGTTTTAATATTCCGGGATACAAAGATAAGTATTTTTACGTTTGGCTAGATGCTCCTATAGGCTACTTAGCAAGTCATCTTAACTATCTATCAAAACAAGATTCTAAAAAATTTGAAGAACTTTGGTCTCCTGATTCTAAACAAGAAATCTATCACTTTATAGGCAAAGACATCATGTACTTTCATGCACTATTCTTTCCAGCCATGCTTTCTTCTGCTGACTTAAAAACTCCTTCAGGTATTTTTACTCATGGTTTTTTAACGTTAGATGGAGAAAAGATGTCTAAATCTAGAGGAAACTTTATTTCAGCTGATGATTTTGTCAGTGTCTTAGATCCAGAATATTTAAGGTATTACCTTGCATCTAAGTTAGGTACAGGTGTAGATGATATAGACTTAAACTTAGAAGACTTGAGACAAAAAGTAAATTCTGACCTTGTTAATAAATTCGTTAATATAGCCAGTAGATCTGCGAAGTTTATTACTAAAGACTTTAATAATAAGTTATCAGCTAAAATTGATAACATTGAATTATTAAATGAATTTATTGAAACCTCAGAAATGATAGCTATGTGTTATGAAAACTTAGAATTAAACAAGGCTATGAAAGAAATAATGGCACTTGCTGATAAAGCTAACCGATACATAGACAGGATGGAACCATGGACATTAATTAAAGATGATAAAAACAAAGATTTAGTACATCAAATTTGCAGTACATCGATTAATTTATTTAGAATCTTAACTATAATGTTACAACCCGTTACTCCTAATTTAGCTGAAAAAAGCTTCGATTATCTAAATGATAGGCCAACTTGGAAAGATATACATAAACCACTATTGAATCATAATGTATATAATTTTGACCCATTGCTAACAAGAGTTGAAGATAGCCATATAACCCAATTATTGGAACTAAAGAATGTCTGAAATAAGTATAGAAGATTTTATGAAATTAGACTTGCGTGTTGCAAGAATAGATAAGGCTGAATCTGTAGAAGAGGCTGATAAGTTAATTAGATTAGAACTAGATCTTGGAAAACTTGGAGCTAAAACCGTCTTTGCTGGCATGAAACGCGAATATGATCCGAAAGATCTTATTAATAAGCTTGTGGTATGTGTAAATAACTTAAAGCACAGAAAAATGAGATTTGGAACTTCTGAAGGCATGATACTTGCGGCTGGAGATGATGACATTGGGGTCTTTATATTATCTCCCGACCATGGAGCTGAGCCTGGTATGCAAGTAAGATAATATGGACACAAAAACAGACATTATAATAGTCGGAGCTGGACCCGTTGGACTGTTTACTGTTTTTGAAGCGGGTTTGCTTGGCCTTGAATGCGTATTAATTGATAATTTAGATAAAGTTGGAGGTCAGTGCTCCGAACTTTATCCAGGAAAACCAATTTATGATATTCCGGGTGTTCCGTTTCAAACAGCCCAAGAACATGTTGATGCTCTCTTAGAACAGATCAAGCCCTTTAATTATCAGACATACTTAAATGAAAGGGTCGATTCACTTGAAGAAATTAATGATGATGAGGTATCTTCTTGGAAAGTCACTACATCTGAAGGAAAAGTCTTTGTGGCAAAAAGTCTATTCATTGCTGCAGGCGCGGGCTCTTTCGAACCTAGAAGGCCTCCAAATATAGAAGATCCCGATAAATTCTTGGATAAGGGAATTGAATATGCAGTCAAAGATAAAGATAAATATAAAAACAAAAATGTAATAATCTTTGGTGGCGGTGATAGTGCATTAGATTGGACAGTAGAACTCGCAGATATCACTAAATCACTCAAATTAATTCACAGAAGAGATGCTTTTAGAGGGGTTCCAAATACTGAAGCTCAAATGAGAGAATTAGTAGAAACTGGAAAAGTTGATCTTAAGACTCCTTTCGTTATAGAAAAACTAATTTTTGATAAGCAAATAACCGGAGTCACCATTAAGAACTTTGAAACAAAAAACTTAGAGAGCTTAAAATGTGATGAAATTTTGTTCTTATTTGGTTTGAATAAAAAACTAGGCCCAATAGTTGATTGGAATTTAGATCTTGCCAATAAAAAAATCTCTGTAGATGCAGAAAAGTTTCAAACTAGCAGAAAAGGAATTTTTGCAGTAGGCGATATAAGTGACTATCCAGGGAAATTAGATTTAATACTTTGTGGCTTTCATGAAACTACTCTAGCTGTTCAAGAAGCATATAGGAGAAGTAATCCAGGAAAGAAAGTGCCTTTTGCATACACAACTTCTAACACTAAGTTGCAAAGAAAATTAAAGATTTCTGAATAAAGCTATCTCTTTCTTTTAGCGTTTGCCTTTAATCTCAACGAGTTAATCTTTATAAATCCGGTAGCGTCCGCTTGGTTATATGTATTCTCATCATCTTCAAAAGTAACAATTTTTGTGTCATAAAGGCTATAAGGTGATGTTCTAGCTTTGATTATTATATTCCCTTTATATAAACCAATTTTCACTGAACCAGAAACATGCTCTTGCGATTTATCTATAAAAGCTTGTAAAGCTTCTCTTTCAGGACTCCACCAAAACCCTTCATAAATTAATTGCGCATATTTAGGCATTAATTCATCTTTTAAATGACCTGTTTGTGCATCCAATGATAAAGACTCCATGGCTCTGTGTGCTTTTAAAAGAATAGTTCCGCCTGGAGTTTCATAACAACCCCTCGATTTCATACCTGTAAACCTATTTTCTACAAGGTCTAGTCTTCCTATTCCGTTCTTTCCTGCAATATGATTCAATGTTTCTAGAATTTCAGAAGGATTTAATTTTTTACCTTCTAAACCAACAGGATCACCGTTCTCAAAATCTATTGTAATTTCTTCTTCCTTATTAGGCGCATCCATTAATGAAGAAGTTCTCTGCCAAATTGATTCAGGCGCAGGAATTGATGGGTCTTCAAGAATTTCACCTTCATAAGAAGTGTGTAGAATATTCTCATCAGTTGAATACAAAGGTTCGTCAGGACTTGCATCAATTATAATTTGATTTTTATTACAGTAATTAACTAAATCAGCCCTAGAAATAAAGTTCCAAGTTCTCCACGGAGCTATTACTTCAATTGAAGGGTTTAAAGAATAAGCTCCAATTTCAAATCTGATTTGATCATTTCCCTTTCCAGTTGCTCCATGAGCTATTGCATCAGCACCCTCTTCTTGCGCTATTTCTATCATCCTCTTACTAATTAAGGGCCTGGCAATAGAGGTACCTAATAGATATTCACCTTCATATAACGCATTAGCTCTAAACATTGGAAAAACATAATGTTTAACAAATTCTTCTTTCAAGTCTTCTATGATAACTTTACTTGCCCCAATAGCATTGGCCCTCTCCTTAACCAAATCAGGGTCATGGTCTTGCCCTATATCAGCAGTAAAAGTTATTACCTCAGCTCCATAGGTCTCTTTCAACCAATGAAGAATTACTGTGGTATCAAGGCCACCTGAATATGCCAGTACAATCTTGTTTATTTTCTTAGTATTCATAAGAGGCGCGTATTGTATACATATTTCACATTTACATTCTAGCTTAGTCAGGGTTATGCTTCATCTATGGAAGCATTAAACTACCGGCTTAATAAGCTAGGAGTAGATAAAATTACTCTCTTTATTAGTTTATTTTCTGTTCTATTTATAGCAACCTTCATCCTTTACGACGCTGAATTTGCAAAAAGAACAATTGATTTAACTTATCAATCCATTGTTAATGTGTTTGGTCCTTCTTACTTAATACTTACTTTATTTTGCTTCTTTTTCTTAATATTCCTATGCCTTTCAAGATTTGGAAATTACAAATTTGGTGGGAACGAAGCTATAGCTGAATTTTCTTACATTAGCTGGATAGGTATGCTGTTTTGTTCTGGAATAGGAGGAGGTATTATCTACTGGTCAGGTGTTGAATGGTCATATTACGTTGGAAACCCGCCATTTGATATTGACCCTTATTCAGACGAATCATTTTCTCTTGCAACTGCCTATGGCTTATTTCATTGGGGTATTAGTGCTTGGTCCATTTATGGAATACCAGCTATCGCCCTCTCTATAGCCTTTTATAAATATAATCTTGATTCATTAAGATTAAGTTCTAGTTTGAGAGGATTAGGTATTTCAAATATAGAAAACACATTATTTGGCCGCTTTATTGATTTAATATTTATATTAGCAACTGTTGGTGCTGCTGGAGGAACAATAGGATCATATATCCCTATGCTTTCTTCTGGATTCATTGAAATATTTAATTTAAGCAATGATATAAAATTAGATATTCTAGTAATTTGTTTATGTGTAGGTCTCTTTGGGTATAGTGTCTACAAAGGTTTAGATAAAGGGATTAAAAATTTAAGTAATTTTAACCTTATGTTAGCTTTACTGTTTTTATTGATCATCATTTTCTCAACAAACATAGAAAGTTTGATCGAAACATCTTTTTCAGGTCTCCTCTTTTCAATAACTCATTTTTGGGACATGAGTACTTTAGGTATCTCTGAAGAATCAGAATTTGCTAAGGAATGGACTATCTTTTATTGGGCTTGGTGGGTTGCTTTTGGTCCTCTTGTGGGCCTATTCATTGCTAGAATTTCTAAAGGAAGGACTTTAAGGCAAGTAATCCTNGGNATGCTNTTCTTCGGTACTCTTGGAACTTGGCTTTTCTATATGATCTTAGGTGGTTTTGCAATGAATCTAGAGCTTTCAAGCGAATTTGCAGTTTTACAAAGTATGAATTCAGTTGGTCATGCAGACACTGCAATTGCGGTTGTTAAAAATTTACCCTTCGAAGTGTTTATGGTTTTTATATTTTGTTTAATTACGATCATATTTATAACAACTTCTTATGATTCTATGTCCTATGTTATTTCATACCATGTCATGAAAACATCCAATAAAAATAAAGAACCTAATAAGCAGTTACGATTATTTTGGGCTGTTATTTTAGGGATCCTTCCTGCTGCACTAGTTATATATTCTGATCACAGTGTAGCATTAGATATTATTTTGATTACTTCCCTGCCTTTGATGTTAATTTATCCATTAATGACTATATCTATCTATCGAGAATTAATAAAATAATAATATGAAAAAACCTAAAGACTTAAAACCTAACACTCTTTCGCTGCATGCTGGACAAAGACCAGATTCAGATTTTGGTGCCAGAGCTACTCCCATTTATCAATCTTCTTCATTTGTATTTCCAGATACAGAAACTGCAGCAGGTATATTTAATGTAGAAAGAGCAGGACATGTCTACTCAAGAATAACGAATCCAACAAATGCAGTACTTGAAGAACGAATTAGTGCTTTAGAGGGGGGTGTAGGTGCTATAGCAACTTCAAGTGGTCAGGCTGCCCTTGTTTTAGCGATTACTACTATTCTTGAAAAAGGTTCTCATATAATTGCCTCAAAGAGTTTATATGGAGGTAGTCATAACCTTTTGGAATATACACTTCCTAGATTTGGTATAAATACAACTTTTGTTGACTTTAGAAAGACCGCTGAGATCAAGAAGAATATTAAAAAAAATACTAAACTTATTTTTGGAGAGACCCTTGGTAATCCGGGTCTTGATGTACTAAATATTCCTAAAGTTTCAAAAATAGCTCATGACAACAATATACCTCTATTGGTTGATTCAACTTTTACTACTCCTTATTTAATGAAGCCTTTCGAACTAGGTGCAGATTTAATCTTTCATTCTGCTACTAAATTTCTTTCTGGCCATGGTGTTGTTATAGGAGGCCTTTTAGTAGATGGCGGCCAGTTTGATTGGAATTCTTCTACAAAATTTAAGACTCTAACCGAACCGTATGAAGGGTTTCATGACATGAATTTTGTAGATGAATTCGGACCTGCAGCATATATTAATAGAGCAAGAAAAGAAGGTGCTCGTGATTTTGGTGCCTGCATGAGTCCTCACACAGCTTTCTTAGTTTTACAGGGAATGGAAACACTAAATCTAAGAATGGAAAGACATATAAAAAATACTAGAAGTATTGTGGACTTCTTGAACACTCATGCGTCTGTTAAAAGTGTGTGTTATCCGGAATTAAAGAGCCATCTGGATTATGACCTGGCAAAGGACATATTGCCTAACGGATGTGGAGCCGTTTTTACTTTTCAATTAGAAGGAAATAAAGAAACTGGTACAAAATTTATTGAACAATTAAATCTATTTTCACACTTAGCTAACGTAGGTGATGCAAAATCACTTGTAATACACCCTGCTAGCACAACTCACCATAGAATGAATAATGCTGCTCTAAAAAAAGCTGGTATAACTGAATCAACTATACGTTTATCAATTGGAATAGAAGATTCAGAAGATCTTATAGAAGACTTAGATGAAGCACTAACTTATGCAACTAGATAATGATGTTTTATTTTCCAAAAAAAGATTTAACAAAGAATAGTGAACCTATTGTCTTTATTCATGGCACTGGTATGGATCATTCAGTATGGACCTTACCTGTCAGATACTTTTTAAGAAAAAGTAGAGATGTATTAGCAATTGACCTTCCTGGTCATGGAAAAAGCCCAGGAAAACCCATCTCTTCTATAACCGGTTTTTCAGATAAGATCTTTAAGCTGCTAAATGATAATTCAATTAATAGTTTTTCTATAGTTGGCCATAGTATGGGTTCTTTAATCGCTTTAGAAATGGCGTCTTCCCAACCAAAAAGGGTTAAGGCCATGTCTTTAATTGGAACTGCTTTTCCGATGCAAGTTAATAAACATTTATTAGAATATGCAAAATCAGATGTCCAAAAAGCTATAGATATACTTACTTTCATGGGTTATAGCAATCAAGCCCGTATTGGAAGAAATAAAAATCCAGGAATTTGGATGACTGAATCTACGAGAAGGTTAATGCAAAGATCTAAAAAGGGGGTTATTTATAACGACTTATTGGCTTGTAGTAATTTTCAAGACGGCCTTGAAAAGGCTAAGAAAGTTTCAGCTAAAGTACAACTAATATTAGGTTCGAACGATTTTTTAACACCTAGAATAAAAGCGAGTGACCTGATAGATAACTTTAAGAGCCCAGATGTGAAAGAAATTAGTAATTCGGGACATACTTTGATGACAGAAGATCCCAATAAAGTTTTAGACTATCTAATTGAAGTATTATAAAAATATTATAATTGGTGACGCAACATTGAGCTGAATGAAGTTTTAAAGCTAGAAATTCCTAGAATCATACTGCAGCATATCGCCATCACTATTCTTATTTCTTCAGTTTCTCTTAATCAACAGAGTCGATGATATCTTGTAGGTCGCCTGATTCATGTAATTCTGAAATGATATCGCACCC
>PCBA01000007.1 GCA_002730855.1 Gammaproteobacteria bacterium
TCCCGTATTGTACAAATGGTTGTTTCTTTGCTCGGTAGTGAATTCTGGCAACTATTTCTTGACCCGTATAACAACCTTTATTGAAATCTATCCTCTCTGTTTGATGGTATCCCAGCTCATGAGGAGTGTACTCACCAATCTCTTCAAAATTAATATCAATCACTTTGTTTTGAATATTATCAATCTCCCATTCTTTTAAGTCCTTACAAATATTGAACTTCTTTAGTATTTGTTTATTTTTTTCTTGGATAGCAAGTAAGCAGTATCTTTTATTTAAATAATGGATTCTTAAAATTTCTTCATGTTCCTGAAGATTAAGATCTAAATTTGTTTCTAGGAAAAGATTATTTAAAGCAACTTTATCTAAAGCAAAAAAACTATATGTTGTGTTCATATGCATTTCTAATTCATAGAAAGGAGAATATTTAGCTAAAGTCTTCTTCGTTTCTTCCATAATCATGGAATGCCCTATTAGAAGGAAAGAATTCTTTGATTGAGGTTTTTTAATAATTACAAAAGAACTAGTAACTCTTCCTTTTAAATTGCAAAGAGCACCTAAACCTACACGACCATCCTTTATGCGCTCCATATCACAAGTAATTTGACCTTGAAGTAGTTCAAACGCCCCTTCACCTATTATTTCAAGTGTGCTCAAATACTCTAATTCAATTAAATCAGTAGGTTTCACAATTCATATTATAAGGTATTAGACTTGACAGACTTAAAGAAAAAAACACTTTGGCAATGTAGGAGAGGTCTCTGGGAGCTTGATGCCATCTTAACCCCATTTGTTGAAAATCACTTTCAAAATTTAGATATAAATCAACAAAACCTCCTTATAAAGCTGTTGTCTTATGAAGATATTGATATATTTGATATTCTTGTAACTAAGAAGCAAGTAGATCTAGATAATGAAATGACCAAGTTAGTTAATTTAATTTTGTCCAAACATTTAGAGACAACAAAAGAAAGTATATGATTCTTTTAGCAGACATAGGTGCAACGAATGCTCGTTTTTCAATAACCGAAAGTTTTGTAGATTATTCTCTTTCTGACAGGCTTAACATAGGAGACTATAACTCTTTAGAGGATATCTGCCTTGCCTACTTAACAAAACACGACCTATTGCAAAAAGTTGATAAGGCAGTTCTGGGTGTTGCTGCGCCTGTAATTAATGATGAAATCACCTTCGTAAATGCTGATATCTCTTTTAGGGCAAGTGAATTAAAGAAAAAATTATTTAAGAAAGGCTTAACTGTAATAAATGACCTTGCTTTACAGGCCCATGCAGTTAAGAGGTTAGAAGAAGATGAGATTATTTATATTGGAAAGAAAATTATGCCCAATGCTGGAACAAGAATACTTATAGCACCTGGAACTGGATTAGGGCTGGCTGGAATTACAAATAATGAGGTCATTTCAACTGAAGCAGGACACATAAATATTTCAGATAAGGTATTAAGGCCGACTTTAAAAAAGATAGTTGACAGTTTTGTTTCAGAAAATACGAGGGTGCCTACTTACGAAGATTTTCTTTCAGGTAAAGGGATTTCCTTTTTTTACAAGGTCCTTTCAGGGAATAGTAATAGTACCTATACAAATGAAGACATACTGCAGCTCGCAGAATCTGATGAGCAATGCAAAGAAGTTAAAAATTTATTAAATTATCTACTTGCTTCATACTTACGTTACGTGACACTTGTTTGGGGCGCATCTGGAGGGGTTTATCTTTCTGGATCCATAGCAAATACACTTTTAGATAAAAACTCGCATAAAGATTTCAGAGAAATATTTGAAGATAGCGAAACAATGAATGAATTTCTGACCATAACCCCCTTAATTTTGATTAAACTTGATGATATTGGTTTTAGAGGAGCTTTGGAAGTTGCAAAAGAACTTTGATAAAAGACAGAACTTTTTAAACATGACGAGGTCTATTTAGAAGTGGAAAGGAAGGAAAATAATAAAGAGGTTGATCTTTCTCTTGTTAGAAGAGCTAAGAAAGGTGACTACAGAGCTTTTGATCTCCTTGTTTTAAAATATCAGAGTAGAGTTATATCTACAGCTTTTAAATACGTAAAAGAAAAACAGTTAGCAGAAGACATTGCGCAAGAGGCTTTCATAAAATCATATAAATCAATAAATTCTTTTAGAGAAGAAAGCTCTTTCTATACTTGGATTTATAGAATAACCGTAAATACCGCAAAGAATTATTTAGTATCTAGAAAAAGAAAAGGTGAAACCTCTATGACTGATCTATCTGAAGATGATTCTGTTTACTTTGATAAAGTTGATATGGATTCTCCTCAAGAGATTCTAAATGCCAATCAATTAAGAGATTTAATTCATGATACTTTATCGAGCCTAGGAGAAGAAACTAGAACCGCTTTATCTCTTAGAGAATTTGATGGGTTGAGTTATGAGAAGATAGCCGAGATAGTAGATTGCCCAGTTGGAACAGTAAGATCTAGAATATTTAGAGGAAGAGAAGTATTAGAGCAATCCATTAAGAAACATATGAGAAATAACCAGGTTTACAAAAATAATGAAATATCATGACAGTAAGTAAAGGAATAAAAGAAAAAATATCTGCATTAAGCGATGGAGAGTTATCAGAGTTTGAAACCAGAAGGGTTTTAAATGAAATAGAAGATAATGCCGAACTAAGAGAATATTGGAATGATCTGCAAATCTCTAAGAGAGTTCTCCACAAAGATAACTTATTATTTGAAGAGATTGATATTTCTACAAGAATTAGCAATGAGCTAGGCAAAAAAGCGAAGATTGTAACTAGTGAAAGAAGTTGGTGGGTAAATCAAAAAAACTATATAGGTATGGCATTAGCAAGTTGTTTAGTGGTATTTTTCTTCAATTTTCAATATACGAATAATAACAATTCCTTCACGGATCTTGCTTCCAAAAGGATTTCAGAAGCTATAGCAAGTCCTGAGGCAATTGAAGTCTTGAATAATTCTGTTTCTGGAATTAATGCTGAGTTGCAAAACATTCAGAACGGTCCACAGGGGATCTTAAGAGCAAATTATCTTATGCCTTCTTCAGGAAAGTCTTTTAAGGTAAGCTTATCACCTATAGAGACACCTATGNCCCTATCTTCTTCTAGNGCGTCNAGGATATCTTATATCAAAACAGAAAAAGGCATCTTTGTTATTTCGGTGAGTGGTGATATAACAGCTGAAAAAAAATCTAAAATATTGCAGAATGCCAACTTTTTCTCAAACAAAGTTAAATAATTAAGGAATTATAGATGGTCATTATTAGATCTTTATTTGTTGTTGTATTGTTAGGTTTCGTTGCTACGACAGGGGCAAAGGACTTACCAAACTTTTCGGATTTAGCGGAAGAATCTTCTCCTGGAGTGGTTAATATAACTAGCACTAAGACTGTGAGTAACAGAAACTCATTCGGACAAAGAGGTTTTGGTGATCCAAGATACGACGAATTTTTTGAAAGATTTTTTGGAGAACAACCTAGGGAGAGACAGAATTCCAGGCCCATCATATCCACTGGTTCAGGTTTTATAATCTCTAAGGATGGTTATTTATTAACTAATAATCATGTTGTGCAAGGAGCTGAAGAGGTAATAGTTAGTCTAGGAGATAGAAGAGAATTTGAAGCGGAGATAATAGGTACTGATGAAAGGTCTGACGTTGCTCTTCTTAAGATCGAGGCTTCTGACTTGCCTGCTCTTAGAATAGGAAGTTCGAAGAAGCTTAAAGTAGGCGAGTGGGTTGTAGCAATAGGCTCTCCTTTTCAATTAAGGTTTTCTGTAACATCAGGAATAGTTAGCGCCAAAGGAAGAAGTATACCTAATGGCTCCGATTCGACTTATGTCCCTTTTCTTCAAACCGATGTGGCTATCAATCCCGGTAACTCGGGAGGTCCTCTTTTTAATCTAGAAGGTGAAGTTATAGGAATTAATTCTCAAATTTACACCAGGTCAGGAGGTTACATGGGTGTTTCATTTGCCATACCCATTGATTATGCCATGGATGTTGCTGACCAGTTAAAAGAGAAGGGTTATGTGGCAAGAGGTTGGCTTGGAGTAAGCATTCAAGAAGTTACAAGCGAGTTGGCAGAAGCATTAAACATGGAAGTACCCAAAGGCGCCTTAATTTCACAGATAATTGAAGACAGCCCGGCAGAAAAATCAGGTTTAAAGGAAGAAGATGTAATCCTTTTCTTTGATGGTGAAGAAATATTCTATTCTTCAGATTTACCTTTAACCGTTGGAGCTATTAAGCCGGATTCTAGTGTTAACGCATTGGTTCTTCGAGAAGGAAAGAAAAAGACTATTAAAGTAAAAGTAGGTGAATTACCTAAAGACCCTTCTCTTTCTTTCAACGCCACAAACCAAAATTTATTAGGCTTGGTTGTAGAAAATCTAGACACTAAATCTAATAGGTCTGATGTAAGAGGTGTGGTTGTGAAAGCAATTGACTCTGAAGGAATTGCATACTCTTCAGGTATTAGGCAGGGAGATGTTATTTATTCAGTTGGAAGGAATAGAATAAGTAATGTGGAAGAATTTAGATCAGTTTTAAGTGAAATAGACAAAGAAAAGAGTACCACGGTAGGAATTTCTAGGAATGGAATTAAAAGAATTCTTAGCTTAAATCTGTCAAAATAGTTATCCTTCAGGCTAATTTTTAGTTAAAAAAGCATTTCTTGTGAATATTAGAAATTTTTCTATCATAGCGCATATCGATCACGGTAAATCCACTCTTGCAGATAGGATCATTGAACTTTGCGGCGGGCTAAGTCAAAGAGAAATGACCTCGCAAGTATTAGATACTCTAGAACTAGAACAAGAAAGAGGTATAACGATTAAGTCTCAAACGGTAAGTCTTTCTTATAAAGCAGTGGATGGAGAGCTTTATCAATTTAATTTAATAGACACACCTGGGCATGTTGATTTTGCATATGAAGTGTCAAGATCTCTGTCTGCATGTGAGGGGGCAATACTTTTAGTTGATGCTTCTCAAGGCGTAGAGGCTCAGACCCTATCCACGTGTTATAACGCTGTTGAAGAAGGCTTAACAATAATACCTGTTCTTAATAAAATAGATTTAGACCAATCTGACCCGGAAAGAGTAAAAAAGGAGATAGAAGAGATAATTGGCGTGGATGCTTCGGGCGCTCCTTGCATAAGTGCGAAAAAGGGAACAGGAATACAAGAAGTATTAGAACAGGTTGTTCATTTAATTCCTCCACCAGAAGTAAATAAAAAGGCACCACTGCAAGCTTCAATTATAGATTCTTGGTTTGATAATTATTTGGGAGTGGTTTCATTAGCCAGGGTAGTAAATGGCTCTATTAAAAAGGGCGATACTATTGAAATTTTTTCTAAAAAGGAAAAGCATATTGTTGATAAAGTAGGAGTTTTTAAGCCTAAATTAACTGATTTAACTGAATTGGAATCGGGGCAGGTCGGGTTTGTTTGTGCAAGCATTAAAGAAATAAGAGGAGCTCCTGTTGGAGATACTATTGTAAAGGCTAGCTCAGAGACGCCAAGGCTTGAAGGTTTCAGGGAGATAAATCCTCAAGTATATGCAGCTTTATTTCCTCAAAGTGCAGATGACTTCGAGGCCTTTAGAGAAGCTCTAGAAAAACTTTGTCTAAATGACGCCTCTCTTCAATATGAGCCTGAACACTCAGAAGCCTTAGGAGCTGGATTTAGATGTGGTTTCTTAGGAACTTTACATATGGAGATAATTTCTGAGCGCTTAAATAGGGAATATGGTATGGACTTGGTAGCAACGGCTCCAACTGTTGCTTATGAGGTATTGGGAACTGATGGTGCTACTCAAAGGATAGAAAATCCAAGTCGTTTACCAGATTACAGCAAGGTCAATTCTATATTGGAACCTATAGCTCGAGCCAATATATTGGTTCCTGAAATCTACATAGGCTCAGTTATGAAGCTTTGTAATGACAGAAGAGGAAAGCAGATTTCAATGCGTTATGTAGCAGGTCAAGCCGAGCTTATTTACGATGTCCCTCTTAGCGAGATAGTCGTAGATTTCTTTGATCGATTAAAGTCTGTGAGTAAAGGGTATGCGTCATTAGATTACTCTCTTGATAGATATGAGCTAGCCGACGTTATCAAGCTGGATATATTGCTTAATGGAGAAAAAGTTGATGCTTTGGCTTATATGGCTCATAGATCAGTTGCAACTGCTAAAGGTAAACAATTTACTGAAGCACTAAAAGACGTAATACCTAGGCAACAGTACGACGTAGCGATTCAAGCTGCAATAGGCGGGAAGATAGTTTCTAGGCAAACTGTTAAGGCCTATAGGAAAGATGTTACTGCTAAACTGTACGGAGGAGATGTTACAAGAAAAATGAAATTACAGAAAAAACAAAAAGAGGGAAAAAAACGAATGAAGAATATTGGCAAGATCGAAGTTCCCCAGGATGCTTTCCTTTCTGTTCTGCGGGTGAAGGAATAATATGGATACAGCTTTAATAATTTTATTATTATCCGAGTCAATAGGTTACGTCTTATGGATAATTTTTACTAATAACAAGCAACCATTAAAGAGAGATATAACTAGTGGTGTTATGTTTCTTTTTGCGTTAATCATTCTTTATAAGGTTTTTAAACTTAATTTAGATTTTGGACTGGTTCTCTTAATAGCAACAATACTAGCCGCTCTATCTTGGTTAGTCGGGAAGATTATCAATATAGAAGAACTTAGAAAAGAAAGTAGATCTTACTTTTTAATCTTATTGGTAATTACTTCTATACGTGCATTTGCTTATGAGCCTTATCAAATACCAAGCCGCTCTATGGTTCCTGGTTTGCAAGTAGGAGATTTTGTTTTAGTTAATAAATACTCATATGGGCTAAAATTTCCAGGCACTAATTACCTTATAGGTGGATTTTCTTCTCCTGAAAGAAATGATGTAGCTGTATTTATACCACCCCACACTTTATGCAATTCGTCTCCTGTCAAAGCTAGACCGGACTTAGCAAGTTTAACCACACCCGAGAGCCAACGCTTTTTAAATAAATTTATTAACTTGCAAGAAAGTAGGTGCAGCAAAACTGGAACAAAATTTGTTAAAAGAGTTGTAGGCGTCCCAGGAGATACAGTAGAGATAAAAGGATATGAAATTTGGATTAATGGCTTAAAATTAGTGCATCAAGTTATTACTGATAATGAAGCAGAGACATTAATTCAAGAGACGCTAGATGATGAAATTCACACAATTAGACTATTGGGACTACTGGAGTATGCCCAACACAAATGGGTAATTCCGGACGGACATTATTTGGCTATTGGAGATAATAGAGATAACAGCTTAGATAGCAGGGCATGGGGTTATTTTTCTGAGGATTATTTAATTGGGAAGGCTGAATTTATCTGGTTGCACTGGGGCTCTTTCTCTGAACTCCCAACTTTATCAAGAAACAAGAGGATAAATTAATATCTTATGAAGGAGCTTTCTTTAAGGATTGGATATACTTTTAAGAATAATAGTTTGTTTGAGTTAGCACTAACCCATAAAAGTTTTTCAAGAAACCACAATGAAAGACTTGAGTTTCTTGGAGATGCTGTTTTGACTATGTATGTAACCCATTATTTGTATGAAAAGTTCGATTCTTTAAGTGAAGGCAAGCTTACTCAATTCAAGGCCAGTATAGTTAGTAGAGATAATCTAGATCAGATAGCTAAGAATATAGGATTACATAATTATATAAAAATTGGTAAGGGAGAAAATTTAAGAAACAATTCAATACAAGGCAATGCTCTTGAAGCCTTGATTGGTGCTATATATTTAGATTCTAGCTATATAAAAACATCTGAAATACTTAAAGGCCTGCTTGGCGATGAACTGTTTGAACTAGAAGAAACAAAAGACTTAAAAGATGCTAAATCTAAGTTACAAGAAATATTACAGAAAGAAAATAAACAGCTTCCAAAATATTCGATAGCTTCAAAAGGATCTAAAGAAAAGGGAGGTGATTTTGAGGTCACTTGTTTAATTGAAGATTTAGACTTAGTCACTACAGGTAAGGGTAAAAACAAAAAGAAAGCTGAACTAGATGCAGCAAACAAAGCTTTGATAAATCTTAATATTTTATGAAGTCAGAAAGCAAAGCTAAGTCAGGGTACGTTTCTATAGTTGGCCGAACAAACGTAGGGAAGTCAACTTTACTAAATAGTTTACTAGGTCAGAAAGTATCCATTACTTCTAGAAAACCTCAAACCACGAGACATAAACTGTTAGGAATAAAAACCTATAAAGAATTCCAAATGATCTTCATTGATACTCCCGGTTTTCATTTGGANCACAAAAGAGCCCTAAATAACTACATGAATAAAGTTGCAAGTAGTGCCATGAAAGGAGTTGATGTNCTTATTTATGTAATTGANGGTCTAAATTGGACAGAAGAAGATAAGCAACTAATGGAGCAAATACCACNGGATTTTACATCCTCTATTTTGGTAATTAATAAGATTGATAAAATAAAAGAGAAAGANAGTCTATTACCTTTCATTGACGAATTATCTAAAAGTTATAGATTTTCTGAAATAGTGCCTCTTTCAGCATTAAAAAAACAGAATCTAGATATTTTACTGAAAATTATTTCTTCTAGATTACCCAAGGGAAGTCATATTTATCCTAAAGATCAAATTGCTGATACTACTGAAAGGTTTCTTGCTAGTGAAATAATCAGAGAAAAATGCATAAGTAGAGTAGGAGATGAACTTCCTTATCGAATAACTGTTTCTATAGAAAAGTATAAAGAAGAGAAGAGTATTACACACATTGATGCAACACTTTATGTTGAAAAGAAAAGCCAGAAAGGGATATTAATTGGTGAAAAGGGAAGCAGATTAAAAGCTATTGGAACAGCTGCAAGGATCGATTTAGAAAGAAATTTAGAATCAAAAGTTATGTTAAAGCTCTGGGTTAAGGTCAAAAGTGGATGGTCGGACAATGAGGCTATGTTGAGTACTATGGGGTATGATCTTGGCTAAAAGAGTAAGCTTAGAGCCAGCCTTTGTTCTACATACCAGACCTTTCAAAGAAACTAGCTTATTGATAGATATATTTACCAAGAGCCTAGGAAGAATTAACTTAGTTGCAAAAGGGGCTAAGAAACCTAAGAGTTCGTTGCGAACAGTCTTAACACCCTGTTCTATGTTTTCCATTTCATTTAGTGGAAGAGGAGAATTAAAGAATCTCAATACCTGTGAAATAGTAGAACATTATCCTCTAAAGTCGCCTTTAACTTTAACTGCAATTGTTTATGTCAATGAACTCCTTATGAAGTCAACAGAGAGAGATGATCCTCATGATAAAATATTTAAACAATATCAATTAGTTTGCGAAGGTTTATCTAAAGATGTAGATCAGGCTAGAACAGAAGTTTTGTTACGAGAATTTGAATTGGTTCTTCTTCAAGAATTAGGATATGGAATAGACTTAAGGTTTGATTCAATGACTGGAAAAAAAATTAAATCAGAGCAAGCTTATTCATTCGAGCCTAACCTTGGTTTTGTGCAACAGGCAGATAATCCAGAAAAAAATAATGATTATGTTTTTTCTGGACAAGATATAATAAATTTGTCAGAAGGAGATTTAACCGAACATAGAACCCGAAAGGCTTCGAAAACCATAATGCGCTTAGCTCTTGATTTTCATCTTGGTAACAGAAGTCTCAATATTAGAAAGTATTTATCCAGTAATTAAGAATCAATGATAAAAGGTGTAGGAATAGACTTAGTCGATAAATCTAGGATAGGAAGTGCACTTAAAAAGCATGGAATTAATTTTGAAAATAAGATTCTTTCTAAAAATGAATCAATAGAATTATCTCAAAGAAAAACATTTTCAAAAAAAATTTCTTATATCAGCAACAATTTTGCCTGCAAAGAAGCTCTTTCGAAAGTTTTGGGTAGGGGCTTTTCAGAAGGAATTAGATTTAAAGATATTGAAATACTTAGAAATGATGAAGGGAAACCTTTTGTCAATCTTTACGGAAAGGCTCTTGATGAAGCTAAAGTTTTATCGATCAATAATATTCAAATATCTATTTCTGATTCTCGAGAGTCTTCAATAGCAATGGCCATTGGAGAGTCTCTTTGAAAATTATACTCTTAGGACCGCCTGGGGCAGGTAAAGGCACGCAAGCTGAAGTTATCTGTAATCAGTTTAAGATTCCTCATATTTCTACTGGAAACATGCTTAGAGAGGCTGTAGAAGAAGGAACAAAGCTTGGCTTGGAAGCAAAAGCATTGATGGATGCAGGAATATTAGTTTCTGATGAAGTTATAGTTGGCCTTGTTGAAGAAAGAATTTCTAGAGATGACTGTAATCGAGGCTTTTTATTTGATGGGTTCCCAAGAACCATTCCGCAAGCCCAGGCTTTAGTTGAAAGGAATATTAATATTGATGCTGTAGTAGAAATCCATGTTCCCGATCAAGATATTGTTGATAGGATGTCAGGAAGAAGGATGCACCCTGGATCAGGAAGAAACTACCATATAATTTATAACCCCCCTAAAGTAGAAGGGAAAGATGATTTGACTAACGAGGATTTGGTTCAAAGAGAAGACGACAAGCCTGCAACAGTTAAGGATAGACTTCAAGTCTATAGTGATCAGACTTTGCCGCTGATAGAATTTTATTCAAGCTTCTCTGAAAAAGGAAAAGTAAATTACTTTAGAGTCTTGGGCACTGCATCTCCTGAAGAAGTTTCTGATAGCATTCTTCGGAAACTTCGGAAATAGTTTGACCAATATACTAGCCATCGAAACTTCTAGTGATGCCTGTTCAGTTGCAGTGAGCAATGGAAAAACCGATTATTATTTTCATGAAATAATCCCTAAGCAGCACACTGAAAGATTACTTGAGGTAATTGATAATTTATTTAAAACCTCGTCCATAAAAACTGAAGATCTTAATTTAGTTGCAGTTGGAAATGGTCCTGGCTCTTTCACGGGAATCAGATTGGCTTGTTCGACGGCACAAGGAATTGCCTTAAGTCAGAATATAAAAGGAGTATGCATATCAAGTCTAGAACTTTTAGCTTATAAAATGTTTAAGAACCATTCAGCAAAAAGAGTCGTTTCCATAGTAGATGCTCATATGGGGAAGATTTATTTAGGAGAATTTAGTTTTATAGGAAGTGAAATTGATAACAAGAACCTTTCCGCAGTACAGATTGAATCTTTTAACCCAGTTAAATACGATGAAAGTACTTATTTTGTGGGCCCAGGTTGTGAGTTAGTGGAGCAATCAATTAGTAGTGTATCAAAACACATTTACTCAGATTTACCCTCTGCTGAGGAGTTGCTTGAACTTGCAAAAGAAAAATATGAAAAGAAAGAAATAGTAATTCCGGAACAATTACTACCTCTTTATTTATCTGAAGAGAGTAACTGGACTAAATCTTAATGGATTATTTGCAAATAATTATCTTGGCTTTAATTCAGGGAATTACAGAATTCTTGCCTATCTCTAGCTCTGGTCATCTCATATTATTTTCTGACCTTTATGGTCGGCAGCAACAAGATGTCAATTTTGATATTTCTGTACATTTAGGAACATTATTGGCTGCGTGCTTCTATTTTAAGAATGATCTAAAAAAGATAGTTCAATCTGCCTTTCCCTCTAAAAGGTCTGATTACGGAGCTAACCTTATAATAAATTTATTTGTAGCAGTTACACCTGTATTAATAGTAGGTTTTTTTATAAAGGATTTTGTGGATCTCTTTTTGAGGAATATTGAGGTTATTGCTTCAGCCACTATATTTTTTGCTTTCATTTTATATATATCAACTAGATTCAATAGTTCAAAGAATGATATTAGCTTGATTACTTATAAACAATCCTTCGTAATAGGCTTGGCACAGTGCTTAGCATTGATACCCGGAACCTCAAGATCAGGGATAACTATTTCTGCAGGACTTATGTTAGGCATGGATAACAAGACAGCTTCTAAGTTTAGCTTTTTACTAGCTGTTCCCACGATTGGAGCAATAGCTTGCTATCAATTCCTAAGTCTAGATCTATCTTCTTTCCTTGCTACTTTTAAACAAAATTTAATAGGTGCTTTAATATCTTTTATAGTCGCTTATTTTACTATTGATTTTTTTATTAAGTTCATCGATAGAATAGGATTTATTCCCTTCATTATCTATAGAATAATTTTAGGGTTAGGACTCTTCTTCTTAATTCTATGACGGAACTTATTGTCTCTTATAAATCCAATAACTATAAACATGAGGCTTTTGATTTAGCACAAAGACTAGAAGTCGAATGTCTTTCACATGAAGAAAGTAAGGAAGTAGAAGACCATATAAATGTTTATTTCCTAATAGTAAATAAATCTAACCATTATCTAAGGAAAGGGTTAAGTAGAAAGTATAAGCCAATATTTTGTAATTTTTCTGATTGGGCTACTAATTACTCTGATCCTCTGTTAACAAAATGCCTCAAAGGATTACCAGATGGATTTAGAGCAGTTGATACTACTGCTGGTTTTGGTAAAGATGCTCTTCAGATAGCAAAAGACATCAGGTGTAAAAACGTAACCTTGATAGAGAAAGAGCCTTGGATGTTTCATCTGTTAAAAGACTCTTATAATAAAGTAGAAGATAATGTGACCTCCGTTTATGTAAATAAATTTAAAATCTTAAATATGGATAGTAAAAATTTTTTAGATAAGAATAAAGAACCTTACGATTTAATTTATATAGATCCAATGTTTTCAGGTGTGAGCAAATCAAAGGCAAAAAAAACATTACAAACTTTAAGAGAACTGACTACGCAGAATAAACAAAGCAATTTGTTAGGAGCTGCAATAGCTAGCTTACCTAGGAGGGTGGTCGTTAAAAGGCATAAGAACTCTAACCATCTAGAAGGAAGAGTTCCAAACTATTCTATATCTGGGAAAGTAGTGAGGTACGATATATATAACCTTAATTCATAGACTTGACTAAATCTATAAATCTATTATCGAAGAAGCCAATGTAATTCTCTTTTGCCTTTAAGGTTACTTTTGAGGCTGTTAGGTTTCCGTTAACAGGATCTTCCTTTATATATTTCTCGTTAGTCATGAAGTCTAAGAAATTTTGAAATTTCTTTGTATCTGAGAATTCTGGATAAGGCCATCCTTCAAGCTTTTCAAGCTTTTTGGCTAGTGACTCACATTTCAGTTGAAGATCTTCTTTGCTAATCGAAGATGTTTCCCATAAAACACTCAAAGCCATATAGAATCTTTTTAAGCTGGGTTCACATATATTGGATATGGATAGAAATTCATCAAACTTGATGTGGTTCGAATCTGGCTTGGTAATACTGTCCGAATCAATAAATAATATTCCCATGTCTGTTAGGACTTTCAGACTCTTGTTTATTTCTTCTTCATTTATTTTAGGTATTTTCAGATGATATTCTCTAGAAAATATGGGATATACCATCTTGATAAGATCTTGCATATCACGCTTTTGAATAGAATCGACATACCTTACGCTTTCGCAAATCAACGAATAAAGCATGTATAGATGGCTGATATTACTTTTATAGAAGGATAGGGTGGCAACTTCATTACTATTTGGTTGATATACTTTTTGAGAAGAAATTAGTTTATGGGTTATAAATCTTAACTTTTCTGTTTTAGCAATTATTTTACTAACATCCTTCTCAGTAACCCATACTTCCTTATATGCATCTGATCTTTCTATTAAGGACAGGAATAAAGATATTCTACTTCGTAATGATTCTTCATCTAAAGTCTGAACAGGGTCGGTAAGAAGGCCGATAGAAAATAAGCTAGTAGAACTTACTGCCACTGAGTTGTTTATTGTTCTCATGATTTTTTCGCCCAAAATATTTGTTGTAGGTTTTAGCCATTCAGGCTTAACCAAAGGTGAGTCGATATGAAAATCATCATCAGTTTGAACCTTAAGGAAAGATTCAATATCTATAGGATTTCCAAAGTTTAAGTAAGCATTTCCAAGATAATTATTGAAGTCTTTAAAGACTCTAATTGGGTCTAAAATACTTTCTCTTTTTTTCTTAGCCCCCGATAGCTCTGATAGATAACTTTGACCTTCTAATATTTTCTCGTAACCTATGTATATTGGAACTATCTTAACCTTCTTATATTTAATAGAGGCAAAGCTCCTTAGTATTAGAGAAAGTAAGCCTGGCCTTGAAGGAAGACTAAAACCTGAACGACTTCTTCCACCCTCAGGGAAGAATTCTATTGAGTTTCCTTTCATCATTAGAGATCTAATATATTCAAAGAAAACAGTACTATAGAGAATATTCTTCATAAAAGATCTTCTCATAAATACTGCCCCAGCCCCGCGTAGTATTCCTCCTATAATTGGCAGGTTAAGGTTATTCCCTGCTGCAACTTGTGGCAGCATTAAACCGTTCTGATAGAGAATATAAGACAAGGCGCAATAATCTATATGGCTTCTATGACAAGGCAAATAAATGAGAGCGTTATCTTTAGAAAGCTCTTTTATGGTTTCAAGATTGTTTATATGTATCCCTTCATATCTTGTATTCCAAAACCAAGTAAAACCACGAATTAGCGTTCTAACAATTGGATAGTTCAAGTCAGAGCATATTTCATTGGCATACCTGTACGCTTTTTTTACTAGCCTCTTTTTTTTAGGCCTTTTGCCTTCAGATAATTGATTTATTTCTTTTCTAACGTGGATGTTCCTCACCAAAGATTTAACCATTGTTCTTCTGTGAGATATGTCTGGACCTAGCATAGCTTGTTTAGATTTTCTAAATAAAGCCCTTAAATACCGGCTAAGGATTAGAGAGTTCTTCTCATTCGTGTTTTGCTGGTCTATAAGTTTAGTTAAGTCTAGAGGTTCCTGAAATTTAACAACCAAATTCCTTCCATGAAAAATAACCTTAAAAAACTTTTTTATAGATCCGCTTGTTCGCCAAGAAGGAGAAAAAATAATCTTAAAAAAGGATTGCTGTTTGTCAGGGTGCTTACCCCAAATAAAAGAAACAGGAATAATTGTTAGATTTTCTAGATTTGAATCAAGAATTTGTTCCAGATTATCTGTTCTTTGTCTTTTAATTTTTTGTTCTGAAACAACGTATTGAGGACTCTTAAGACAAATAAACCTACTTTGTTTGCTATGCAGAAGTGGGCCAGTAGGAGATAGAAGTTTGTTTTGATCACAAACTACATCTAAGGCAAGAAGATCGCAAATAGAATCTAAAGGAAGGGCATATAAAACGCTTTCTTTTTTAATTCCTTCCTTAACGCCTTTTTCAAATTCAATCTCATAAGCAATAAGCTTCTTGAAGGCAAATTTCAGCGCAGAAAAAAAATGTTTATTGGTTAAAAATTTGAACATTTACAGTGATTATGTAAGTTTCTAGAATAGAGTTTACCTTTTCATAGTAAAATTCATATAGAGTTTTGCTTTATTTATCAGGCCGAAGTGGCGGAATTGGTAGACGCAGGGGATTCAAAATCCCCCGCCCTTTGGGTGTGAGAGTTCGAGTCTCTCCTTCGGCACCAAATGAGATCTTTTTTGAATTTAGATAATTACGACTTTTTACTTCCTAGAGAACTAATAGCTTCTAAACCTTCTGAGGTGAGAGGAAACAGTAGGCTGCTTGTTCTAGAGAGAGAAATAAAAGACCGAACAATAGATAACTTAGTTGATTATTTGGATTCTGGAGATTTATTAGTTATCAACGATACTAAAGTTCTAAAGGCAAGATTAAAAGGTAAGAGGAGTACTGGCGGATCAGTAGAAGTTTTTATTGAGAGAATTAATAAAAATAATAATGTCCAAGCTCAAGTTAGATCAAATAGAAAAATTCAAAAAGGAGATTTAATTTACATAGAAGGTTCACAGGTAGAATTAAAGGTATTAGAGAAAAAAGGATACTTGAATAAAGTTAAGTTTTCGATAGATCCTAGAAAAGTGTTAGAAGATTTCGGCAAAGTTCCACTGCCCCCTTACATTCAAAGAGAGGCTACTGATTTAGATAAGGAAAGATACCAAACAATCTATGCTGATGAGGATAAAAAAAATTCTGTTGCAGCTCCTACGGCAGGATTACATTTTAATCAGACTCAAATTAAAGACATTCGTAACAAAGGAATCAAGATAGTTAAAATTACTTTAGATATAGGTTTGGGTACTTTTATGCCCATCAAAAGTAACATTATAGAAGATCATGAAATGCACACCGAAAAGATTCATCTTAATGAAGGTGCCATTGAAGAAATAAATAAAGCTAAGCATTCAAACTCAAAAGTTATAGCTGTTGGAACGACCTCACTAAGATGCTTGGAGTCAGTGCATAATAAATTTGGAGAATTAAGGCCATATGAAGGCGAGACTAACTTGTATATTTATCCTGGCTATAAATTTAAAGTTGTAGACTCTCTATTTACAAATTTTCATTTACCTAAATCTAGTCTGTTTTTATTAGTTTGTGCCTTTGGAGGTACAACAGAAATGAAAAAGGCTTATTCGCATGCGATAAAGAAGGGTTATAAATTTTTTAGCTACGGAGATGCTATGCTGATAAATAAGAAGCAATAAAAATGACTAGTAATTTAGGATTCAAGTTAGCTAATGAAGATGGACTTGCCAGAAGGGGTGAAGTTGTAACTAATCACGGAACCTTCCAGACCCCTGCTTTTATGCCTGTAGGCACCTACGGCGCTGTTAAATCTATTAGCCCTAAAATACTTGAAGATTTAAAAGCTGAAATTATTTTATCAAACACATTCCATCTAATGGAGAGACCAGGAGTTGAAGTTATTAAGTCTCATGGAGGTCTGCATAATTTTATGGGGTGGAGACAACCAATTTTAACTGATTCCGGAGGATATCAAGTATTTAGCTTATCAAAAAAAAGAAAATTAACCGAAGAAGGGGTTGAATTTAATTCGCCTTTAAATGGAGATAGAAAGTTCTTATCACCTGAATCTTGCATGCAATTACAGTTAGATTACGGGGTAGACATTGCTATGGTCCTAGATGAATGCACTCCTTATCCGGTTAATAAAAAAGTTGCAAAAGAATCTATGGAGTTATCATTGAGGTGGGCTAAAAGATGTCGCAATTCATTCAAATCAACTAAATCTTCTTTATTCGGAATAATTCAAGGGGGGGTATTTGAAGACTTGAGAGAAGCGTCCCTAGATGGGCTAAAAGAGATGCAATTTGAAGGTTATGCAATAGGGGGGTTGTCAGTAGGAGAACCAAAAGAAGAAATGGAAAGAGTAGTAGATTTTATAACCCCCAAGATGCCAGCAGATAAACCCAGGTATCTTATGGGGGTAGGCACTCCTTTAGATATAGTTAGATCTGTTCAGCAGGGAGTAGATATGTTTGATTGTGTAATACCAACAAGACACGCAAGAAATGCTTATTTATACACTTCAAAGGGGGTAGTAAAGATAAGAAATAGTTCTTACAAAAAAGATATGCAACCGCTTGATAAAGATTGCTCTTGTTACACCTGTAATAACTTTTCTCGAAGCTATTTGCATCACTTAGATAAAACAAAGGAGATTTTAGGTTCAACCTTACTAACAATACATAACTTACATTACTACTTAAATCTAATGAGAAATTTGCGACTATCAATTGAAACAGGTACATTGCAAACTTTTGTGAACGAATTTGAAGGTACTTGGAATAATCAAGAAGAACCCAATATAAATAAATAGAGGATAACAATGGAACAATCATCAACTTTTTTAGATCCAACCATATTTTTACTGTTTGGTTTTATGATTCTTATTTATTTCTTAATGATCAGACCAGAAAACAAAAGAAAGAAGACTCATCAAGAAATGCTTGCCAGCCTTGAGTTAGGTGAGGAGGTGGTTACGGCCGGAGGAGTTCTAGGTAAAGTAACCAAGATAAGTGATCAATTTATAGAGCTTTCTGTGTCTGAAGGAACAAATATTAAAATTCAAAAAACTTCAATCTCTACCATCTTACCAAAAGGAACCCTAAGCTCGATATAACACTGTGAAACGATACGGACTTTGGAAATACATCCTTATACTTATCGTTTTAAGTTTTGGAGTTATATATTCACTTCCCAATTTGTACTCTCCCGACCCAGCAGTCCAAATTTCTTATATAAGCAGCTCTCAGTCTGCTGATATAAATCTAAGAGACAGAATAACAAAGGCTTTAGATGAGAGTTCACTTTCACCTCTAGTAGAACTTAATAAAGACTACGCGCTTATTAGGCTTAATAGCTACGAAGACCAGTTAAAGGTTAAAGATTTATTATCTTCTAGTTTAGGGCCAGATGTCATTATTGCTCTAAATCTGGCTACCACTACTCCCCAATGGCTAGCAGACATTGGAGCTGAACCAATGAAATTAGGGCTAGATTTGAGGGGTGGCGTGCATTTCTTGATGCAAGTAGACACAGAAGCAGCTATTAAGAACAGACAAAATGGAACATTACAAGATCTACGTAGGAGATTAAGGGAAGAAAAAATAAGATATACGAATTCATTCGTAGATGATGATCTTTCAATCCTGCTTAGATTTAATGATGTAAGTGCAAAAGAAAAAGCCGATTCATTTATATCTGAAAACTACCAACAATTTGCAGGCTCCCCGTCTGCAGACTCTGAAACATCATTATCATTAGTATTGGCTCAAGCGGAAGTTGAGCAAATTGAGTCAGATGCCATTGATCAAAATTTAACAACTTTAAGAAATAGAGTAAATGAACTGGGTGTATCCGAACCTATTGTACAAAGGCAAGGAAAGAAAAGAATTGTTGTTCAATTGCCCGGCATTCAAGATACAGCTGAAGCGAAGAAGATCTTGGGTAAGACAGCAACTTTAGAATTCCATTTAGAAGCGCAATTAGATACTCCGCGTACTCGAAAGTCATCCTATTCATTTAAAGGTAATCCAGGATCAGTAGCCTCTTTACAAAATGCCGTTATTTTAGGAGGAGATCAAGTGGCTACTGCTCAAGCTAGCTTCGATGAGAATGGGCTACCTCAAGTCAATATAACTTTAGATGGAGAGGGTGGTTCAAGAATGCATAGAGCCACAAGAGGAAATATAGGTAAAAGATTAGGCGTTTTATTTGTAGAGCAAAAAACTAGAACGGTTTATGAAAAAGATTCAGATGGCAATTTAGTCCCTTCTCAAGAAATTTATGAAATAAAAGAGATTATAAGTCTAGCTACTATTAGAGCTGCATTAGGCACAACTTTTAGAATTACGGGACTTGACAGTCCGAGTGAATCTTCTGAGCTTGCATTGTTGTTAAGAGCTGGAGCATTAGCGGCCCCAATGAGGTTTGTTGAAGAAAGAACAGTTGGACCTAGTATGGGTGCAGATAATATTGAAGCAGGGGTTTTTTCAATGGGACTAGGGATGGCTCTAGTTCTCTTGTTTATACTTTTTTATTATAGAGTTTTTGGAGTAGCTGCTAGTTTGGCCTTGACCTTTAATGTGATTTTGCTGGTAGCGATTATGTCCATACTTTCAGCAACACTAACTTTGCCTGGTATTGCCGGTATTGTTTTGACGGTTGGTATGGCAGTTGATGCTAATGTACTTATATTCTCAAGAGTCAGAGAGGAGCTAAAAAGAGGAAGGAAGCCTTTAGACGCTATTGATGCGGGATATAACAGAGCCTTCTTGACTATTTGGGATGCAAACATAACAACCTTAATCGTTGCAGTTATTTTACTTTCCTATGGATCAGGACCTATAAAAGGTTTTGCAACGACACTATCTATAGGGATTATTACTTCTATGTTTACAGCTATAATGGGAACTAGGGCTTTTGTTAATCTGATTTACGGTTCCAAAAAGAATTTACAGAGGTTGTCTATATGAACTTCAACATAGACTTTTTAGCCTGGAAGAAACTAGCCCTTATAACGTCTGGAGTCTTAATCCTTGTATCTTTAACTTCATTGATTGTTAAAGAGTTAAATTACGGTTTAGATTTCACGGGAGGAACACTGGTTGAGTTGAGTTATCCAAATGGAGCAGAAATTGATCAAATAAGAGAAACTCTAAGATCATCAGGTTTTGAAGGAGCTCAAGTTGCAAACTTTGGCACTAACCAAGAGGTTCTAATTAAATTACCTGGAACAATAAGCGATAGTTTGGGGTCAGATATTGTGTCTGTTCTTAAACAAGCCAATTTAAACCAAGAAATAGATCTCAGAAGAATTGAATACGTGGGGCCTCAAATAGGAAGTGAACTAAGAGATGATGGTGGTACTGCTATGTTGATCGCGTTAGCGTTTATGATGTTATACATAGCATTTAGATTCCAATCAATGTTTGCAGGGGCAGCTGTAATTGCACTAATACACGACGTAATCATCGTTCTTGGAATATTCTCCTTATTAGAGATTGATTTTGACTTGACTGTACTGGCAGCTTTATTGGCAGTAATAGGGTATTCGCTTAATGATACTATCGTTGTTTCTGACAGGATAAGAGAGAATCTCAGAGCTGATGAAGATAATGACACTTATCAAGTGATAAATAATTCTTTAAATCAGACCTTGGGCAGAACTCTGATTACCTCTTTAACCACTTTACTTGTTTTATTTTCTTTATACTTCTTAGGCGGAGAGATAATTAAGAACTTTGCGTTGGCATTAATTTTTGGAGTGATCATTGGTACTTATTCTTCAATATATATAGCAGCTAATGCATTAATTATAATGGGAGTTTCTAAAGATCATTTTAAAGTTGAAGAGCCAGAGAACTCCGACACAAATTCTTTACCTTAATCTTCTTCTATGGTTACGTAAGGCTTTATAGATTGAAGCATTGGCTTAAAGCATTTATTAGAAGCACAAATGATATGGTCTCCTTCTATGTAATCAGGATTACCTAAATAGTCACTTACTAGCCCTCCAGCTTCTCTAACTAATAAACCTCCAGCTGCGATATCCCACATGCCCAATCCACTTCCCCAAAAACCATCCAATCTTCCTGCGGCAACATTGGCCATATCTAAAGCAGCTGATCCAGTTCTTCTGATTGTAAGTCCGTTAGAATATAGAGATCTGAAAGTAGACATGTTGTCGTGCTTGACAGGGCCTTTTTCAGTGTCATGAGAGGAATTGCTTAACAAGGAGCCAGCTAGACCTTTAGTTTTACTAACTCTTATTCTTCTGTCGTTTAGATAAGCACCCCTTCCTTGACTGGCTGTAAATTCATCTTGTCTGGCTACATCAATAACTAAAGCGTGTAATGTTTTCCCTTTCTCAATATAGGCAATAGATATAGCGTAATAAGGGAACCCGTGTATGTAGTTTGTGGTGCCATCCAGAGGGTCTATCACCCACATAGAATCTATATCCTTTCCAGACCCTTTAATTTTTCCTACTTCCTCGGACACATAAGTATGTTTAGGGTAAATAGATTTTAATGAGTCTATGATTATAGACTCTACTCGTTTATCCAATTGGGTAACGAAATTAGAAGGGCCTTTCTCTTTTATTTCAAGCTGATCTAATCTGTAGGCAAAGCTAAGCAATTCTTTACAGCCTGCTCTTGCAGCTTCTAATGCTATGTTTACTTTAGGTTCCATATCTATTATTAAGTGGCGCATCCTACCATACACAACACCTTACCCTGTTAGAATATATTTATGGCTAGTGAAATTATATCTTTCTCGGGTTACGCAGATTCAATAAAAATTGTTCTTGTAGGCACAACGCATCCAGGCAATATCGGTGCTGCAGCTAGAGCTATTAAAACCATGGGCTTAAGGCATTTAGATTTAGTTTGCCCTAAGGAGTTTCCTAGTGACGAAGCTATTTATAGGTCCAAAGCAGCCAAAGATATTCTTGAGAAGGCATCAATTCATGAAACACTCTTTGAATCAGTAAAAGATTGTGAAGTGGTAATCGGGACAAGTGCTAGGAATAGGAAAGTTCCATGGCCAGTTTTGAATCCTAAAAATGCGTCAAAAGAAGTAAGCTCATCAGTTAAGAATAATTCTAAAGTAGCCATTGTATTTGGAAGAGAAGATAGAGGGTTAACCAATGAAGAACTAGGCCTTTGCAACCTGCACGTCCACATACCTACCTACGAAGACTATACTTCACTAAATCTTGCTCAAGCAGTTCAAATAATGACTTATGAGATAAGAATGTGCTTTATAGAGTCAGAAAGTTTAGAGAATGATCAAGAGTGGGATGTTGACCTTGCATCTTCAGAGCAAACGGAAAGACTTATTGACCATATGGATGAACTGATGAAAGAAGTTGAATTTTATGACACAGAAAATCCGAGAAAGCTATTAATGAGAGTAAGAAGGTTTTTTAAGCGATCAGGAATAGATGCGATGGAGGCAAATATCTTTAGAGGTCTATTTTCAACTATTCAGAAGAAACTAAATAAGTGATTCACTTGAGTGTGTATTAGTAAAGTAATACACTGATAGCAGGGGATTGCTTAATGCAGTGGACAAACGACCAGCCTATATATCTACAAGTTAGAGATCATGTAGTATCTTTAATCATAGATGACGTATTGAAGTCAGGTGATCCTATACCTTCAGTAAGGCAAATGGCTGTTGAAGGGGGAGTTAATCCACTAACGGTTTCAAAGGCTTACCAAGAACTAGTTGATTTAAATATTGTCGAAAAAAGAAGAGGGTTAGGTATGTTTATCACTGATTCTGCAAAAAAAGAGTTGGTAAAGTTGGAAAGAAATAAATTTATGAAGGGTGATTGGCCTGCTTTATTAAAAAAAGCAGATCAATTAGGTATAGACTTACTGGAGCTGATTAATAAATCTTAAAACAATGGAAAGAGAATTTGCGGTAAAAGCCAAAGGTGTAATCAAGAGCTACGATAACAGTCGTGCTTTAGACGGAATTGATCTAGAGGTTCGATCAGGTCAAGTCCTAGGCCTTATAGGTCCTAACGGTGCTGGAAAGTCTACTTTCCTTCAAGCTGTCTTAGGCTTATTGAACACTGAAGGAGAACTAGAAGTTTTGGGTCTTGATCCCAGAAAAGAGAGACACAAACTATTGCAAAAAGTTTGTTCAATCACGGACGTAGCCGTTTTGCCCAAATGGATGACTGTTGAGCAAGTATTACAATATGTAGACGGTGTTCACCCTAGATTCAATTTAGAAAAGGCCAGAAGCATTCTTTCTCTAACTGATATAAAAAATCATTCAAAAATAAAAACCCTTTCTAGGGGCCTGGTAGTGCAATTGCATTTGTCCATAGTAATGGCCATAGATGCTGAACTCCTGGTTCTAGATGAACCTACTCTTGGCTTAGATTTGGTTTATCGAAAGGAGTTTTATTCTCAACTGATAGAAGACTATTACGACGGCAATAAAACAATATTGATTAGCACGCACCAAGTGGAAGAGATAGAAGGCGTTCTTTCTGAAGCAATATTTATGAATCAAGGAAGGATTGTTATGAAAGATTCCATTGAAGCGATAAATGAAAGATTTCTAGAATTGAGACCTAACCAAGATTCTTTAGAGAGGGCAAGATCACTGAACCCTATACATGTTAGAAAAGAGTTGGGTAGAGAAGTGTTTTTATTTGAAGACATTGAAATAGATAAGTTGTCTGGTTTAGGTGAAGTAAGGCCTCCAGTAATAGCTGACCTTTTTATGGCCATCATGGAAAGAACTAAATTAGAGGGTCAGCAATGAAGACGCTAGCCACGCTTATTAGGAGAGAGCTGCAGGAACATAAAGTTGGTTTTATTTACGCTCCCTTTATAGTTACTTGCGTTCTTTCATTGATGATTATCTCAGTATATTTTGGTTTAACCGACATACAAACACCCGAATTTAGTTTGACCACAGAAATTTATGAAGATGAACAGGCTTTAGAGTGGATGGCTACGGCAGATTCTAATCAAATAACTTCAGTCATAAGGTCTGGCTTAGTCGTTCTAGCACTTCCTATTATTTTAACTGTAGCTATTGCTATCTTGGCTTTTAGTCTAAGTACTTTTGCAGATGAAAGAAAAGATAGAACTTTAATTTTTTGGAGATCATTACCAGTTTCAGATCTAACTACTGTTATGTCCAAAATACTTTTAATTACTCTAATCTTACCCTTAATCGTTTTGCCAAATATAATTTTATTACACTTAATATCTTTACTTAGTGCATCAATATTCTTCGCTACTAATGATATCGTTCCCTTTGGCTGGATATGGAATGCTTACTCATTTACTGATTGGTTTCGGATTATTTTTATTCTTTGGACTCAATCATTGTGGTCTTTACCTTTAGTGGCATGGTTAATGTTTGCGGGCGCTTTTGCTAAGAGGCCTATCATGGGAGCTCTTGTGCCCATAGCAGTGGTAGTTGTTCTTGAAGGCGTTATTCTTAAAACAAATTACATTTTAGAATTTATTGAAGATAGATTGGGATTCTGGACGAGTGGATTACCAGAACAAAATGAAGACCTAAGGGTTGTGGATGTTTCCGATATTTATCTAATGTTTCTAACCCAAGATTTTTGGATAGGCATAACATTAAGTGCTTTGTTAATTGGCGGTATCGTCTATTTTAGATCTAAGAATAACGATTATTCATCTGAATAGAATATACAATTTGACCAAAGGCTTTAGCCTCCATACAATGCATTTTTTTTGGCCCGTTCGTCTAGTGGTTAGGACATCTGGTTTTCATCCAGGCAACAGGAGTTCGATTCTCCTACGGGCTACCACCTCTTTCATTTTCAGGCCTTATATTTTCTTCTTTCTTTGTTATCTGTTTAGAGTAATATGAAAATTCTAAGGAGAATTCAATATGAAAATTTATAAAATAATTACCCTATTTCCTGTTGTTATGAGCTTAAATTTATTCGCGATGCATCATGAAAGTTCCAATGAAGATATAGCTAAGGAATGGATTGAAGCTGGATACGCAGGAAAAAATGAAGCCATTTCATACCTTAAGGAACATATGGCAGAAGACGGAGTAAATATTCCAGGACGTTACGTAGGTTTTGGATTTAGTTATAACCCTGATGCCGAACCAGGAACAATGGTTGTGACAGCCATCACACCTGAAAGCCCGGCTTCGAAAGTATTGGAAGTTGGAGATAGCTTTGTATCAGTAAATGGAGTCACGGTTAATGAAGCCAACATGGATAAATTAAATTTTAGAGGAAAGCCAGGAGAAAAGGTTAGGGCTGTTCTAAAGAGAAATGGTAAAAGAATGAATGTGTCTGTTGCTAGAGGAATTATCTCTGCAGCATATTCGAAAGCAGAAGTAATAAGTAACATGGAATCTGGGAATGAAGATGAGTGGGCTCCTGAAGAATCCAACATCGTCGAAGTGCTAAGTAAAGATAATGTAGTTTATGTGCTGCATTGGTCAAAAGACACAGAAAAGACATCAGGTTTACCTTTTGAAGCTTATTCTTTAACTAGGTTTACCTTTAATGAATCTGGAAAAGTTGGAAGCATTAGAAACCTTTCTGAAGATAGATTCATACTAGAACAACAGGGTTTTAATATCTCAAGATAATGAATTTTAATCATCTTGAAGAAGTCGAAGAAACATACTTTCAACACTTTAATAGAGCCTTAAATCTGTCTTTTAACCTTTTAATCATGGCTTTTGTTTGTTTTGCTCATACTTTATTCCCTTTTTTATTTACTTCCTTTGTAAGTAAGAAGATTAAAGAGATCAATTCATCACTAGATCTATTAATTAAAAAAGAAATATGAGTTTTTTTGACGCAGTAATTTCAGCTTTCAGAAAATATTTTGATTTCTCAGGTAGAGCATCTAGAAGTGAATTCTGGTGGTTTTTCTTATTTTGTGCATTGCTTTATTTGCTTACTATAAGCTTATCGGTACGTGAAATAAGTCAAATTAATAACATGAACCCTCAGGAGCTTATAACTCAATTCATGATGTCTTGGTTTGGCGTAGCAATGGTGTTAACTTTTATTCCAAGTATTTCTATATCCGTTAGAAGGTTTCACGATATAAATATGTCTGGATGGTGGTATGCAGGTTTACAAATTTTGCCTTCAGTATTAGCACAATTAATGTCAATATTTAGCTTAATTTCCTTTATGGCTTTGATGGTTTATCTCTATTTTATGTGCATGAAAGGAGGGATTGAAAACAAATACGGCGCCAACCCTCTAAACCAAGAAGAAGAATATTAATCTCTAGTTGATAGTATTTCTTCAGCCATTTTTACCCAATAGGTAGCACCTATCGGTAGTATTTCATCATTAAAATCATAACCTGGATTGTGGATCATGCAAGTGCCTTCTCCGTCACCATTGCCAATCCATATATAGCTACCTGGTTTTTCTTGCAACATATAAGCAAAATCTTCAGAACCCATTGCTGCTTGTGGAGAAAGATTCACTCTATCTTCGCCAACTAAAGTTTGCGCAACTCTTCCAGCTATCTCAGCCTCTTCTTCTGAGTTTATTGTCGCGGGATATCTGTGCTCAAACTCAAACTCGTATGTAGCTCCGTAAGCATCACAAATACTTTTGGTGATTTGCTTCATTTGATCTTCTAATTGTTTCTGAACTTTAGGAGAGAAACATCTGGTGCAGCCTTTAATTTCTACTTCATTTGGGATCACGTTGTAAGCATCGCCTGCATGAAATTGTGTAACGCTTAAAACCACGGGATCTTGAGGGTCAATATATCTGCTTACTATGGATTGGTAAGCATCTATAATTTTAGTTCCTACGATAATTGGATCTATTGTAGTTTGAGGCATTGCCGCATGACCTCCTTTTCCAATGATCTTTACATTGAATATATCGAAAGCAGCCATAATTGGCCCTGGTTTTATGGCGAAAGAGGCAACTGGCATTCCCGGTATATTGTGCATGCCAAATACAGATTCCACTGGATATTTATCAAATAAACCATCCTCTATCATGGCTTTTCCACCGCCTTCATTCTCTTCGGCAGGTTGAAAAATGAAATTTACTGTTCCATCAAAATTACCTTGTTCTGCTAAATACTTTGCTGCTCCCAAGAGCATTACAGTATGCCCATCGTGTCCACATGCATGCATTTTTCCTGGATTTTTTGATTTATGCTCAAACTCATTAGCTTCATT
>PCBA01000008.1 GCA_002730855.1 Gammaproteobacteria bacterium
GGCCAGGTAAGAATAGGAATCACTGCACCGCAAGATATAAAAATACACAGAGAAGAAGTATACGATCGTATTAATAAAGAGACTTAATCTTTAGTCTTCTTAGTGAATTCTTATATAAGAGTTATAATCCTGAGCTTATGGGGCTGTAGCTCATTTGGATAGAGTGTCTGGCTACGAACTAGAAGGTAGCAGGTTCGAATCCTGCCAGCCCCGCCAAATTCTTTAAAGAAATATATTAATAATCTCAATAGGAAACAAATCATGAACGCAATAGATAAATGGTATGAAATAATGAAAAACAAAGATTCTGATAATCTCGCGAAATTAGATGACTTGCTAGATGATGATGTTGTCTTCTTTTCCCCTGTAGTTCATACCCCACAAAGAGGAAAAGAAATAACAAAATTATATTTAACTGCGGCCGGAGGAGTCTTTAGTTCTAATAAAGACGAAACTAAGAGTGAAAGAAAGGAATCAAAATTTAAATATACCAAAGAAATTATCAGCGAAAAACATGCATGTTTAGAGTTTGAAACTGAAATTAATGGTATTCACATTAATGGTATAGATCTTATAAGTTGGAATGAAGAAAATAAGATTACAGAGTTCAAGGTTCTGGTTAGGCCTTTAAAAGCAGTTAACACTCTTCATGAGTTGATGGGGAAAATGCTAGAGAAACTAAAAACAGCTTAATACATGGCCAATAAGAATCTGTATACTTTGATAATAGCTTGGTCTATACATATTTTTACAGCATTAGGGGTGATATGTGGTTTTCAAGCTCTACTATCAGCCTTAGATAAAGAATTTAACTCAGCAATACTTTGGTTAGCTTTAGCGCTATTTATCGATGGAGTAGATGGTAGCTTAGCCAGGAAATATAAGGTTAAAGAAGTAATACCTAATATAGATGGTTCTATTTTAGATTATATTATTGATTTCTTTACTTACGTATTAGTTCCTTGCGTAATTTTGTTATGGTTTAATTTTTTACCGAAAGGTATTGATCTTTATTTAGTCTTTGGAGTGCTCATCTGTTCTTGTTATACCTTTAGTAATAATAACCTTAAAACATCTGACTTTTACTTTAGTGGATTTCCAGCTTTGTGGAATTTATTAGTTCTTTATCTGTATATTCTTGAAACCTCTGAGATTGTTAATGCAGTAATTGTTATTGCTCTCTTAGTTCTTACATTTGTGCCTATAAAATTTGTTCATCCTTTCAGGGTAATAGAGTACAGGAAAATGAATCTATTCTTAATTTTTTTATGGAGTGTGTGTACTTTGATTATCTTATTGGAAGGGAATGATTACCAATCAATTTTTTATATATGGGTTTTAATTAATTTATACTTTATTTTTATTACTTTTAAGAGATCATTCTTTCATCAGGCATAAAGTGACAAAAAATATTAGCATAAGAAGTTCCTTGCATTTCATCCGGTCTTCCGTGAAGTAACTTAGCCCCTTCGTAGAAAATAACCTCTCCCGGTTGAAGGTAAATTTGATGTCTCCTGTAATAATGATCTTCTATTACTAAAGGCCATTCTTCTTCTAGATCTTGATCGATATTAATGATTGCGCTAATAATATGAGTTTTTTCTCTATCCCTATGAGGAACAAGTACAGATCCTTTTTTATAATCTCTAATACCATAAACAAAAGTTGGAATAAGCTTAGTTTCGCTCCATTCTTCGAGTGACTTATGTAGTGACTTATGGATTTTGTCTTTTAATTCTTCAGAGAGCTCAATTAGGTTGCTAGGGCTGTCGCTATCTTTAGATTGTATAAAATTCCCTTCTACGTGTTCTTGTTTAGCCTCTCCTTTCATACCGATATAAAAATCTATAAGTTCATTATATAAATTCTTATTTAATGTAGTTTTTTTGAAACCTTCTACAGTGTAATTCCTTATATCTTTATTTAAAGTGCTTATTTGTTCAATGCCTTCTCCATTCTCACGAAACCATTTTGTAATAACGGTCTTGCTTCCTTCTAAAACAGGATGAGCATGATGTAGGGTTTTAGGGTTAGGGCTTCCATTCTTATCAAGATTATTCCAGATTACAGCTTTTCCTAGAGAGGGCTTAATTTTTCTATCGATTTGATAAAACTCAGTTTCACCTCCTTCGGTAACATTATTAAGGTATATCATGAAAGTATATGTTCTTTGTCCTCTTTGCCCTCCAAATTCATTAATTTGATCACCTTCAAAATAATCAGTATGAGCTTTAAATTCTTGGCCTACCTCATAATGCTGCCCTTGTATGATTTCAGAATAAGATTGATTAATTCCAATTAATTCACAGATCCTTCTATCAAGATCTTTTAAGATATCAAGATNNAGGTTACCAAGATCACAAGTGCTGCTGGTNCTAAAGCTATCATCATACTCATTATTTGACGCAATCTCGGAGGGCCTTAGTTTGCTTNTTATAACTTCAACAATAGCAGCACATTCTNTCTCATTTAAAAAATTATCAATTTCGTACATTTCGATTCCCTCTTCTCGGATCGGATCAAAAGAAATTGAAAGNCTTTTACTCTTTATACTCTTATTGCGGTTAGTTTCATCAACTGAATAAGTGACGTCTGTAGAGTTTATTTCAAAACCTAATGCTATTTTGCTTTGAGTCTGATCGAAGCCTTCTTTGCAAAGTATCTCTAAAAGCTCGCTTCTGTCACAACCTCTCTGAATATTTTCTAAAATCCAGTCGAGCCAATCTTGTGTTAACTCTTTGCCCATAGGTAATTATGATTGAGGTTTTATAAGAAACTTTTCTCCTGTAGCTTGCATAGCGTATTTCTTAATATTTTCTTCAAGTAAGACTTCTTCCAGACTAACTTCTTTTGTATAGGAGCTTGCGAAAGTAGTATCAATTTCATCTGCAACTTTTTGTCTTAGTTCTTGAAACTTTTCTGTTCCAATTTTTCCTATGAAAGGAGTTAAGAGCCAACCTCCAAGTCCCCAAGAAAATCCAAAAGATCTCGTGAGGGTAGTAGGGGATCTATCCAATCCTCCATATATGTACACTTGTTTGTACTTATCAGATCCATATCTGCTGTATTCAGTGGCAGTTTTATTTGCAGCAATTTCCATTGCTGTCAACAGTTGACTGGCGAGTTTTCCTCCCCCCGTTGCATCAAAGCCTAAAGTTGCACCAGTTTTGATAATTGCTTCAACAAGTTGGTTCATAAAATCATCAGCACTCGAGTTGCAGACATGTTCGGCCCCTAAGTCTTTAAGCATATCTACATGCTCTTTCTTTCTCACTATATTTACCAAAGGAATATTTTCGGTGTTACAGATTTTGATAAGCATTTGTCCAAGATTTGAAGCGGCTGCAGTATGCATTAAAGCAGAGTGATTTTCCATCTTCATAGTTTCAACCATTCCTAAAGCTGTCAGTGGGTTAACAAAGCATGAAGCGCTTTGTTCTGAACTAGTTCCTTCGTTCATTACTAAGCAACTTTCTGCCGGCAGACATCTGTATTCTGAATACATTGCGCCTCCAGCAACTCCAACAACTTTGCCAATTAGGTCCTCAGCACCTTTTCCCGCAGATTCAACAACCCCAGCACCTTCATTGCCTACAGGAAGAGATTGATTAAATCTAGCTGATACTGACCGTAAAATCTCTTGTGGAACTTGCATCGAAACAATTGCATCTGAACCACTCCCACTTACTTCCATACTGTTAATATCAGCTGGACCAATTAATAAGCCAAGATCTGATGGATTGATAGGGCTAGCTTCGATTCTAATCAGGACTTGTCCATCTTTTGGTTCTGGCTTTATAGTTTCTGCAATTAAAATCTTTAATTCACCTTGATCAGTAATTTCTGATTGTATTTGTTTTGATGTAGCACTCATTTAAATTTCCTTCTTTTATAATTTTCTCATTATCAGATTGTCTATTATGCATTTTCTAGAAAATAAGTTAGGATAATTTTTATGGGAAAAATTAAAAAAGACGAAACTTTGAGCAGTACTCAACCTTTTGAGTTTTCTAAGGAGTTTAAAAATAAACTTAATTCTTTAGATCTATCTGAAACTGTAATGGATATCAAAAAAAATGGATATGCTGTTGTAGATGCTGGAGAAAGCAAAGATTTTAATAAAGAATTGAGAAAGGTCTGTATAAAGCTTTCAAAAGAAACGGAAGGCTCTTCAAGAGGCTATGCAGCATCAATTTTATTAGGTAGACATCCAATCTTTGAGAAAGTTGTTTTAAATCCTAAGCTTTTAGCTTTAGCAGAAGTTATGTGTGGAAAGGGGGCTTTATTATCTCAATTAATAGCTTCGATTAGACCGCAAGGTTCACGTGAAATAGGCTTGCATGCTGACCAAAATTGGTTTCCAGCACCTTTCCCTGTTCACAATCAACTCTTTACTGTCTGTTGGGTTTTAGATGATTTTACTAAAGAAGGCGGAAGCACAATGGTCGTTCCAGGTTCGCAAAAAAAAAGACGGCATCCATTACCGGATGAAATTGTAGAACAGAAAGGGGCTATACCTATAGAGTGCTCAGCTGGATCGCTGGCAATGTGGGATGGTTCAGTTTGGCACAGTAATTACTCTAGAAAAGCAGAGGGCAGCAGGGTAGTTATTCATATAACCTTTTGCAGGTTAGCATTAAGACCAGTTGAGAATTATGACCATTTAGATGAAGAATGGCTTAAAAATAAACCCAGTGAACTCTCAACTCTTTTAGGAAGAGATGATTTTTTGGGACATAAAGACTTTAAGAAAGGTGGAGCTGGGGGAGAAACAGAAAAGCTATATAAAACATTCACTTGGGCTAGATCTTAATAGCAAGTTTAAAAAAATAGAGGGAATCATGGAATATATCAGGAAAATTTATACTATAGCTTTAACCTTAGTTTTTATAGGTATTTTTGATACCAGGAGATTGGAATTTAAATTAAATTTTTGATTTTAATTTAAATTATCCTCCCACCTCTTCATCATCTCTTTTTTTAAATCATATCTACAATTTATGTATAATGCATTTCCATTTAGCGGGTATCGTATAATGGCTTATTACCTCAGCCTTCCAAGCTGATGATGCCGGTTCGATTCCGGCTACCCGCTCCAGGTTTTATTCACCAGAGGAGGGTATATGTTTGAATTATCTTTGTTTAATTCTGCTCAATTTGCAGATCAAGGTTTGTCGTTGTTAGGTACTTTATTATTAACTAGCTTAAGTGCTAGAACAAGAATGTACGGCTTTATTACTTTTATAGTTGTAAATATACCAGGTATATATCTATTAGTGGTTACCGAGCTTTGGTGGATTTTAGTAGTTACACCTTTATGGTTATATCTTAACTACAGAGGTTTTATTAATAATTACAGGGAACATAGAGATCATAAAATCGGATCTACATAATTTGCTTCCACATATCCAAATCTTGTATTCTTAGGTAAGTGTTTATTTCTTTTACTTTACCCATTGTTTCATAAGGTTGTGAACTGTAATTATGCCCTGGATAAAGAACTGTCTCTTCAGGCAGGGAAGATAGCTTTTGTAGGCTATGAAACATATCCTCAGAATTAGATCCAGGTAAGTCAACTCTACCGCAGCCTTGAACGAAAAGAGTGTCTCCGGAAACTAGGTTATTATTTACCTTAAAGCATTGTGATCCAGGAGTGTGTCCCGGTGTATGTAAAAACTCGATATCATTTTCACCAATGGTTAGATGATCACCTGATTCAACAATATTTAGATCAACATCAGAAACCCCTGTAACTTTCTTAACACCTCCTGCCTCATGTTTATTGACGAAAATTTTAACCGGTTCTTTTTCAAGTAATTCTGCAATCCCTTCTATGGAATGACCCCCCATACCACCACCTATATGGTCTGGATGGTAATGTGTTACCAGCACGGAAGCCAACTTAAGGTCCTTCTCTTTTATATGACTTAATAAGGCATCTATATCCCAAGCTGGGTCTATGATTGTTACTTCTCTCGTGGATTTTGAACCAACAAGATAGATAAAATTATCCATAGGTCCAACTAGTAGTTGTTCTAAATATAGATCATTATTATTCATTCTTCTAGCCTCTCTTAAACGATTCGTTAAGCAGTATTTTATCTTGTTTATATCTTTTACCAGCAAGAAAATAACAAGGAATTGTAATAATGCTAATAATAGAAAATACTACAAGCATCATAGTGTATGGTTCTTGATAATTATTGGCATGTAAGAAGTCTACAAGAAGACCTCCGCCCCAAGAACCTAGTGTTAGGCCAATTAAGTTAAGGGTTAATATATAAAATGATACAACCGTGGCCTTTATATTTTCAGGTACAAGTTCTTGAACCGTACTAAAGGTTGGACCAAAAAAACAGCCTAATTGAAAGTACCCTATAACTATTCCAATCCAGAAGACAATAGAACCAGGCTCTACAAATCTATAATAAATACTAATAGGCAATGTAAATAATGCTAACCAGCATAAAAACATAGGCCTTCCTTGATCCGTATTTTCTTGCCACCAATCACTTAAAACCCCACCTATTAGATTCCCAGCCATTCCTGCAAAGACACCTATCCATCCAACTATTTGAGCTATATTAGACCTATCAAATCCTCTTTCTTGAACAAGCCAAAGCTGTTCAAAGTTAGATGCCCCTAGTGCAATGTGATAAAAGATGCCTGCAAGAATAGTAAACCTTAAGGCGGACGAAGCTGATAAGGCTCTGAATAAAGTTCGAATAATTTGTAAGGTGCTTTCTTTTGAAAGTGTTTGTTGTTTATCAGTATTTTGAATATGTTTCCTAGGCCTATCTTTAAATAACAGAGCACTTAGGCCTAATGCTAGCCCTAGAGCACCTAATAGATAAAAGCAGTTTCGCCATCCCAATGATTCCCCTAGGTATCCTGCTATTAATAAGCTTACTCCAACACCAATTGGTACACCCATATAGTAAAACCCTGCTGCAAAGCCCATTCTTTTTGATGGAAAAGAATCCGAAAGTAAAGACATTGAGGTAGGGGTTAAAATAGATTCCCCAACACCTATAAACATTCTAGGAAGTGCCATTGAAATAAAGCCTTTGGCAGCGCCTGTTAAAGCCGTAAATACACTCCAAAGGACAACTCCAAAAGCTATTAATTTAGGTCTATTTACCATATCTGCCAACACACCCATAAAAAGACCAGCTATTGAATAAAAGAGAATGAACGGAATGGTTGTTAGAAAACCATACTGAGCGTTGGTTAGCCCTAAATCTGGAACAATAAAGTTAGAAAAGCTAGCTATTAATTGTCTATCAACAAAATTTAATAAATTTAGTAATGTTAGAAAAAACAGTAATCTGTAAGCGTTCAATAGAAATCCTTTTGGCAATCATAGCATAAGGATTTATGAAGTCTAAAAGATTGAAAGTTTATAGATATTAGTGTTATAGTAAGGTAATACACCTAGGAGAATTATGGATAAAATTATGGAATGGAGTAACTCTGAAATGAGGGCACTAACAAAAGGTGAGGCTCAATACCACTATTCAGCAGGAGCTCATAAATATACCAAATCAGACTGGTATATCTGGTTTTTTGGTAATACGACTAGATATGCAATATTTCAAACTTTTTTATGGAAATATGGAGAAGGAAAAATGGTCGGATACAACGATTTAACTAGAACTAAAAAGGCAGGATCCAGAACATTAAAGATCGATAATATTAAAACCACAGTTCGTGATGGCATCTCCTTAGGTTTTATAGAAGCATATAAATCTGAAAGGGATAAGAGGGTAACTCTATACTCTTTTAATGATTCCATACTTGAAGAAATTACGGACTATTGTTTTAAGATGAGAAGAAATAGAATGTGGGAAATTGCTGGATTTATAAGTGATTCATCTAGTGACGCAGTAAACAAAAGGCTAGCCGAGGCCGGTCTAAGGAAAGAATGGTTTAGGGCTATTAATAATTTTCTAGAAAAATTTGCAATTTCGGTTAAGGCTAAATTTGGAGAAGATAAATTCCCAAATGTTGTTTCTTTGAAGAAGTAATCAACTATAAAGATAGTTGTAATTTTTATCTCTTATTAGTATTGAAGTATAAATAAGATGCTATATTATTTTGTCCTCTACATGGATGTAGAAGTAGAGAAGAGGGCCTTTAATTGATTTCACCCACCTTCCCAGGGAAGTCATAACTACAGAGTCTTTGGTTCTTTTCTCTACTCATTAAACATTGCAGTTCTTCCTCCATCAACCACTATATCTTGACAAGAAACGAAACTGCCAGCATCACTAGCTAGATACAAAGCAGCTTCAGCTATGTCCAAAGCTAACCCCGAACGATTTAAGGGAACGGCTTTTGCAAGGTTACCCTTTAGCTTTTTAAGCTTTCTATCATTTTCTTCATCAGAGAGAGTATTTGCCCTTTGCGAGCCTCCCCAAAAAATTGGGGTAGCTATTGCTCCGGGAGAGATTGAATTTACTCTAATATTGTCCGGACCTAATTCCACTCCTGACATTCTAGTATAATGAGTTACTCCCGCTTTCAAAGCAGCGTATAAAGGATCTCCTTGCCTGTATCGAATTCCTGCAATACTTGAATTATTAATAATACAGCCACCTCCATTTCTTCTCATCGGCTCAATAGCAAATTTTGTTCCAAGAATTACGCTTGCAAGTAATAAGTGGACACCATAATCAATATCTTTTTGAGTTACTTTTTCAATGCCTGCTCCAACAGGACCTCCTGCGTTATTAAACAATATATCCAATTTACCAAATTCATCCACTGTGTTTTTTATAGAGTTCTCTATTTCTTCTTCTTTAGTAACGTCTGACAATAGATATTTAGAATTTTTTCCAAGCTCACTACTAAGAATTTCCCCTTTTTCTTCAGATCTCCCTGAAATAACAACTTTCGCACCTTCACGAATAAAGAGTCTAGCTGTTTCTGCTCCTATCCCACTTGTTCCACCCGTTATAAGAGCTACTTTGTTTTCTAGTCTATTTGTCATTTTCAATCCTTATTTAAGCATTTATAAGTAGCATTAATTAACTCTAGTGATCTTCCGTCCGCTGCAAAATTATTTTTCATTTGATTCATGACATACGAGACTCCAAGGTTATTCTCAGGATCACCAAAGGCACATGAA
>PCBA01000009.1 GCA_002730855.1 Gammaproteobacteria bacterium
ACCTTCTTTTCTAATTTCTCTTTCATCAATCTTAACCTTATCAATACCTTTAAATGCAATAGAAACCATTCTCAATCTCTTCTCAGAACTAACTGAAACCTCTTTGTGCGGAGGTAATCCATTCGGGATTACTATGACCTCATCAAAAGGAATTAATTCAAATAGGTTTTTTATTATTTCTGTATGGCCTTTGTGAACCGGATCGAAGGTACCTCCAAAGATACCAATTAGCTTTGATTTTGATTCTTTCAAGAGCCTCTTAGTTCAGAATTACCTTTTACTATGAACTTCTGTGAGGTAAGGCCTTCTAGGCCGACAGGACCTCTTGCATGAATCTTATCAGTTGATATTCCAACCTCTGCACCAAGGCCGTACTCAAAGCCATCAGCCCAGCATGTTGGCAAATTATGCATTACAGAACTTGAATCCACTTGATTAAAGAAAGACTGAACTTTTTCATTATTTTCAGTCACTATAGAGTCAGTATGGTTTGAACCGTAAGTATTAATATGCCCAATAGCTTCAGCCAGATCCTTTACAATCTTAATTGAAAGAACAGGGGCTAAATACTCTGTTGCCCAGTCCTCATCATTAGCTTTTTTTACATTAATGACTTTCACTGTTTCTTCGCATCCCCTTAATTCAACTCCTTCTGACTCATATCTTTCTAGTAATTGAGGAAGAATATCTGTTGCAATATTTCTATGGAGAAGAAGGGTCTCCATAGCTCCACAAATTCCAAACCTGTAAGTTTTAGCATTTAATACAATATCAACAGCCTTATTAAGCAAGGCGTCTTCATCTACATAGACGTGACAAATCCCATCTAAATGTTTAATTACAGGAACTCTTGACTCTTCAGAAATAAGCTTAACTAAACCTTTACCACCCCTTGGGATAATTACATCCACCCATTTGTCCATATGCAATAAAGTTTTAACAGCTTCTCTATCTGTTGTTTCTACTAATTGAATAATATCCTTAGAAAGTCCTGACTCTTCTAAGCCTTCTTGTAAGCAATCCCAAATAATCTTGTTTGAGAGTATTGCCTCAGAACCTCCTCGTAGAATGCAAGAATTTCCAGACTTTAAACACAATGCAGCTGCATCAGCCGTTACATTTGGCCTAGATTCATAAATGATCCCTACCACTCCCAAAGGAACTCTCATTTTACTAACCCTTATTCCAGAAGGTGTCGCATCTAAATCTGTGACCTCTCCAACAGGGTCAGGTAATTCTGAGACTACTTCCAATCCTGATATCATTGAATCAATACGAGCTTCGTTTAATTCAAGTCGATCTACTAAAGCATCGCCTATATCTTTTTTCTTCGCTTCTTCTAAATCTTTTATATTCTCTTTAAGAATTGCATGGCGTTTTGAATCAATTTTCTTTCCAATCGAATGTAAGGCTTTATTTTTCTGAGCCTCAGAAGCAAGAGAAAGTTCTCTTGAGGCATTCTTTGCTAATGAACCCAGTCGATCCATATAAATATTTATATCTTTACTATCTGACATGATGCAATATTCTAATCGAACAACAGTTTAAATACAGATTATAAAGTGTTTGAGTTCAATGAAGTAATTTTGTGGCTAAAGGACAATCCGGAATGGATTGCACTAGGTGTATTTGGTGCTGCCTTTATTGAATCTTTTGCCTTAATTGGCGTGATAATACCTGGAGTTGTATTACTAGCAGTTATTTCAGGGATGGCAGCTTCTACTTTGCATGTTTTTGAGCTTATATTAATAGCTTATGTCGCAAGCTTCTTGGCAGATATTTTAAGTTTTGTGCTTGGGACTGGGATTAGCAAATCGATTGACAATTTATGGCCCTTCAATAAATATCCTAATTTATTAGTTCGAGGAAGAGGTTTTGTGAAGCGTTTCGGTATATTGGGAATATTTGTAGGTAAATTTATTGGACCAATTAGACCTTTACTTCCTATTACAGCTGGATCATTAGGGATGAACTTTAAATATTTCTTAACTGTAGAGATATTTTCTTCGTTTTTATGGGCTTTGCTTTATACAGTTCCAGGTTATTACGCTGGAAAATCTATTCTAGATAGTCGATTTGATCTTACTTGGTTAGTGGCAGTAATAATTGGGATTGTTGTATTGATATTGATAGTAAGGTACTTTAATCGTAAATATATTGAGGAATAACCATGACAGAAGTTTATCCAGATCATCCAAACCTTGTAGACAATTACGCCCCATTAAGAATGGAATGCGATATACAAGATTTAATAATTGAAGGTGAGGTGCCTAAAGACTTATTTGGAAGTTATTACAGGAACGGTCCTGATCCTCAGTTTCCTCCGATGGGAGGTCAATATCACTGGTTTGCTGGAGATGGAATGATTCACGCTTTCCATTTCGAAAACGGGAAAATATCTTACAGAAATAGATGGGTACGAACATCAAAATGGAAACAAGAAAGAAAAGCAGGAAGAGCTTTAATCAATGCTTTAAATCCCATGGATCCTGATCCTATTTTTGACTTTGAAGGTGAAGATGGGACAGCAAATACGAGTATAATTTTTCATGCTAATAAGCTTCTGGCTCTTGAAGAAGGACACCCTCCTTTCGAGCTAGACCCAATAACTCTAGAATCTAAAGGATCTTGGGACTATAAAGGGAAGTTACGCTCTGCAATGACTGCACATCCTAAAATAGATCCTAAAACAGGAGAGATGTTTGGTTTTAGTTACGGATTTGGCGAAAATAAAATGACTTACTTTGTTGTTGATGCTTCGGGGGAGCTTACAACTTATTCAGAATTTGAGACTCCTTATTCAAGCATGATTCATGATTTTATCGTTACTTCTGAACATGTAATATTTCCTATCTTTCCTTTAATAATAGACTTCAATCTAGTAGCCAAAGGGATTGCGCCCATTGTTTGGGATTCAAATAGATTAAGTCAGATTGGCGTTATGCCAAGAAAAGGGAATGTAAAAGATATCAAATGGATAGAAGATGATCCTTGCTTCGTTTTTCACCCCATGAACGCATACACTGAAGGAGATAAGATAGTTGCAGATATGATGCAATTTGAGGAGGCACCCTTATTCCCTCATCTTGATGGGTCTACTCCTGATAACAAGAAAGCTGAAGCGAGGTTAAATCGTTGGGAAATTGATCTAACCTCTAACTCAGGTTCCATAAAAAAAGATTACCTAGACGAACATATTGGTGAATTCCCAAGATTGGATGAGAGATACAGCATGTCTAATTACCGTTACGGTATTTATGCCTCTAACCAGGGTAATTCTCCTAAAGGAATTAGCTTTAACTCCATTACCAGATATGACTATGAGACAAGCAATAAAGAAGTTTTTACTTTATCAGAGCATGACGCTGTAGGAGAGCCTATATTCATACCCAAATCATCTGATGCAGATGAAGGTGTAGGTTATGTAATTGCTTTGGGTTATTTAGGAAAAGCAAATCGTTCTGATTTAATGATATTCGATGCTGAGAATATTTCATCAGGTCCAATAGCAAGAGCAATGCTTCCTCATAGAATTCCTTACGGATTTCATGGAAATTGGCGGCCAGGCACTTAAATTTAACCGCCTAATTTTTTAATTACAGATTTTAAATAGTCCAGTTTCTCTGTGCTGGTTTCGAATTCCAACATGATTTGCTTTTCTGCAGGAGTAAGAGGAAGCAAACTCCCAAGAATATAGCTAACGTTAATGGCATTCTTGAGATCTATTTCAAGATTTAATCTTTTTATTTCGGGGTGATTACTTATTTCCTTCAACATATCCCATATTTCTGTATAAGATGGATCATCTGATAAATCTTCCTCTAATTCTTTTATTTTAGAGATATTAGCTAACAACAATTCATCATCTTGCTTCCATCTTTCTAAAATCTTAACTTTATTTAATCCTTTAACCGTTATTCCAAGTAAACCATTTTTTAATTGATTAAAATCTACAATCTCAACATAAGTTCCTACATTATGATGATCAGGGAGTCCTCCCATAGCTTCGTTGTTGTTTTTAGCTAAAGCAATACAGAACCCTTCTTCCTTGGCTAAGCTATTCTTAATCATGTCCAAATATCTTGGTTCAAAAATCTGTAAAGGTAAGTAGGCACCAGGGAGAACGTTAATTGAAAGAGGAAAGATGGGATAAGAATGAATTACTTTCTCTTTATCCATTTTTTAATTTATCGATTATTTTTTTCGACAAACCATCAAAGTCTGCATTTGACATAACTATAATTAGAGTATCCTTTTCAACGCCTAGAATTATCTCTTTAGAAGTTTCTGTAACTGATTGGATTAATCTTGATCTACTAGAATCTAACTCTATAAATTTATCTATTTGCGTTTTATCTTCACTTTTCCAAAACACTTCGTCTGCTTCTTTAGTAGCCTCAATTAAAGCATCGTCATGATAACCAGATTTCATGGTACTAGACCTTAATTCTATAGCTGCGATAATCTTGTGATCTATATACTTCTGCCTAAGACCCGACAAAGTCATTTGAATGGCAGTTGGGTGATGTGCGAAGTCTTCCATTAAAATGATTTTTTCATTTTCCAAAAGAATATCTTGTCTTTTAGAAACTCCTTTGAAATTTGATAGAGCTTCTAACGATTGATCAAGAGAGACTCCGTATTTGCTGGTTGCTAAGATTGCACTCATAGCATTCCTGGCGTTATGTTCACCTAACATTTTCCATTTTAATTCTCCCTCTTCATTTCCTATCTTAAAGTTTATTATTGAATAATCTGGTAAAACCGAGGTGTAAGTATTTTGGGCGCTATCTCCAACAGCATAACTTTCTTGTTTACTCCAGCACCCCATGTCTAGAACTTTAGCTATGTTTAAATCATCAGTAGGAAAGATGATTTGTGCCTTCTCCGGCATTGACCTGATCAAATTATGGAACTCCCTGTGTATTGCGGTAATATCTTTAAATATATCTGCGTGATCAAATTCAATATTATTAACAATCAACGTGTCTGGCTTGTAATGGATGAATTTTGATCTTTTATCAAAAAAGGCTGTGTCATATTCATCAGCTTCAATGACAAAGACATCTTCTGTTCCTTTTCTTGCAGATTTCTTGAAATCTTTTGGCTTTCCTGCAATTAAGTAGCCTACACCTATCTCCAAGTACTCAAAAATCCATGCAATCATGGCTGTTGTAGTTGTTTTGCCATGAGTTCCTGATACGGCTATCACTTTCTTATCTTTGAGTATGAAGTTGTATAACCATTGTGGTCCTGAAATTAGATTGGCTTTTCTATTGAGCAATTCTTCTAAAGCAGCGTTACCTCTTGAAATAGCATTTCCAACAACATAGAAATCTGCTTCAGGGATATTGGAAGGATCATAACCAGAAATAATATCAATGCCCATATCTGATAAATGCTCTGACATAGGAGGATAAATATTAGAATCACACCCGCTTATTTCAAGGCCAGCTTCTTTTCCTAAGATAGCTAAACCACCCATAAAAGTTCCACATATTCCTAATATATGAATTTTCTCTTTTACCATAAAATTGATTATACCTATCAAGAATGATTCCAAGATAGACTTGTTTTAAGTAACATCACACCCATGAAAGCAAAAAATGCACTATATGCTCAATCTGGAGGTGTAACTTCTGTTATAAATGCAACTGCTTGTGCTGTTATAGAGTCTGCTAGGAAATCAAAGAAAATTGGAAAAGTTTATGCGGGAAAAGATGGAATTGTAGGAATCCTTAACGAAGATCTTATAGATACTAGCATTGAGAAAACCAAAGAAATCAAAAAATTAATGCACACCCCTGGAGGGATGTTTGGTTCGTGCAGACATAAACTAAAAGATGCCAAACAGAATAAAAAAGAATACAGAAGGCTAATTGAAGTTTTTAAAGCTCACGATATAGGATACTTCTTTTATAACGGTGGTGGTGATTCTCAAGATACTTCTAACAAGATAGCTCAATACACGAAAGAGGCAGGATTTCCTGTTACCTGTATAGGCATACCTAAAACTATAGATAATGATTTACCTTATACAGACAATTGTCCTGGTTTTGGATCTGTAGCTAAGTATATTGCTACTTCAACTAAGGAAGCAGCTTTGGACGTTAAAAGCATGTCTAAAAGTTCTACAAAGGTATTCATCTTTGAGGTTATGGGAAGGCATGCTGGTTGGTTAGCTGCATCTTCAGGCCTTGCTCAATCTAAAGGTAATTCGGCCCCTCATATTATTTTGTTACCAGAAGTTCCCTTCCACGAAAATAAGTTCTTAAAGAAAGTAAAAGATTCAGTTAGTAAAGAAGGGTATTGCGTGATTGTTGTGTCTGAGGGAGCAAAATACAAGAACGGAAAATTTCTTGCCGATGCTGGAACAGTAGATTCTTTTGGTCATAAACAACTTGGCGGTGTTGCACCCCGAATTGCGCAAATAATTAATAGAAAGTTAGGATTGAAATATCATTGGGCTGTTTCAGACTATCTTCAACGATCGGCAAGACATATCTCCTCTCAAGTAGACTTAGATCAGGCATATGCTGTTGGAAAAGCAGCTGTTAAATTTGCTACTTCAGGTGAAAATTCTATTATGCCAATTATCGTAAGAAAGCGATCTAAACCCTATTCTTGGGAAATTGGTAAAGTTGAGTTATCTAAAGTAGCCAATATTGAAAAGAAAATGCCAAAAAATTTCATATCAAAAGATGGCTTTGGAATAACACGATCTTGTAAGAATTATCTTAGTCCATTAATTCAAGGTGAGGCTTGGGCTCCTTTTGAAGATGGAGTTATACAAACTGCCTCCTTAAAGAACAAGCTTGTGAAGAAAAAACTTAAAAGGTTTAGAGCTTAATTAAGAACTTTAAATTCAATTTCAGCATTCTTAAGTCTAGCGATTAATACATTTCCTAAACCAACTGCAGAAGTAAGAACTCCACCGTATTCGCTACCTCCCGGGAGATCATTAGACTTGGCTAGAGCCATAGCCGATTCACAAACTAATTTCGCAGTTGATTTATACCCAGGGTCACCAGACCCAAATATAGAACAAACCTTCCTTTCTCCGTCTTCTGCAAAAGCGACGAAGGTTGCTCTGAACCACCCTTTATCTTGTTGTTCTTGACTGGGTCCTTCTCCAGGTTTTGGCAGAAAGGGTCTTACTAAATGTTTTATTGGTGTGCTTATAACTATGAAAGCCATTAATAGACCGTAAGAAGCTAACCTAGCCATTCTTTTAGTTGAAAATAGACCATGTTCACCAAAAGTAAAATTGTTTCCATACGGTTTTTGGTTCTGTTCCATTAATGCTGCAGACCTTCTTACGACTCTAGTGTTTGCTACAGCCATTAACCCCATTCCAGCCCACCCTTTAATTCCTTCTACTTGCTCAATACTGAAATTGTCCTTAGATTTTTCCCTTTGTTCTTCTGAAACAGTATCTTCTGGATTTAAAACAAAGGGATCTCTCATGTCTTTACTCAGACCGTCCATCGTAAACATGGTTTCAGTTGTCCCGCCTGAAGCCCCACCCAAAGCCTCTTGGTAGACATCCACTCTTGAGACAGGTTTATTAAACTGAGAGATGGTAAAGAAGGCTCCAATATCAGATGGAATTGAATCGTAACCGCAAGAAGGAATAATTCTTATTCCTTTTGATGCTGCTTCTTCATGATGTTTATCAATTAGACCTTTAACCCAATGATTCTCACCGGTTATATCTGTGTAATGAGCCTCCTTTTCTACACAAGCTTGAACTAGCAAAGATCCATATCTTGCAAACGGTCCTGCTGTAGACAAGACAACCTTCGTCTGACTTGTTAAAGACCTTAAAGCCTCAAGATCTGCTCCATCAGCAACAACTACATCACATTCAAGATTAAAATCAGATTTAACCTGGTCTAGTTTTTCCTTATTTCTTCCAGCCATAGCCCAAACTAAGTCTTTGTAATTATCTCTTAAATATTTACAACATATCTGACCCGTAAAACCAGTAGCTCCATAAACAATTATTTCGTATTTTTTATCCATTATGCTTTTAGTATTTTTCCAACTCCTCCAAAAGTAATTATAGTCTTACCATCTACAGTTATNTCACCTTCAACAAAACCTATAGATTTTCCNANTTTAGTNGGTTTAGCACGTATAAGCAGCATACTGCCAATNGGTGCAGGTGCTATAAANTCAGNGTGAAAACTAACTGTCGTTACNAAACTGTTCCTGTCTTTCATCATGGCAGAAGTNGTGCANAAATCAGCTAAAGCCATAAGNGCNCCNCCATGGGCAGATTCATAAAAATTNCTATGTTCTTCTTTAGCAAAAAAAATCATAAATAATTGATCGTCCTCTTTTTTNTANTATCCAGGACCCATATTTTCAATNTGGCGCTTGAGGAATTTTTAGCTCTTTAAAGCCTTCTGGTATTTTTTGGTCTATCATCTTTAAATTATAATCCTAGAATCATTTAATTAATTTATGAATATTAGAATTCTTATTAGTCTTACTGTCTATTTATATTTATTCAGTTCTAATTTATGGGCGGAAGAATATTTATCAAAAAAGATTAAGAAGGTGTAAAGAGAGAATATAAAAAGCTTAACTAGGAAAATAGGTTAATCTGGGATTTATTAAAACAACATCAGAGGACATAAAAAATGAACAGTATTTTAGAAGGGGTAAAGGTATTAGATTTTGGAAGGTATATAGCAGGTCCTTTTTGCGGTGCTCTACTGGCTGATTATGGAGCTGAAGTTATAAGAATAGAAAGAGTTGATGGAAGTGAAGACAGGTACGTAACTCCAGTAACTGAAGACGGCCAGGGGGCTATGTTTCTCCAGCTTAATAGAAATAAGTTAGGAATGACTCTCAACCCCACAAAAGAAAAAGGGAAAGAAATAGTTAAGAGACTGGTCAAAAATTCTGATATCGTAATCGCTAATCTTCCAGAATCTACTCTTGAATCTATGGGATTGGATTACGAAAGTTTAAATAATATCAATCCGAAAATAATTCTTACTTCTAATACGGCTTTTGGGACATCAGGTCCTTACGCTGAAAGGGTTGGCTTTGATGGTGTAGCCCAAGCTATGTCTGGAGCAATGGATATGACAGGCAATCCAGAAGAGCCGACCAAAGCTTATGCTCCTTATGTAGATTTTTGTAGTGCGTCTTTAGCCGCCTATGGAACTCTTCTTGCTTACATAGATAGAGATAAAACTGGTAAAGGACAAAGAGTACAAACCTCTCTTCTACAAACCGCTTTAACAACAACGAACAGCACATTAATTGAACAGGAACTTCTTAAGTCTAATAGAGTAGCTACATTAAACAGGTCTCAGACTTCTGGACCTTCAGATACTTTTAAAACTAAAGATGGATGGATTTTAGTCCAAACGGTTGGTCAGCCTCTTTTTGAAAGGTGGGCAAGTCTTGTTGAAGAAGAAACTTGGATTGATGATCCAAGATTTAAAGATGATCTGTTAAGGGGCGAGAATGGAATCTTAATAAGCGAAAGAATGGCTAAATGGTGCAGCGTGAGAACAAACCAAGAAGCTATTAAAGAACTAGAAGAATCTAGGATACCAGTAGGTGAAGTACTAAAAGCTGAAGAGACTTTAAAAGAACCACATATCGTAGAAAAGGAAGCCTTTGTAAAAATGCGATACCCTACTCTGGATAAAGAATACCCAGTGGCAGCGCCAGCCGTGGAATTGTCTGAGAAACCTGGCAATATTCGAACCTGCTCTCCTCAACTTGGAGAGCATAATAAACAAATACTATCTGGACTTGGGTATAGTGAAGATGAAATAGAAGAATTAAAACTGAATAGAATAATTTAGGAGATAACATGGACTTTAAACTTTCAGAGCAGCAAAAAGAGCTCCAAGAAACAGCCAGAAGTTTTGCTCAAAATGAGATGGCAGAGGTAGCTTTATCTATTGAAAAAACTAATGAACCTTTATCAAAAGAATGGTTAAAAAAATATTCTGAAATGGGATTCTTAGGAATTAACGTATCAAATAAATATGGAGGTTTGGGTCTATCAAATCTAGACGCTCTTTTAGTTATGGAAGAATTTGCAAAAGTTTCTTCTGCAGTTGCTTTTCCTATATTTGAAAGCTGCGTTGGTCCTGTAAAAGCAATTGAACATTTTGCTTCTGAAGAACTTAAACAAAAAATCATACCAGAAGTTTGTAAAGGCAATATTGTTGTTGCTGTTTCTATGTCTGAGCCTAATGCTGGATCAGCTTTAACAGACCTTACAACAAAAGCAGAAATTAATGGTGAAAAGATTATTTTGAATGGAGCCAAAAGATGGTGCTCAGGTGGAGGGCATTCTGAAGGCTATGTTGTTTATTGCAAAATGTCTGACGATCCTGGTGCTAAAGGCATAGGCGCTGTCTATGTTGAAAAAGATACTCCTGGATTAAGTTTTGGTCAGCAGGAGAAATTGATGGGATGGAACGGAATACCTTCTGCAGATATTTTCTTCGATGATGTAGAAGTGCCAGTTGGTAACGTAATAGTAGAAGCTAACGGAGGTTTTAAGAAATTAATGGAAGCCTTTGATCTTGAAAGATGTGGCAACGCTACAATGTGCTTAGGTCAGGCTTCAGGAGCTTTAGAGAAAGCGCTGCATTATGTTCAAGAAAGGGAGCAATTTGGAAAACCGATAGTAGAATTCCAAGCCGTTCAGATGAAGCTCGCTGAGATGGCTATGAAAGTAGAAGGTTCGAGACTTCTGATACATAGAGCTGCACATAATGCACAAGAAGGATTTCCAAGTATATTCGAATCAAGTGTTGGCAAATGTTTCTCTAATGAAACAGCAAGGGAGGTAGTTGCCTCTGCAATGCAGCTTATGGGGGGCTACGGTTTTAGCAAAGAATACACCATGGAGAGACGTTACAGAGATGTATGGGGATGGGGTATTGCTGGCGGAACCATAGATATTCAAAAAATAAATATTGCCTCTTCTATGGTTGGAAAAAGGTTTGATCAAAGAAAATAATTAGCGCAAATCTTGAACAATATTCTCTAAACTAGAAATCAGAGCTTCCTTTTCTTCCTCGTTTAAAAAACCACCTAAAGGTACTCTCTCACCTTGTGAAGTCACTACTATTTGAGCTGGATACCAAGGATGATGCGGTCTTTCTACAGAAATGTAAGACCAAAGACGAACGTATTTCCATACCTTTTTAATCTTATATGCTCCCTTTTCTATTATTAGCTTATCTTTGGATAAAGTTACAACCTCTTGTTGCGAAGTCTTGTTGAGTACTAAATAAACACAAAATCCAACAATAATTATCTCTAAGCCAGCAAAAGGAAGAATTAAGGTTGCACCTACATAAGCAAAGCCCACTCCTATACTTAAACACGTAAAAGCAATAACTATTATGAAGACAAGGCTTGATTTCCAACTAATTGATTGGTTTGGGCGTATCAATATGCGGTAAAAATTATTTTCTTTATTACTTTCTATTTTGACCATAGGTTCAGGGTATCTATAATACACCGCCCAAAACATCCAAGACTATATGAATAAGGTTAATGATAAGAATACAGAGCTTAAAAGCATTTATGAAGATGTAATGCTACCCAATTATGCTCCTGCTAATTTTATACCAGATAGAGCACAAGGTTCACGTGTTTGGGATAAGAACAATAAAGAGTACATTGATATGGGTGGTGGAATAGCTGTAAACAGCCTTGGTCACTCCAACCCTTTATTGATTAGAGCCCTTAATGAACAATCTAATAAGATTTGGCATACAAGTAATTACATATCTAATGAACCAGCAATTGATCTTGCTAAGAAATTAACTGAACTAACATTTGCTAAGAAGGTTTACTTTAGTAACTCTGGCTCAGAGGCTAATGAGGCAGCAATAAAAATGGCCAGAAAATACCATCACGATAAGGGCGATCCCAGAGACGAAATAATCTCTTTTGAAAACTCTTTCCATGGAAGGTCTATATTGAATATCTCTATAGGAGGTTCTGATATCCATAAGAAAGGGTTTGAGCCATTGATTAGCGGCGTGAAGCATGCGAAATTCAATGACATAAACTCAGTCAAACAGTTAATCTCAAAAAAAACTGCAGCAATAATTGTTGAGCCAGTTCAAGGGGAAGCTGGGATTTATGAGGCGGACAAGAACTTTTTAGAATCATTAAGGGAACTATGTAATAAGCAAGGAACGATTCTTATTATGG
>PCBA01000010.1 GCA_002730855.1 Gammaproteobacteria bacterium
ACAAAACCTAACTGCAGCTATAGTCAGCAATGATGTTTTATTTCAACAAGACATATTAGGAAGTACGGTGAACGGAACTACTTATACTGGAATGAGGGCAAGAACTACTGGGGCTCCTCAGAATCATTGGTTCGGTCCATCTGGAGATCCTCGCTCAGCTGGAATTGGAACTCGGGAGGCAATAGTAAGCACTTGGAGCTCACATAGAGAGATCATAAAAGACGTGGGCCCTTATTAAAGCTTTATTGATTGAGGAGGTTTATGCTGATTAGAAGCGTTTTAGGGCGCATAAAACAGGCGTATTAGTTTTAGTTCTATTAACAAATATCAATATTCCTAAAACCCCAGAACATAAAATCTTAAGAAGGTTTAATCTTAAGGAGGGCTAATAATGTCTTACAAGAATATATTGGTTGCAATTGATTTAAGTAAAGAATCACGGCAAATAATTTCTAAAGCAAAAGAGACTGCTGAAGTTTATGGAGCAAAGCTACATTTAATTTCAGCAATTGAACCTCTTCTTCAAGTTCATGGAGATGCCTTGTCTATATACGGAGCCTATAGAGCCATTGACAAGGATGCAAAGAAAGAAGCGAAAGAAAGATTGTTGGCTATAACTGAAGATTTAGGTATTCCAAGCAAGAATTGTTTTGCGCCCATAGGAAACCCTGCTAACGAAATTCGAGAAAGAGCTTTTAAGTTAAAGTCTGACTTGATAATAATGGGAACACATGGAAGGAAGGGAATTAAAAAATTAATACTTGGTTCAACTGCAAATAGTGTACTGAACGGAACGAAGGTTGATGTTCAGGTCATAAGAATTATATAAGAAAAATATACCATTAAACATAACTTCATTTCTCTTTTTTTCGGTAGCTATTCTTCATATAGCTAGGGTCATTGTGGGTAGTGAATTGGTTATATTTGGAAATAATTTTTTAATGTTATTTCTATACTGGTAGCCATGTTAACTTCTTTCTTAGGGTGAAAGTTGCTTAATTATAAGAACTAAATTTTCTTCCTTTATCATCTCTAATTAATAATAAAATTTAATCTATTGAGCTATATCAACTACTCACTTTTAAATTAATTCAATATCAACTTTCATAAATTAATAGAGTATTTATATGCCAAGTATAGATTTATTAACTTCTTCAATATCTGGTGCTTTAATAGTATTAAGCGGAGCCAGTTACGCAATACTATTTGCTTTCTCAAAAGTTTTAGATAAAAAAATTCTCTTAAATCTTGCTTATTGTTCCTACGCAACTCTTCTACTCTCAGCATATTTCTTAGTTCAATCACTTAACCTTTCAGGGCTTTGGATAGGTTTGGTTTTGATTATGTTAGTCGGGTATTGGCTAGGCCCAAGGTTTATCTGGGGCTTAAGTGTAAAAACTCATATAGAGGAAAATAATTATGACTAAAGAAACAAAGTGGATGTCTCAATCTTTCTGGAAAAAAATTGCTATTTGGACCACTTCAGTAATGTTGCTCATATTAATGGCTTTAACCTTCGATACAGTTAAACAGATTACAGAGGGGTCTGAAAGAGTCCCAAGTTACTCTGTTATCAATAATAAAATATTTTATGAATTTGATAAGGATAGAGATATTCTGGCTCCATCAATAGGTGGACCCGCCCCTCTTTTTGGTCAAAAGTTAAGTGAATCAGATGCAGAAGAGTTAATAAACCTTGGCAAACTTACAATCCAAGCCAAGAACTGTATGAACTGCCATACTATTTTAGGGAATGGAGCTTATTATGCTCCCGACTTAACCAAAGCTTGGTTAGATAAAGGTTGGGGTTCTGAATCAGTCAGAGAAACATTAATGTTGAATTTCTTAATAGATCCCGAGAAAAATGCTAGATCTTTTGGTACCAATAGAAAAATGCCAAATTTAAATATTACAGAAAGTGAAGCAAAAGGAGTTGTGGCTTATCTCAAATGGATGTCATCGATTGATACTAATGGATTTCCAGCTCACTTTGAATCTATAAAGCAAGTTAAGGAGGAGAAATGAATAACAATTCAAATTTTAAAAGCTTAAGTTTAGGTCAACAACTAGCAGTTAAGTATTTCTCAGCCGCGATGTTATTGTTTTGTGCTCAAATGGTTTTTGGATTAGTGGCAGGGTTGCAGTTTATTCAGCCAGACTTTCTATATCAAACTCTAGACTTCAATGTAACCAGAATGGTTCATATTAATGCCATGATTGTTTGGCTTTTATTTGGGTTCTTGGGTTCTGTGTATTGGCTTGTTGAGGATGAAGCAGGAACAGAGCTAGTGGGCTATAAATTGGGAAATATTGGTTTTTGGGTTTTATTAACGGCAGTAGTAATTGTTGTTGTTGTTTATTTAGTAGTGCAGATAGGACCTGGAACTCAATCAAGTCTTTGGTTTATTAACGAAGGTAGAGAATACATAGAAGCTCCTAGATGGGCAGATATAGGTATTGTGGCTGTAATGCTTATTTTCTTTTATAACATCGCCGCCACCTTCTCAAAAGGAAAGTGGAGTGGAATATCAGGAGTGCTGGTATTAGATTTATTAGCCTTAGCAGGCATATATGTGGCAGGGATGTTCTATACAACAAACATCTCCATGGATCAATTTTGGTGGTGGTGGGTCGTTCACATGTGGGTAGAAGCTACTTGGGAAGTGTTAGTTGCTTGTATTATGGCTTGGGGTCTAATTAAGACTATTGGAGCAAGTAGGCAAATAGTAACTACATGGCTCTATGTGGAAGTAGCGTTGATGTTTGGATCTGGAATATTAGGCTTGGGTCATCATTACTTTTGGATTGGCACTCCAGAATACTGGTTAGGAGTCGGTGGATTCTTTTCTGCCCTAGAACCAATTCCTCTTGTGGCCATGCTGGTACATGCTGTTTATGATGCTGGCACAAAGAATCTAAAGGTTACTAACCATCCTGCATTTGCTTGGTTCATAGCGCACGTATTTGGTAATTTTCTTGGAGCGGGCGTCTGGGGATTCTTTCAAACCTTACCTCAGGTAAATCTTTATACACATGGAACTCAATGGTCAGCTTCCCATGGTCACTTGGCATTCTATGGTGCTTACGTCACCATTAACATAGCTATGTTCTATATGGCAGTTCAGAAATTTAGAGGCAATATTGATATGGGCTCTAATATACAGAATAAATATAGATGGAAGACTTCTATGGTATTACTTAATGTTGGAGCTTTAGGTATGACAATTGCTCTCTTGATTGCAGGCTATGAGCAAGCATTTATAGAGAGGGCGGTTGGAGGGTCTACATGGAGTGGATATTTTGCAGCTCAAAGCGACTCTACCTTTATATCCTCGATGAATTGGAGAATGTTATTTGGTGTTTTGATGACTATTGGAACATTCTTCTTGGCATGGGATTTGCTAACTATAGGTAAAAAGAATAAAGAAGAAATTCTTAAAACTGCATAAAAAACTATGAAAAAAATTAATATTCTTTTAGTTTTGTTGTTGGTTATATCTTCGCAATTATATGCGGAGCCTCCGAATCAGTGGGTCATGTGCTCATCTTGTCACGGTCCGTCAGGAGAAGGAGGTGTGGGACCCAAGTTACAAGGAGAGAGCGCTGAAGAAATCAGGTCTGATCTTAAAGATTACAAAGTTGGAAAGGTAAAAGGCCCTTTAAGTTCTTTAATGTTTCCTATGGTCTCGGATCTAACTGAAGCAGATATAGATGCGTTGGCAAAATACATTGAGACGCTATAGTTAAATCTTTTAATCTTGTACTTTTAAGGTTCTTCAGAAGAGCCTGAATCTTGTTTCTAAAGAGATTACAGGTTTGCTAGGATTCAGCTATTAAGTAATTCTAACCTTTTCACTCTTCTAATAAGAGTGAGCTAGGAGGTGAAATCTTCTCAGAAGCACCAACCTTTTATAGATTTACAAATATTTTGTGGATAAGACTATATATGCAATCATTGCAGAAATAGAGCTTAAAAATAATATACCTTCTATCATGATTCCAATTCTAGCGCTTAACAGATTGTAAAAGCCCGTTGGAATTGATTTTGAGAATGATAGTGATAGTGATTCTAAATACTAATATAAATTGAAGAAAGGAGACGAAAAAAATAACTAACCTTAGAACGGAAGAGTTTAAAATACTTCTTATGTTAAAGAAGTTTTTATTCCTTACTTATATTTTTTCTTTATCTTTTTTCTCTCATTCTGAGATAAGAGAAATAAATATCCTTCATACTAATGATTTACATTCACATCTATTCCCCCACATAGAGAACTGGATAAGTGAATCTAGAGAAGTAGGGGGCTTTGCTAACTTAGCTACTTTAGTCAAACAAGAAAAAGAAGCTAATCCAAACACTATATATATTGATGCTGGAGATTATTTTTCTGGCCCTTATGTAAGTACTTTGACTAAAGGAAAAGCTGTAATTAATTCAATGAACCTTCTTGGTCTTGACTCTGCTTGTATAGGGAACCATGAATTTGATCATGGTTGGGATAATATGCTTACTCAAATGAAGGAAGCCACCTTTCCAATTTTGAATGGGAATATCTTTTTTGAAGGAACTGATCAATTGGTATGGGATAACCCTTTTAAAATTATAGAAATAGGAGGTTTAGATATAGGTATTATTGGTCTTCATGGCAAATTCGCATTCTATGACACCATTAACTTCAAGATGACTGAAGGAATTGAAGCTAGGGATGAAGAAAAGTATTTAAGACAATACATCAAAGAGCTAGAACCTATTACTGACTTAATAATACTTAGTATTCATCAAGGGATGCCTGGAAGGCAATCAAGTATAGGGTTAACTGATGTTGAGAGGAATCTATATAAAGATATTTTGCTTGCTCAGAATGTTCCTGGAGTAGATGTGATTGTTTCTGGTCACGCCCATCAAGGGACATCTGAAGCGCTAGTCTCAAATGGAACTATTATTGTTTCTACCAACGCTTATTCGACTGAGCTAGGCAAACTGAAAGTTAAGTACGATACCGAAAAGGATAAGGTTATTAGTCATACCAATGAATTGATAACTGTTTTTGATGATGAAATAGAAGATGACCCTGACATGCTTAAAGAAATTACCTTTTGGCAAGAAGAGGTAGACAAGATAGCTTCGAGACCTGTTGTTTCCTCCACCAAGGAATTAGTTCGAGCTTACGGCAGAGAGTCCAATATGGGAAACTTGTTCGCTGATGCCATCGCTTCTTTTGATGAGAGAATTGATATAGCTGTTGTTAATAGTGGTGCTCTTAGACAAGATATTGATTCAGGAGTAATTACCAAAGGTGATTTAATTTCAGCTTTCCCATTCCCTAATACAGTTGTCATGACCAAATTAAAGGGATACCAAGTAAAAAAAATATTCAACCATGCTGCTGGTATGACGAATGGAATTTTGCAAGTATCAGAAGATTCTAAATACTCTTTTACTCCAGGAGGCAGGGTAGAGGAGATATGGATTAAGAATCAATTAATAAGCGATAATTTAGAGTATTGGGTCGCTGCTCCAAATTTTGTCACTCAAGGAGGTGATGGGTATTGGGAATTTCAGAACTCTATAGAGTATATTGATAGTGGAGTCTTGATAGTAGACGCAGCTGAGAATTTTTTAAAAGGCAAGAAGTTATATGAACCCAAATACGAGGGAAGAGTAGAAGTAATAGAATAAAGGAGTTGGATATGGAGTTTGATGAAGTTGTATTAGGCAGAAGAAGTATTAGAGGCTACAAACAAGAACCTGTGCCTAAAGAGGTTATAGAGGAAGTAATAGAACTCGCTGTTAGGTCTCCCTCTTCTATGAATACTCAACCATGGCATCTCTATGTGGTGACAGGCGATGCTTTAGACAAAATAAGAAAAGAGAACACAGAAAGGAATATTTCTGGAGTCCCTCCTTCAAGAGAAATAAAAACACCTAACAGAGGTTATGAAGGGTTTCATAGAGAAAGGCAAATTGAAATTGCTGTTCAATTATTCCAAAAGATGGGCATTGAGAGAGATGACAAGGAAGGAAGGCAAGATTGGGTGCTCCGAGGATTCAGGCAGTTTGATGCACCGTTCTGTATTGTGGTTACTTTCGATAGAGAATTATTGGACGATGACATTTCCAAATTTGACTGTGGAGGAATTGTTAATGGTTTAGTAAACGCGGGCTGGTCTAAAGGTTTGGGTGCTGTAATTAATAGCCAAGGAATAATGCAATCACCTGTTGTAAGAGAATATGCAGGCATACCTGACGACCAAGTGATAATGATTTGTGTCGCTATGGGCTACCCCGACGATAATTTTCCAGCAAATGAAGTTATTTCTAAACGCAGACCTGTTTCAGAGGTTGCAACATTTGTAGGTTTCGAAGAATAGATAGTCTGATATATTAGTTATAAAGGAGTTTTCGATGAGAAAATTATTATTCATTGCTTTACTTTGGTTTGGTTCTTTAAATATTTATTCAGATTATTCGATAAATCAGGCAACTGAATCAATTAATATCAATGGAGTTTCGATTGCCTATACAACAGCAGGTGAAGAAGAGAATCCTTCCGTGTTAATGATTATGGGACTTATGGCCTCGCACAAAGTTTGGGGTGAAGAGATAGTAAATGGATTAGTCGATTCAGGTTATAGGGTTATTCTCTTTGATAATAGAGATACTGGAGAATCTGAAAACTTAGACAGATTAGGCAAGCCAAATTTGTATTGGAAGTTCGCTATGTCTTATTTAGGTGTAGATTTTAGCTCTCCGTATACTCTTTCTGATATGGCCTTAGATGGAATAGGGCTTTTAGATTATCTAGGAGTAGAAAGGGCTCATGTTGTTGGAGCTTCTATGGGGGGAATGATCGCACAAACTATCGCTTCAGAATTTCCAGAAAGAACTAAGAGCTTAGTTTCAATTATGTCTACAACTGGAGCCCCTCATCTCTCTCAAATGTCAGAAGGAAACGAACAAAATTTTAGGAATACTGGAGATTGGGATAAAGAGGCAGTCCATGCTTACGGGTTCTACCCTGAAGCGATGCCAAGACAGATTACTGCTATCATGAAATCAGGTGATCGATCTGAACAAGTTCGTTCGATAAAGGTTTCTACTCTAGTCCAGCATGGAGTTGATGATACTCTACTACCTCTTGATCATGGAGAACACACCGCTGAGTTAATTAGTAATTCAAAGTTAAAAATCTATGAGAATATGGGTCACAACCTTCCACCTGAAGTTTTACCCTTAGTTATAGAAGATATGGTTAATTTCTTTAATGTGAATTAGATAATGTCTGATACTTTAGAGAGAAAACGATGTGTGGTTGTTATGTACGATACTTTGTGTCGTCATTTTCTTCCAAATTATGGCAACGAGTGGGTTATTGCCCCAAACTTTGAAAGACTAGCCAAACGATCAATTCAATTTGAAAACTTTTATGTGGGTTCTATGCCTTGCATGCCAGCAAGAAGAGAAATGCACACTGGCAGATACAATTTTTTACATAGGTCATGGGGTCCTTTAGAACCATTCGATGATTCTATGCCTTCCATTCTTCATGATAACGGTGTTCATTCTCACAAAGTTACAGATCACCTTCATTATTGGGAAGATGGAGGGGCAACTTACCATCAAAGATATACCACTTTTGATTTAGTAAGAGGCCAAGAAGGAGATAAGTGGAAAGGTGATGTAGAAAAACTTAGAGACCCAAATTATGGAGCCGATAGGTGGTCTGAACTTCAAAGACTAAAAAATCAAAAGCAAGACACTATCAATAGAGATTATATGGATAAGGTTGAGCTTCAACCTCAGTATAAAACTTTTGATCTTGGTCTGGAGTTTATTAATAGAAATAAGGATGTAGATAAATGGTTTCTTCAGATTGAAACTTTTGACCCTCACGAGCCTTTTTTTACACAAGAAGAGTTCCAAAAGCTGTATCCTCACGAATATGATGGACCTCCTTTTGATTGGCCTCCTTATCGTGAAGTCAGAGAAGACGATCAAACCATAGAACATATTAGATACATGTACGCATCTTTGATTACTTTCTGCGATCAACAGCTTGGTAGGGTCTTGGATATATTTGATAAGCATGATTTATGGAAAGATACTATGTTGCTGGTTAATACGGATCACGGATTTTTGATGGGTGAGCATGATTGGTGGGCTAAGGTGGTTACCCCATTTTTTCAAGAAATAGCTCACATACCTTTTTGGGCTTATGACCCTCGTAATCCTAAAGAAGTAAATAAAAAAAGTGATGCTCTAGCTCAAACAATCGATCTTGGACCCACTATTTTGGACTATTTTGATATTCCTTTAACAGAAGATATGCAAGGAAAAGCCATATTTGATTTTGTAGATAATGATAAAGAAATCCGTAAGGCTTCTTTGTATGGAGTAATGGGAGGGCAAGTGAATGTCACTGACGGTCAGTATGTATACATGAGAGCAGCGACGACAGAAGACAATAAACCTCTTTACGATTACACGTTAATGCCTACTCACATGAAAAACAGATTTTCCCCAAGAGAGCTACAGGAATGGGAGAGAGTTGATGGGTTTGGTTTTATGAAAGGCTGTAAAGTAATGCAGATTCCTACAAGGTCGTTTCCTATTTTTTTAGCTAAAGATAATCCATTAGGAAGAGGCAGAACGGCAACTTTATTATTTGATGTTAATAATGATCCAGGTCAAACCAGGCCTATTAATGATATAGATATAGAAAAGTACATGATCGAATTGATGATTCGGGAGATGGCTAGAAATGAATGCCCTTCAGAACAATACATTCGCTTGGGTTTGCCTGAACCAAAAAGATTAGGCAATGGGCATGGAGATGACATGATACAAATGCCTTCGGAGAAAGAGATAGAAGATTCATGCGTTCTTGGTAAAACCCAAGGAATTGAATCAGCTGAACATGGGGCAGAAGGCTTTCCTAAAATGCCGTTTAAAGATATATTTTGGGAAGGAGAAAAGACCTTAAGATCAACTGTCTTTCCAGATAATTTAAAATTAAGACCAGGTTATTTAATAAGCCAGTCAGAAAAATCTGAAGAATAGACCTACCCATTAGCTTTTTTGGTCTAAAATAAGAATATATGGAATCATTTAATAAGCATTTTAAAGATTGGTATTTAGTTCTGTATGGACTTTTGTTTTGGGGAAGTATATTTGGTGCATGCCTATTTTATGTTTTAGGAACAAGCCTTCTTATTTCTTCTATAGGTTATTTATTAGGCTTTCTTTTCGGCTTATTAGCACAACGTAAAGGGTGGGGATGGATAACTTAGATACAAGTGTTAAAGATCTATCTATAGAAGCTGAAAGAAAAATAGCTCGAACTTTCATGGGAAGAATCGAATGGGAGATGATTCTTATTGGTCTTGGGCAATTTATTGTATGGCTCGTGACTTGGGTTTTAGTTATACAAGGATTAATTCCTTTATGGCTTGGAAGTATTCTAGTGATCTTATCTACGTGTTGTGCTTATTTGCCTTCTCACGCAGGCCAACATGGTCATTTATCTGGAGGAAAGAAAAATTTAAAATGGTTAGATACTTTAGTTAGCCATATAACTTTAATCCCTCTTTCGCAATCTCATGACATTTTAAAAGCTACTCACTTAAAGCATCATGCTCATACCAATGACCCTGACAGAGATCCCGACCATTTCCATACTCACGTTAATAATTGGTTTGAATGTGTTAAAAATATAAATGATCAATATAGTCCTAATGGAAGGATAGTTGGAATTATTGAAAAACTTTCAGAAGAAGATCCTAAATTTTCGGAAACTTTAGAAAAGGGTTCTACTGTAACTCTTATATATTATGTAGCGAATATAGTGTTAGCTATATTTTTCCCGTTGGAAACATTATTACTTTGGTGGATACCTAAGCGAATCGCAACTTGTTATTTGGGAATTGTATTTTCTTACCATCCTCATGCGGGGCTAGAACCAGGCAGGTATAAAGACACCAGGTTTTGGACAAATAAAATACCAAGATTTTTTAATCATTCAATGCAAATCCATACCATGCATCATATGTATCCACGCATCTGCCATTATGATGAACCGAAAGCCATTGAAGCCTTAAAACCATATATGATAGAAAGGGGAATGCCGGGGGCAGAATATATTCCTGAAAGAATAACTTGGAATCCATTAACATACATAAAAGGAGCTAATCGTGAATGATAAAGAGAGAATAGAACAAGGCGTACAGTTGTATTTCGATAGCATGTACGAATCTAGTGCCGAGAAGGTTCGCCAAGCGTTTTATGAAAATGCAATGATAACCGGCTATATGGATACTGGTTTAGCAGAAATGACAGTAGATCAATTCGCTAATTTTGTTGAAAGCCAACAACCTTCTCCAAAAGAAAACGGAGAAGAAGTTCTCTTAGAGATTGTTTCTTGTGAAATAGCAGGTGAAACTGCTTGCGTTAGAGTTAGAGACGGTTATATCGGCCATGTCTTCTTAGACACTCTATCCTTTCTAAAAAAAGACGATGAATGGAGAATTTACAATAAATTATTCCATATAGAATCTTAGAGTTACTGCCATGAGCTTAAAAATTGTTAGATTATCTNCTGCTTTAGGGGCAGAAGTAACCAATATCAATTTAGCGAAGGTGTCTGATGCTGANGTGGAAGAGATTAAAACGCTTTTAAATGAGCATAAGGTTATTTTTTTNCCAGGACAGAAAATCAGCATGGATGACCACGTTGATTTTGGTGCTAAGTTTGGTGAGCTGGAAGGGCATCCTAATTTAAAAAAGAATAATTCAGTTAGTCATCCAAAAGTTTTTCAATTAGTTGCTTCTGAAGGTGGAATAGCCGATGAATGGCATACCGATATTACTTTTCAAGATTCACCTGCACTTATGTCTGTACTTCACATGGTTAAGTGTCCTGAAATAGGAGGTGACACAATGTGGAGTAGTCTAACCGCAGCCTACGACGCTCTTTCTGATCCATTAAAAGATCTTTGCGAAGGCTTGACGGCTCTTCATGATGCCAAGCCGCATGGTAGGCCTGAAAAAACAGCTATTCACCCAGTCGTAAGACAACATCCAGAAACAGGAAAGAAAATTCTGTACGTTAATGAACATTTCACGAGGAGAATTGTTGAAATGAGCATGGACGAGAGTGATATGCTGTTATCTTATTTAACCAAATGGGTTACTAGACCAGAATTTACAGTTAGGTATAACTGGACAGAAGGTACCATAGGTATGTGGGACAATAGATCTACTCAACATTATGTCGTTAATGATTTTAAAGAAGAAAGAATTATCCAAAGGGTAACTATTATGGGCGATGTGGTTGAAGCCTCATCTAATCCCAGATGGAAGCCTGCTCTTAGAGAGGGGCTTTCGGCCGTCACAACTCATGACAAGCAGTTAATCACCCACCTGAAAGAAAAAAGCTAATCTTAAATTTTTATTTCAAGCTCTATTACTGGGTTTTGCTTAGGCGCGGTTAGTGCATTTAGTACTTCGAATTGAAGATTTAAATTCTTTAATTTGTCTAAAGTCTTTATGTTTAGTTCCACTGATCCATTTTTAGGAACCACAATAAAGTCATCACTATCAACAAAATTTACTTCTGATAAGTTCTTTAGAACCATGTTTGAAGAAGAATTATTGGATATTCCTACTTTAAGTATTCTCGTTCCTTTTCTGTAACCATCTGAGTTAGCACTCAATATAGATTCCAATAAAGGCATCAGGTCATCGCTTCTACCTATTAGCTTATCTTTATAGACAACAACGGTTCTTCTATCGAATAAAGCTTCCCTTATAGATTCTTCGGTTCTTCTTTTCGCAAATATCAATGTAACGGGTCTATGTTCATTTTTATAAGCGTCGTAGTCCCATTCTATTAAGTTATGAACATCGGATGTTCCTATAAGCGCTAAGTTATTATCTAGAGCTATTTGGAATGCCTCTTCTGAGTACGTATCAGTATTAACTATTTCAATACCATGCATAAGATCTTGAGATATAAAATCTTTATGCATATCAGAGAGTCTAGCAACGCCATCTGGAGCTTGTGAATCCCACATAGGATGATTCCAAAAAACAAATGCTCCTTGTTTTTTAGTTTCAATTAAAGCCTCTACTGCTGGCCATAGATTACTTAGTGCAAACTTCTCAATTACTACCATTTCTTCTTCTCTTAAATTCATATCCTTCGCTCTTTCATCAATGATCTCCTTCACTTCCGGAAGTTGGTCTTTATTTATGTAGAAGAGCTTATTAGCATCTCTAATAAAAATTGCATTCATATGACCAGGAGGCATCTCCCTGGTTATTTCTGAACCCGCTATAACGATCAGATCAGTTCCCTCAGAGGCCTTCTTGGCCTCTAAGTAGGCAGCATTCCTATCTTCATTGGGTATAAAATTAGTGTGCGGTTGATATTCAAGGTGTTCAGTAATAGCCAAAACATCAATAGTATCTTTCTCTGCTTCAGATACTCTAATATTAGGCCACACATGCCCGTCAGAAAAAACTGAATGTGTGTGTAAATCGGAAGAGA
>PCBA01000011.1 GCA_002730855.1 Gammaproteobacteria bacterium
GAAAGAGCTCCAACAGCTGATAGATACTATGGATACTATGCTGATGCTCATCAAGATTATGGAAGAAATTACTACGTTGATTTCACTTTAAGAATGAAGTAATCCTTCAGCACTAAAAAGGGAGCGTAAGCTCCCTTTTTTATTTAAAATCAATAATACATGTCTCTACTTAAAGAAAATTTTGGATTCCTGCTTGGTGTAATTGCAGCGACGCTCGTCATTCTGCTCCCCTCTCCAGATGGTCTTTCAACAGAAGGTCATAAAACAGCAGCTTTATTTTTACTAATGGGAATTTGGTGGGCAACTGAAGCTGTTCCTGTTGCAGTAACAGCATTAGTCCCTCTAGCTTTATTTCCTATTTTAGGAATTGTAGATATCCAAAGCGCTGCCAACCCATACGCTAATAAAACGATTTATCTATTCTTTGGAGGCTTTTTAATTGCTACAGCTATCCAAAAATGGGATTTACATAAAAGAATTGCCTTATTTGTTCTTGAGTATGCTGGATCTAATGGAGCTTCTTTAATCTTTGGTTTTATGCTAACTGCAGCTCTAATTAGTATGTGGGTAATGAACACAGCCACTACAATTATGTTACTACCTATTGGCCTAGCTGTTATCACGGTGGTGAAAGAAACTGTAAAAGGATTAAGTGAGCAAGAAATGGAATCTTTTCAATTAGCTCTTTTATTAGGTATAGCTTATGGAGCTACTATTGGGGGTATGTCTACACTTATAGGTACTGGACCTAACGGAATGTTGGCTGCGTTTATGGCTGATAATTACAGCTTAGATATCAGTTTTGTTGATTGGATGAAAGTAGGAGTCCCTTTAAGTGCTTTTATGCTTCCTTGTAGCTGGTTGATACTTACAAGAATAATTTTCAAAGTTGAATTCGAGACTTCTCAAGAGACTAGAAATCTATTAAGTACCATGAAAAATGAACTAGGTACCTTGGATGGCCCTGAGTTTAAAGTTTTTGTAGTGTTTGTGTTGACTGCTTTAGCCTGGATGTTTAGAACTGTGTTAGATGACTTTAGTTTTCTAAACGGTTTATCTGATGCAGGTATTGCAATGATATCCGCCCTCTTTCTTTTCTTATTACCAAGCGGAAAAAAAGGAGCCTTATTAGAGTGGAAGGATGCTCAAGAAAATGTGCCTTGGGGTCTGCTAGTTTTATTTGGAGGCGGTCTTAGTTTAGCTAATGCAGTCCAAACAACCGGATTAGCTGTTTGGATGGGGAATTTAATACCTCAAGGTATTAGCATTGCCCTCATTGTTATCCTTGTAGTAACAATGATCATTTTCTTGACAGAATTGACTTCGAACATGGCAACGACTGCCACTTTTTTACCTGTTGTAGCAGCTATTGCTGTTCAATCTAATTTTAACCCCTTGTTAGTTACTGCAGCTGTTGCTTTAGCTGCAAGTTGTGCCTTTATGCTACCTGTGGCAACCCCTCCTAATGCAATTGTATTCGGATCAGGGCTTATAAAAGTTCCTCAAATGGCAAAAGCAGGACTTCTTATCAATATCTTAGGTATATTAGTGGTTTCTATGGTTGCGGTACTTTCAGTTCCGTATTTCTTGCTTTAATCTCCCTTGGCCAGAGCCCCAGGCCTTCGCGTATCAGCTACACCGTAAATTAAATCGCCTTCAACAAATATAGCTTGAACACTCCCCATAGTATTTGAACTTTTTACTTCATGTCCTCTGCCTTCTAATAACTCAATGGTGTCAGGGCTAAATCCACTTTCTAATTCTAAGTTACCCTCCAATCTTTGATTTATTCTTGGTGATAAAACTGCTTCAGAGTAGCTCATCTTATGATCAATTACGTTTGAAATAACTTGAGCAATAATATTAGGTATACGTCCTCCTCCAGGTGAGCCAAGAACCATAATCAAATCACCTTTAGGATTAAAAACTAGAGTCGGGGTCTGAGTGCTTATCATGCGTTTTCCTGGCTCTAACCTATTTGCTTCGCTAGTTTTCAAAGAAACTTCATTCGATTTGCCATAAAAATGAGAGAAATTTCTCATTTGGTTATTCATCAAAAAACCTGCTTTCTCTATAGTCACACCTGAGCCAAAAGAAGAGCCTAAGGTGTAAGTATTTGAGACTGCATTACCTTCAGAATCTAATACCGAAAAATGCGTGGTGTCTGGACTTTCATCAATCTTAGTTAGATCTCCTGAGAATATTTGACCATCTTCAGTTCTTTGACTAGAAATTGTATTTGCCCTTTTTAAAGCATATCCTTTGTTTAAAAGTTCTGTTGTCGGCACATCAAAGAAGTCTGGGTCTCCATGATAGGTAGCCCTATCTGCATAGGCTCTTTGCATTGATTCTGACAATAAATGAATAGTTCTAGCAGAATTGTGTCCTAAGGAAGGAATATCAAAATTCTCTAATATATTTAGAATCTGTAATAGAACTAAGCCTCCACTTGCAGCAGGAGGCATAGAAACAATTTTATAACCTCTATAATCAATACTTATAGGTTCTCTGCTCTTGGCTTCATAAGAGGACAAATCTTCTAATGTTATCAACCCGCCTCTACTTAATGATTCTTCCGAAATCCATTTTGCTACTTCCCCTTCATAAAATGCCTCTCTACCTTTCCGACTTATTAACATTAAGGTGTTAGCTAATTTAGGCTGTTTAAAGTTCTTAGACACTTCAATTGGCTCTTCCTTCCCTTGATAGAATTTAGAGGTAGAAGCAGAATTGCTCAGCATTGATTCTTTTGACCATGTCAAAGCGTAATTTAAGTCATAAGTTACAGGGAAGCCTTTCTCAGCTAGTTCTATAGCCGGCCTAAGAACTTGTCTAAGGTTTAATTTTCCATGCCCATCATGAGCCTTAAGCAGCCCTGCTACCGACCCAGGAACTGCATTTACTAAATGACCAAACCTAACAACATTTGAATCTTTTATGAACATTTCGCTTCTAGCGGATTTGGGTGACGCTGAACGGTAATCTATGGTTGAAACTTTATTTTCCTTCTTATCAAAGATAAGCATAAAACCACCGCCTCCTAAATTACCAGCTCTTGGTAGAGTAACTGCCAAGGCAAAACCTACGGCTACAGCGGCATCAACAGCATTACCTCCTTTCCTTAGTATTTCATAACCAGCTTCTGTTGCATGACTATTCTGAGAAACAACCATAAAATCTTCAGCTATTTCAGGATGAATCCTATTTTTGTAATCTAAAGTAGTTTGAGATCTCGCTAATAAAGCATTGACGAATAAAAGTTGGAATAATAAAAATGGGATAATGAACTTAGTTTTCATAGTTATCTATCTAGGGCGCCACAGCACCTGAACTTGGCCTTCTTGGATCTGCAGCTCCGTAGAAATAATCACCTTCCCTAACTATTGCCTGGACACTCCCCATTGTTCTCGAAGAGTAAAGTCTGTAACCCTTATTCGTAAGCAGACTTTCCGTATCTGCTCCATATCCATCCTCTATCATTAACACTTCCGGCAACCATTGATGATGTATTCGTGGACTATTGACTGCTTGAGCGATATTCATACCGTGTTCCATGACGTTAAGAGCTACTTGCAATACAGTTGTAATAATTCTACTGCCTCCAGGACTTCCTAAAACCAGATAAGGTTCTTCATCTTTAAAAATTATAGTAGGGGTCATCGAGCTTAAAGGTCTTTTGTTTGCTTGAATGGAGTTTGCTTCTGAGCCTAGCAGCCCATAACCATTTGGCACCCCTGGTTTAGAAGAGAAGTCATCCATCTCATTATTAATTAACATTCCGGTTCCAGGAATTACAATTCCAGAACCGTAGGAAAAGTTTAATGTATAAGTATTTGAAACCGCATTACCATACTTGTCCATGACAGAAAAATGTGTTGTGTCTGGACTTTCGTAAGGGTATGGGTCCCCAGCAAAAATATCCTTAGAAGGAGTCAAGCTATCTAAAGAAATACTCTCGTTTAAACTCTTAGCGTATTTTTTAGACATCAACCCAAACGGCACATCATAAAAATCCATGTCACCCAAGTGCTTACTTCTGTCGGCATAAGCCCTCTTCATTACTTCCGTTAAAATATGAATACTGCCTGCACTCCCAAAACCCATTTCTTTAATTTGGTAGGGTTCCAGCATATTTAACATCTGTATTAAATGTATACCTCCTGAACTACTAGGAGGCATAGAAACTATTTTAAATTCATTATAAGTTCCAACAACTGGCTCCCTTTCAACAGCCTTGTAATTGGATAGGTCATCTGCAGTTATTAAACCACCGTTTAATTCCATTTCCTTTACTATCTTTTTAGCTATTTCTCCCTTATAAAATGCGTCAGGTCCTTCTTTGTGTAGCTGCTTCAACGTCCAAGCCAAATCAGGCTGTCTTAAAGTTTCTCCAGCTCGATAATTACTTTTATCTTTTTTATAGAATGAATTGGCAGAAGCTTGATTAGAAGAAAGTCTTTGTTTATAGGGAGAAGAAGCCAATGTATTAGCTAAATCATGTGGAACTGAAAAGCCTTCTTCAGCCAATCTGATAGCCGGCTCAAGCACCTCCTGCCACGACATGGTTCCATGCTCTGTTAAGGCATGATGCAAGCCATATACTGTCCCAGGAACTCCAGCTGAAAGAAGAGAAAATTGAGCTTTCTTCTTATCGTAATTACCACTTTTATCTAAAAATAAATCTCTATGTGCAGCAGCAGGAGCTTTTTCTCTATAATCTATAGCAATAGTCTTGCCTTCGTCCTTTAGATAAACAACCATAAAACCACCACCGCCAAGATTGCCTGCTCTAGGAAGCACAACGGCCAAAGCTAATCCTGTAGCCACAGCAGCATCAACTGCATTACCGCCCTTTTTTAATATTTCTGCCCCTATCTTACTGGCAGATAATCTTTGTGATACAACCATTCCAGTTTTACTTATAACAGGATGATGGATCGACTTATATTCAATAATTGGAAGATTGCTCGAAGCAATATTATTTGAAATAAAGACTACGAATAAAGTCAGTAAAAAAGGTCTAATCATTTACGAAGGTTAATTATTTTTTAAGTTAAAGTCTATTAAGAGTATTGATTACAGGCAAAACTAGTCGTCTATAGATTGGTAAACTAATGCCGAGAATGTTTCTCTTAAAGGCCATGGAGAAGCTAATAATTGTGTCATAGCAACTGCCACCAACTCTTCTTTAGGATCAATCCAGAAAATGGTTGATGCTGCTCCACCCCAGAAGTACATTCCATTAGAACCATACTGGCCAGTTAATCCGGTGTCAGTTATTACTCCTACTGTTATCCCAAAACCGGCACCTCGAATATAATCGTTAGAGTCCAAGATTTTATCAGGCAAGTGGTTTGAAGAGAATAATTCAACAGATTTTCTACTTAAAATCCTTTCATTTCCTAACTTACCGCCGTTAAGTAACATTTGTGCAAACTTAAGATAATCTTCAGTTGACGAAACTAGACCAGAGCCACCATCAAACACGGTGGCCTTATCTGAATAAGGGCTTTTATCTCTATCATCTAATTTAATCATCAATAACTCAGGGGGAAGTTTTGTGCCTACTCCCGGAATAAGATTCCCTAAATCTCCGGGAAAAGCATATAGGCTTGTGAACCTATTTAGTTTACTTTTTGGCACACTAAAAGAGGTATCTTTCATTCCCAAGGGTTTGAATATTCTTTCCTCTAAAAAAACATCAAAAGTCTTTCCTGAAGCTCTTTCTATAACACAACCCAATACATCCATTCCCATTGAGTAAGTGTACTTATCTCCTGGTTGGTGCATTAATGGAGCTTTTGAAGCTAAGCCTGCTGAAAAGGCACATATATTAGGAAAAGACTTTTTAGAAGTTATAACAATAGATCCATCTTCTTCAGAGGTATCTAGATTATCTATAAAGAAATATGGAGAAAGTTTCTCTTCTTCATAAATTTTTTGTAATTGATCGTTGGCAGTAAAACTATAAGCTATACCAGAAGTATGGGTAGCTAAATCTCTAATGGTTATTTGTCTTTTCAGTTTCTCTCTGGAAGTTGTTCCATCTTCATTAACAACCATGACTTCTGTAGTGGCAAATTCTGGAATGTAATAAGACACGGGATCGTTAAGTCTAATTTTTCCTTCTTCTATTAAAATCATTAAAGCAACTCCAGTTATGGGCTTGCTCATCGAATAAATTCTAAATAAAGAATCTTTCTGGAGAGGGATTTGCTTTTCTACATCTGCAAAACCTTGCGTCTCAAAATGAACTACCTTTCCTTTTCTTGCAACAGCAGTTATGAATCCNGGAAACCTNCCTTCCTTTATATTTTGTGACAATGCTGGAGCAATCTTATCCAGTCTATCTTGGGACATTCCTGCTTGACTGGCCTCATAAGAACCAGAAAAAAGAAGGTGACTAAATGTTAGAACTATAAATAAAACAACTTTTTTTGAAATAAAAATCATAATTTTTCCCAAATAATTAAAATTCGAGCATAATCATACTAACTTCTTTGATTAAAAGTCATAGAAATTATTCTTTTATTATCTTTGAGTTAATGTGGATTTAAAATTAACAGGAAAAAATGCAATTATTTGTGCTGCAAGCCAAGGCCTAGGCAAAGCAGCTGCTATTGATTTAGCTAAAGAAGGAGCAAGGATCGCAATATGTTCAAGAGATAAAGAAAAAATAGAATCCGTTAGAGAGGAAATTTATAAAGCTACGGATACGGATGTTATAGCGGTCAAAACAGACCTTAATAACCCAGAAGATATAGATGAATTTTATAAAATAGCTCAACAAGAATTAGGAGATATAAATATTTTAATAAATAATAATGGGGGACCTCCTCCAAGCAGCTTTGAAGAATTAAGTGATCAAGATTGGCTTAATGCTTTTAACTCAACCATGATGTCTGCTATTAGATTATCAAAACTTGTTTTACCAGATATGAAGAAAAACAATTGGGGTAGAATAATCAATATCTCTTCTGTTTCAGTTAAATCTCCAGTTAAAGGTTTATTCCTATCAAATAGTCTTAGGCTCGGAGTGCTTGGTTGGGCAAAAGCTCTATCAGATGAAGTTGCTCCATATGGAGTGACCGTTAACACAGTCTGCCCAGGCACTACCAAAACAGAAAGAATTAATCAGATATTTGAATCGCAAGCAAATGCTAGTGGAAAAACTAAAAAAGAATTAGAGTCACTAGCGGCTTCTTCTATTCCTATGAATAGGATAGGTGAAGCTTCTGATTTATCAGGATTAATAACCTTCTTAGCTTCTGAAAAGGCTGACTACATGACAGGATTAGCGACTCAAGTAGATGGTGGAAGCGCTAGGTCCTACTAATTAATCTTTAAAAAACTTATTTAATCTCTTTGCTTTCTTTGGAGATTTCCGCATAGCTATATAAACCAGTAGAGAAAAGAAGCCCGAAATGATAATTGGAGTTAAAAAATAACCTATATAGAAATATACAGACATATCTTTTGGTAAATCTGCTCCGTAATCCTGCATAACTAACAAAGTAATGGAAATAATAGTAAATAAGAGAGCTACTTTCTTCTTAAAAGCTTTTCTTACAGCTAGCTCTTCAATCAACTCTTCGAGTAGGAATTGTTGTTCTTCTTCGTCAGAGCTGATATTTATTTTTCCACTCGTATAAGACCACTTCATTCAACCATTATATCTTGAAGATATATATTCACCTATAATGTCTAAATGAAAAACAAAAGCCCTAAAATATTTATTATCATGTTTTGCACCTATCTATTAATAGGCTGCACACTTAATGTCTATAACAATGGAGCTAATACAGACTCTCAATTAAACCCTGATGGAAACTCTGAGGAGATTGATGACAAAGACAAAGTTTTTTGCGAAAGAATTACAGACACAAGTTCTAGGGTTCCCAAAAAAGTTTGCTGGACGTTAAGAGAAAAAGAAATGATGGAAAAAGAGAGTGAAGAATTCTTAAACTCAGTTAAAGATCACGCAGGCAAGATGGGTGGAGCTATGCCTGATGAAGGTGGTCCGGGGGCTAGGTAGCTATATTTTGAAAATGGCGGACCGGACGAGACTCGAACTCGCGACCTCCGCCGTGACAGGGCGGCGTTCTAACCAAACTGAACTACCGGTCCAAAATTAAAAAAAGCATTCTAACAGTTCTTGGCCGCTAATCTGAAGATACTTTTCAATAAAATTATAAATCAAAAATTTCTCTTTTAGGGTAAGACTTTTCTTTAACCTCATCCTTATCTAGTTCTACGTAATAAGCATTCTTTTCTTTAGCAAATACTATAGACGTATACTCTTGCTCATCTTTAATGTGCAATGCGCAACCACCATCAATTGCATAACAAGATTTCAAAATATCATCTGATAAAAATTTATTTAGCGAAGGTTTTCTTTGTGGCTCTTCATCATAGTGAGGGCAACAAGCTCCTTCAATAAACCCTAAACAGTCCATTACTTTTAAGTCGTCTGACCAAGAATCAGTTATACCTTCTTCAAACCAACAAATTGCCCCAGCGCTTACTCCGCACATTATAACTCCCTTCTCGTAGGCTTCTTTTAGGAGCACATCTAAACCCCAATCTTTCCAAACCGCCAACATACTTTTTGTGTTTCCTCCGCCTACAAAGATAATATCTTGCCCTTGGATTAGAGCTTCTAAATCAGGTGTTCTTTTAAAAAAATCAAGATGAACAGGAGAGCAATTTAGTTTCGAGAAAGTAGAATAGTAGTTAACCTTATAAGCCTCATTGTCTCCAGTTGCAGTTGGTATGAAACATATATTAGGGTTTTTTTTAT
>PCBA01000012.1 GCA_002730855.1 Gammaproteobacteria bacterium
AGACTTTCCAAAACTAGGGGCTTCAGCTAGCTTTATATTTCTCGGTATTACTGTTGAATACAGCTCGCCTTCGAAATGTTTTTCTAGTTCTTGGGTTACCTGTCCTCCCAGTTTGTTTCTTGGATCAAACATTGTTCTTACAACCGCACTTAATTGAAGGTTGTGGCCTGTGGCTTCGTTTAGCTGACTTACTGTCTCTAACAGGCCGGCCAGGCCCTCAAGAGCAAAATATTCACACTGCATTGGGACCAGGAGGTGTTTGGCCGCCCTCAGTCCATTTAAGGTAAGCAGATTAAGCGAGGGCGGACAGTCAATTAATATGTAATCATATTGGTCTGCGCGTTCAGAAAGAAAATTCATAAGGGCCCTTTCCTGGTCTCCGCCTCCGCGTAAGTGGGCTTCTGCGGCAACAAGAGCCGGACCTGAGGGCATAACTTCATAACCTAGTTCTCCTGCTGAAAATATAATTTTTCCATTTGAGCCCATAAGTGCGGCGGCCGAACCTTCTCTTTCGTCCACTTTCTTTAGGCCCGATCCGGTGGTTGCGTTTGCTTGGGGGTCCAGGTCTACCAGAAGGACTTTTCTTTTCATTGCAGATAGGGAGGCGGCTAAATTTACGGCCGTGGTCGTCTTACCAACCCCGCCTTTTTGGTTTGCTATGACTAGAATGTTAACCATTGTGTTTTTCTTTCTCTATTGTAACTAAGATGCGACTCTTGTCTTTTCCTTTTGTAGGAATTTTTAATATTTTTTTTATTGTGTAATTTTGGGGAACACTCTCTTTGTTTATTTGGTCTGCGGTTTTCATTAGTTTTAGCTTGACCTCTTTTTTGTCGAGATGTTTGTGGGTAAGTTTAATGGTGTGTTCTATGGTTCCTACGGCCCTTGTTACGATGTCGTAAGCCGAGGGAAGCTTTTTTAGGTCCAGTTCTTCTATGCGTCCGTTAATTACCCTTACATTTGTTAGGTTTAATTTGTTTGTGGTGTTAAGCAAGAAGGCGGCTTTCTTTTGGTTACTTTCTACTAAAATTATTCTCTTTTTTGGTTCTTTTATGGCAATGGGGATCCCTGGCAACCCCCCTCCACTTCCTAGGTCCACCACAACCCGGCCTAGGTGAGGGATTATAGAAAGCGAGTCTTGCACGTGTTCGTCCAGTTTTGGTTCTTGGTTTTTTGAAATTAAATTGTGGGTTTTGTTCCACTCCAGAACCAACGACATGTACTGTTCAAGTTTATTGAGTTTTTTCAACCCACCAACCTTTTCTTTTCTTTTTTGATGTGGACCATTAAAAGAGAAATGGCCGCCGGTGTAACGCCCGGGATTCTGGATGCCCTTGCTACGCTTTGTGGTTTCGCCTCTGAAAGCTTTTGTTTAACTTCGTTTGAAAGTCCGGTCACATTTTTGTAGTTAAGGGAGTCAGGTATGGTTGTGTTTTCGTTTTTTTGTAGTTTTCTAATGTCTGTTTTTTGCCTTTCTATGTACCCCGCATACTTTACAGTTGCCTCAATCTCATCAACAACATTTCTAAGAATTTTTTTGGGTTTTCCTGGTAGGTGTTTATACAAAACTTTTGGTCGTTTTAGTATTTCTTTTAGTGTTTTGGTGGAGCGCACCTTTTCGCCAGTTTCTTTTTCTAGGCTTAGTGCTTCTTTGGTGTTAGGTAGGATTTTTTCTGTTCTCAACCTTTCTAGTTCTTTTGCGGCCGTTGCTTGTTTGGTTAAAAATAAACCCCAAAGGTCGTCTGCTACCAAACCCATTTCTCTGCACCTTTTTGTGAGCCTCATGTCGGCGTTGTCTTCTCTTAATATAAGCCTGTACTCGGCTCTGCTTGTAAACATTCTATATGGCTCTTTAGTTCCAAGACTTACAAGGTCGTCTACCAACACCCCGGTATAGGCTTCGTGTCTACCCAAAGAAAGGGGTTCTTTTCCTGAAACAGAAAGCGCTGCGTTTATTCCTGCCAGAATCCCCTGGGCTGCCGCTTCTTCGTAACCGGTTGTGCCGTTTATTTGTCCTGCGAAATACAAACCTTGAACGCAACATGTCTCTAGGGTGTGATTTAGTCCTGTGGGATTAAAATAGTCGTATTCGATTGCATATCCTGGCCTTACTATTTTCGCCCCCTCAAACCCTGAGATTGATCTAACCAGTCTTTCTTGTGCTTTGAGGGGCAGGCTTGTTGATATTCCGTTGGGGTATATAAGGTCTGAATCAAGGCCTTCTGGTTCTGCAAAGATTTGGTGAGACTCTCTATCAGAAAATCTTACTACCTTGTCCTCTATTGAGGGGCAGTACCTTGGCCCCACCCCCTCTATGGCTCCAGAGTACATGGGGGATTCGTTAAGGTGTTCTTTAATTATCTTGTGTGTTTCGGGGTTGGTCCTTGTCATGTAACAATCTACCTGGCTCGGCCTATCTTCAGGCAGGGCGGCATAAGACAGAAGGGGGGTTGGCTTGTCTCCGGGTTGGGGCGAGAGTTTTGACCAGTCTATGGAGTTTTTATCTAGTCTGGGCGGGGTGCCTGTTTTTAGTCTTCCTACTTTTAAAGGAAGTTCTCTGAGTTTTTTTGCCAACTTTATGCTGGGCGGGTCTCCTACCCTTCCGCCTGGTTTTTTGTCTGCCCCTACGTGCATTACCCCTCCCAAAAACGTTCCTGTGGTTAGTATTGTTTTATTACATTGGATGGTTTGGCCTTCAGAAGTGAAGATGCCAGTAACTTTGCCTGCCTTTAGACATAAGTCTTCCACGGAGGCCTCTAAAATTGTCAGGTTGTCTTGCTGTTCCAGAAATAGTTGAATTGCTTTACGGTACAGGTCTCTGTCCGTCTGGACTCTTGTTGCCCTGACGGCCTGTCCTTTTGTAGAGTTAAGAACTCTGTAGTGGATTCCGGCCAGGTCTGCCGCCCTTGCCATAAGCCCCCCCATGGCGTCCACTTCTTTGGCTAGGTGACTCTTGCCTATGCCGCCTATTGCAGGGTTGCAAGACATCTCTCCTATAGTGTTTTTTTTGTGTGTCACTAGAAGGGTGTTGACGCCCATTCTAGAAGCAGCAGCGGCAGCCTCTACCCCGGCATGGCCTCCACCTATAACTATTATTTCGTATTTATCCACAATGCTAAAAACTAAAGTTAAATTTTATTAATAAATAGTGATTATTTTAATTTGTTATTATAGGCCCAAACAAACTCTGTGGAAAAACCCAAACCACCCTGTCTCACTAGGGCCTCCGGGGCCGAATAAGTCACGTGCTTTTTTATGGCTAAGGTGTTGTGGTTGTTGTATGAAATGTGGGTTTATTTTTTTCTTAACAATCCCTACAAAAATTTTTACATCTTATAAACAATTATTTCCCTAAACAAAACTCAGAAAAAATTTCTCCTAACAAATCATCAGAAGAGACGGGGTTTGTAATCTCACCCAACTCTTTTTGGGCGGCCAGAAGATTTTCCGCCACCAACTCCATGCCCTCTTCTTTTTTTAAGGAAGAGGCCGACTCATTTAAAAAAAACAAAGCAGACTCAAGACTGTCAACATGTCTACGCCTAGAAAGGAGAGAGGTTTCAGTAGAAGAGCTTAAACCAAGCCTAATTAAAACCAACTCAATTAAATTATCAAAACCAAAACCGGTGGCCGCAGAAACGCACACTTCTCCGTCTTCGCATAAAGGAATTGAATCAAGAAGATCACATTTATTTAAAACCTTTATAGAGTTTTTATTAATAGAATCTACACCCCCTCTTTTGTTTGCGTCAACAACATGAAGAACAAGAGTGGCTCCCTCAATGGCCTTTTGAGTCCTCTTTATACCCTCCCTTTCAATTTGGCTGACGGGATTTTTTCTCATGCCGGCCGTGTCGATAAACTCAACAACAACACCACTTAAATTTATGTTTGCTCTTATAGAGTCACGAGTTGTTCCAGGAACGTCTGAGGTTATAACAAGGTCGTCCTGCGCAAGCCTGTTCACCAAAGTAGACTTGCCGGCGTTGGGCGCCCCCACAACAGCAACCCCAAATCCTTCTCTAATTTTTAACCCCTGTTTTGCTGCCTCCAACACAGACCCTAGGTAGGAAATTTGGGCTTCCACCTCCAACAAAAGGCCTTCAGCCACCCCCCCTTCGGGCACCTCTTCTGGGAAGTCTAACGAAGCTTCAACAGAAACCCGACAAGAAACCAAAGAAGCTATACTTTTATTAATGCCCTCAGAAAAACGCCCTGACAAAGAGTTGTTCGCAGCGAGAATAGCCTCTTCTGTTTGGGCCGCAATAAGGTCCGCCACAGACTCTGCCTGTGCTAAATCTATCTTGTTGTTTAAGAATGCTCTTTTTGTGAACTCCCCCGGCTCAGCCAACTTAAGCCCCAATGAAAGGCCTTCGACCATAACTAAATCGACGAGGTTGGGGTTGCCGTGGCAGTGAAGCTCGACAACATCTTCTCCCGTGTAAGAATGTGGGGCTTCAAAAAAAACCACCAACCCAGAATCAATAATTCTTTTATTTTTATTTCTTATATCACAGCGCCTAAACTGCCAAGGAGCCCCCAAAGGGCCACACATCTTTTCCACCACCACCTTTGAGCTGGGCCCAGAAATTCTAATAACAGAGATACCCCCCCTCCCAGGGGCTGTTGCAGGAGCGATGATTGTAGTTTCTACGGTCAAAATTAACTTTTAGAAGAAGCGCCCCTTGAATACCACCACTGCTGAAATATTTGTATAGTCATATTCATCAACCAATACAATACAAGACCAGAGGGAAACCAGGCAAAAATAACAGCAAAAATAAGAGGAAAAAATTTCATCATTTGTGCCTGCATGGGATCAGCATTAGGCGGGGTAGGTGTCATTTTTTGAGATAAATACATACCCGCTCCGTTTAAGAGGGGCAACACGTAATAGGGATCCATAGCAGAGAGGTCTTGTATCCAAAAGAAAAAAGGAGAATGCCTAAGCTCCACTGTTTCCAACAAAACCCAATAAAAAGCTAAAAAGAAAGGCATTTGAGCAAGCATGGGCAGGCAGCCGCCAAGAGGATTAACCCCCTCCTTCTTATAAAACTCCATAAGCTCTTGGCTCATTTTTTGTTTATCACTACCATATCTTTCTTGTAAGGCCTGCATCTGCGGCTGAAGCTCTCTCATTTTCCCCATAGACTGATATGCTTTTGCAGACAAGGGCCAGGTAACAAGCTTTATAACCACAGTTAAAAATATAATAGCAAGCCCCCAGTTGTTAAAAATCTTATTGCCTTGCTCTAAAACCCAATACATAGGCTTGCCCAACCACCACAAAAAGCCGTAATCAACTGTTAAATCTAGGTTTTCTTGTATTTTAGATAGTTGTCCGGGTAGTTTGGGGCCCACATAAAGAGTATTTGCTGTTTTTGTGTTGTCACCAGGACCAAGAAGAACATCAGGAGAGGTATACCCTAAAGAGTACCTTTTAGAGCCCTCGCCCCACTGCCCTTGGTATAAATAGGTTCCACTTTGCTCTGGAACCCATGCTGACAAGAAATAGTGCTGGATTAAGGCAACCCAACCCCCTTTGGATTTATTTCTGTAGGCTTCATCATAAAGGTCGTCAAAGTCATATTTTTCATAAACGTCTTGCGTGGTAGAGAAAACAGGGCCCAAGTAGGTCATTGCCATCCCCTCCTCTCTAGAGGGGGCCCCATTTCTCTCTATAACCACATACGGGGTTACACTTACCTCAGACAAGAGCTTAGAGGTTAATTTATCTTCAACCACCACCGAATACCCTTTATCTTGAAAAGTAATTGTCTTTTCATGCGTTAACCCGTTTGACTCACCCGACAAAACAAAAATTTTAGAATTGTTGGAACCGCCTCTCTCTATAACTTTCGAGAAATTGGGCTCTAAATAACCCTGACTTCTTGTGTAAAAACCACTGTTGCCGAAGTACATATTACCGCCCACCTTTCCAAACAATTCTAAGGGCCTATCAGAGCCCATAGTTTCTTTGATGGTTTTCATTTTTGAGTCTATTATTCGCCCAGATTTAGCATCAACAACCAACAACAAGTCTTTATTATCTATAAGAAAGGTTTTGCCCACATTTCCAATAAAAGGATCGTCGGCAGCCTCAACATCCATTGGCGCAAGTGTTTCTGTAAGTGAGGGCTTACTATCATTAATAGGATTATCTGAAAAGGTCTCATCACTTACCTTAATGTCAACAACCTCTTCAACTGGCCACTGGAGGAGCAAATAATAAAGAGTGACCCCTATGCCTATTATCAAAGATGTTTTAACTAGGTCCATTAGTATTTTCTCCTGGCAAGGGGTCGAATCCACTACCACCCCACGGGTTGCATTTTAATATCCTCTTGAGGGCTAAAAAACTGCCCTTTATAAACCCAAATCTTTCTACCGCCTGGAGCGCATATTCAGAGCAAGTTGGATGAAACCTGCAACTAGGACCAACAACAGGACTAATAAATTTTTGGTAACCTCTAATCGCCTTAATAGTCAAAAACTTCATCACTTTACTTTATAAATTTGTCCCACAAACACTCAAGGTCTTTTTTAAACTTTACATCCTTTTCAGAAAACCCTTTCTTTACTAACACCACATAATCTCTTTTAGGCAATTCTAAGACCTTTGACCTAAAACTTCCTTTTATTTTTCTTTTTATTTTATTTCTATTAACTGCAAGCTTTATATCTTTTTTTCTTATAGCAACACCCAGCCTCGAGTGCTTAAGGGCATTCTCTTTGGATAATATTAATAGCCTAGACGAGGAGTGTTTAAAGTCAGGAGAAGAAAATATTTTTGAAAAGCCCTCACTTGAAGGGATGGAGTGCTTTAACCCCATAGGTTTAAACAGTTAGGGAGGCCCTGCCCTTCCTTCTTCTGTTATTAAGTACCTTTCTACCGCTCAGGGTTGCATTTCTGGCCCTAAAACCATGAGTCCTTGCTCTTTTTATTCTGCTTGGCTGATATGTTCTTTTCATAAAATAACTTAGAGGCCCTTTAGGGTGGGCATAATAGGGTTTTTACAAGAAATAAACAAGCAAAAACAATAAAACAAGATATTAACAAGTTATCCACAGGAAAAATGTGTTCTTATGCTGTGGATAACTCTGTTTATTTATATATAATTACGTCATGGCAAATTTACATTTTTGGGGAGAATGCAAAAAAACCCTAGAAAAAGACTTGACCGTTGAAGAGTATTCTACTTGGATAGCGCCCCTATTACTAGAAGAAAACAATGGCTCAAACCCGCTTTCTTACAGCGTTTTAGCCCCTAACAAATTTATTTCAGACTGGGTTGAAGACAACTATGGCACCACAATTAAAGAAAGACTTTCTGCGATAACAAGCAACACAAACCTAAATCTTCAGTTTGAGATCTATGTGGATTATAAAGAAAGGGCACCTGAAAGAATTAAAAACACAGAGGTATTTGAAAAAGATAACTCTCAAAGCCCCAAAAAGACAAATCTGATAAAAGAGTTTACGTTTGATGCCTTTGTAGAAGGAAAATCGAATCATATAGCTTTAGCGGCTTCTAAACAAATAGGAGAGGGATTAAAAAATTCTTATAACCCTCTTTTTATTTATGGAGGAGTGGGCCTTGGTAAAACCCACTTGATGCATGCGGTTGGAAACAGGCTTTTACAGCAAGACCCTAGAAAAAAAATAGCCTATGTCCATTCTGAGAAGTTCGTGAGTGATATGGTAAAATCGCTGCAATTAGGAGCAATTAGTGAGTTTAAGCAATACTATAGATCTTTGGATGCCCTCTTAATAGATGATATTCAATTTTTTGCAAAAAAAGAACAATCTCAAGAAGAGCTTTTTCATACTTTTAATTCTCTACTAGAAAAAGGAAGTCAAATGATTTTAACCTGTGATAGATACCCGAAAGAAATTGACGGCCTTGAAGACAGACTAAAATCTAGGCTGGGCTGGGGGCTGCCAGTGGTTATAGAGCCTCCTGAGCTAGAAACCAGGGTAGCAATATTGTTAGAAAAAGCACAAGCCATGAACCATGAGATAGACGAAGAATGCGCTTTTTTTATTGCACAAAAAGTAAGATCCAATGTAAGGGAGCTTGAAGGCGCCTTAAAAAGGGTTGTTGCTAATTCTAACTTCACAAGCAGACCAATCTCTGTAAGTTTAATAAAAGACTCCCTAAAGGATTTATTGGCAATTCAGGCGAGGCAAGTAAGTGTAGAGAACATTCAAAAAACTACTGCAGAGTACTACAACATAAAATTAAGCGATCTTCTATCTAAAAGAAGAAGTAGGTCTGTAGCAAGACCAAGGCAGATGGCAATGTTTTTAGCAAAAGAGCTGACGAACTATAGTTTGCCAGAAATAGGTGAATCCTTTGGAGGAAGAGATCACACAACAGTAATACATGCTTGCAAAAAAATAAAAGAACTCAGAGATTTTAATTTAGATATAGAGGAAGATTATAGAAAGCTTTTAAGGGTTTTAACTATATAATCAAAGGCATGAAATTCACTACAGAAAAGTCTCAAATTGTAGATTCCTTACAAAACGCGGCTGCAGTTGCAGAAAGAAGACAAACTATACCTATATTAGCAAACGTGAGAATCAAGGCACTAGGAGAAAGCTTAGAGGTAACAGCGACAGACCTAGAAATACAAATTAAAACCTTTTCAAGCCTTTCAAAAGTAGAAGAGGAGGGGGAAACGACTGTATCTGCAAGAAAAATGTCAGAGCTTTGTAGGTCTCTTCCTGATGGAGAAAAAGTAGAATTTAGCTTAGGTAATGGAAAATTAACAGTAAGTTCAAAAAATTTCCATGCTGATTTTGCAACAATATCGGCTGATGACTTTCCAGAATTAGAGATAACTGAAGAGCAGAGTTCAATGGAGGTCCCATCTAACACGCTTAAGCGCATATTAAATAAGACCTCCTTTTCTATGGCCTCTCAAGACGTTAGATACTATTTAAACGGTTTACTCTTAGAAATTAACGGGAAGGAACTAAAGGGTGTGGCTACAGACGGGCACAGGCTTGCTCTGTCTAAGTCAACAATTAAGCAGAATAAAATTGAATTTAAAAGCATATTGCCTAGAAAGGCAGCCCTAGAGCTAGGAAAACTTCTTTTGCCTGAAGAGGGGCCCGTAACTCTGTCTTTTGGGCCTTCTTATGTAGATGTAAAAACAGACACATTAAATTTCTCGTCTAAGCTAATAGACGGAAAATATCCAGATTACGAAAAAGTATTCCCTTCTGGAGAACCCAGTCCCATGATTATAGGAAAGGAAACTCTACAATCTGCTTTAAGCAGGGCATCTGTTTTATCAAATGAAAAGTATAGAGGAGTAAGATTCCAGCTCTCGAAAGGTGCTTTAAAGCTAACTGCAAACAACCCTGAGCAAGAATCTGCGGAAGAGATATTAGAAGTAAAATACGATGACTCTGACCTTGAAGTAGGCTTTAATATTGGGTATTTAATAGATGTTTTGGGGTCGTTAGAATCTGAAGAAGTAAAATTTGAATTTTTCGGTGAAGACTCTAGTTGTGTTATAAAAGAGCCCAGTTCAGAAAAAGAAGTTTACGTTATCATGCCTATGAGGCTCTAATGCCTATTGAAAGAGTCTATTTTGATAATTTTAGGCTTTTCAAAAAGAAAGAAATATTTTTTTCAAAAAATCTAAACATAATTATTGGGCCCAATGGGTCTGGAAAGACCACAATCCTAGAAGCAATAGAACTGCTTATAAAGGGAAGGTCCTTTAGAGCTAACTCTTCTAAGGAGTGTATAAATAACAAATCTGAGACTTTTACGCTTGCCTGTAAAGGCAAAATGAACGAAAAGGAAATATCCCTTAAAGTAACAAACAACAAGAAGGGAAGGCTGGCTTCTTCAAGAAAAAGCAATGATAAGAGAATAAAGAAGGTAGATCTTCCTTTTTTGCAAACAGTGATTGCAAAAAGCTTAAGGATGGTAGAAGGAGAGCCCGACATTAGAAGAGAATACTTTAACAATTTAATGTTTCACGTGAAACCAGGCTCTTCAAAAATATATGATGATTTTAATAAGATATTAAAAAACAGAAATAGATGCTTAAAAAATAAAGCAAAAGGCTCTGAACTTGATGTTTGGACAAAACAGTTTATTGTTAAGGGCCTAGAGCTAAGCAAAACACAATTTTTGTTTTATCAAGAAGTAAAAAAGCACCTAAGTTCTTTCTTTGATAACCCTAAAAACTATGCCAAATTTAGGTTTTTAAAAAATACAGAAATAAAGTTTGTAAAAGGCTGGGAAAGGTCTAAGGCTTTATCTGATTCACTTTTAGAATCAGAGGATAGAGACACCCTGTTGGGCTACACAAGTAAAGGCCCTCATAGAATGGATTATGAATTTATTACAGGAGGAAAATTATCATCTAGCAATCTTTCCAGAGGACAGCTTAAGATATTGATTTTATTGGTTTTTTTAGAGAACCAAAAGTTCTTAGAGTCCTGTTCAGGACTGGAAACTATCTTGCTGGTAGATGATCTAGGGTCAGAATTAGACAGAGAAAACCTGGAACTTATATTGTCTGAAATTCATCTCTCAACAAACCAAATAATTTTAACTGGAATTTCGGATGAAATTTTAGAGAAAATAGTTGGTAAATTAGGCAATTTTAAAGGGATAAATATCTAATTTTATATTAAAATATGTAAATGCCAGCAAAGAAGAAAGCTACTTCGACAAAACCCCAAAAAAATCCACAAAAAAAACTAAAAGCAACTAAGGCAACTAAGGCAACTAAGGCCAAAAAGCCAGCTAAACAAGAAGGGTCATATGATTCTTCAAGCATTACAGTCTTAAAAGGCTTAGAGGCCGTTAAAAAAAGACCAGGTATGTACATAGGAGATACTGACGATGGCACAGGACTGCATCATATGGTTTATGAAATAGTTGATAACTCAATAGACGAAGCTTTAGCGGGGCACTGTGACGAAATAACTGTGAAAATTTTGTCTGATGATTGTGTAGAAGTTGTAGACAACGGAAGAGGCATTCCAACAGAAATGCACGAAGAGGGGGTGTCAGCTGCAGAAGTAATAATGACCAAACTTCATGCGGGAGGAAAGTTTGATGACAACTCTTATAAGGTTTCTGGTGGCTTACATGGTGTTGGGGTTTCAGTTGTCAATGCTCTTTCTGAGCACCTAGAATTGACTATATATCGTGGAGGAAAAACATTTCAACAAAAATACTCTGATGGAAAACCAAAAGGAAAATTAAAAACAACAGGCAAAACAGACAAAACAGGAACAGCTGTTAAGTTCGTACCTTCACCAACAACTTTCTCGAACATCCTATTTGAATATGATGTTCTAGAGGCGCGACTTAGAGAGCTCTCATTTCTTAATTCTGGCCTGAAGATAATTTTAAAAGATGAAAGAACTTCGAAGAAAAAAGAATTTCTACACAAAGGGGGTCTGGCAGAGTTTGTAGCTTTTTTAAACAACAAAAGAACGGCTGTTAACTCTATTTTTCACTTCGTAAAAGAATCAAAAACCGGTATAACAATTGAAGTGTCCTTGCAGTGGAATGATGGATACCAAGAAAATATTCAATGCTATACAAATAATATCAAACAAAGAGATGGGGGTACTCATTTGGTTGGTTTTAGAACGGCACTTACAAGAACATTAAATAACTACATGGAAAGGGAGGGGATGAACAACAAGGAGAAAATCTCTACCTCAGGAGATGATGCAAGAGAGGGGTTGGTAGCAATTGTTTCGGTAAAGGTTCCAGATCCTAAATTCTCTTCCCAAACAAAAGATAAATTAGTTTCTTCGGAGGTTAGACCTGTGGTGGAGCAAGAGGTGTACAAGGCCCTTTCAGCATTCCTATTAGAAAACCCTTCAGAAGCCAAACTCATAGCAACTAAAATAATTGAGGCAGCCAGAGCAAGAGAGGCGGCAAGAAAAGCGAGAGAGTTAACGAGAAGAAAGGGCGTGTTTGAGGGAGGTGGGCTTCCCGGGAAGTTGCATGATTGCCAAGAGAAAGATCCAGCTAAAAGTGAAATTTATTTAGTAGAGGGAGAGTCAGCCGGGGGTTCAGCAAAACAAGGAAGAGATAGGCACTTCCAGGCAATACTCCCTTTAAAAGGTAAGATTTTAAATGTTGAAAAGGCCCGCTTAGACAAAGTTCTTTCTTCTGAAGAGATTATAATTTTAATAACGGCATTAGGGTGTGGCATTAAGGGAGAAGATTGGCAAGAAGAAAAATTAAGATACCACAGAATAATTATTATGACTGATGCTGACGTCGATGGGTCTCATATAAGAACCTTGCTGTTAACTTTGTTCTATAGACAAATGCCAGAACTTATAGAAAAGGGTTACATTTACATAGCTCAACCTCCTCTTTATAAGCTAAAAAAGGGAAAGCAAGAAACTTACGTTAAAGACGATGCAGAATTAAGGGAATTATTGGTTGCAGAGATATTAGATGAAGCTCAATTAGTTCTAAATAAAAAAGGTGAATCTATCAGAGGCCAGGCCCTAGGTAAGTTTATATCCCAGCACGAGAAGGTTCAGTCTCTCATCAAAGGGCTAACCCATAGTTATCCAATAGAGTTACTTGAAGGTATGAAGCACGTAGATTTATTAAATGGTTTGGAGGATAAGAAGGAAGTTAAGAAGTGGTGTGCCTCCATAGAAAAATATTTAAACAACACAGCAGAACAAGGATGTAAGTGGTCAATAAATGTTTCAATAAATGAAGAAGCTGAAACTTTTGAACCTGAAGTAAATTTAACAAAACATGGCACAAGCCAAACTTGGAAGTTGAATAAATCCTTTTTTAGGTCAAGAGCCTATAAAGACGTAGCCGCTCATGGTGCCGATATGTCAGACATAATTAATAAAGACAGCCATTTTGAAATAAACGGAAAGAATATACCTGTAGAGAATTTTGCTAAAGCTTTAGAACAAATACTTTCTATTTCAGAAAAGTCATTTACCAAATCAAGATACAAAGGATTGGGGGAAATGAATGCAGATCAGCTCTGGGATACCACCATGAATCCGGACATGAGAATCCTGGGACAAATAAGCATAGAGGATGCGCTTGCTGCAGATGATCTCTTTCATGCGCTTATGGGAGATGAAGTAGAGCCCCGAAAAGAGTTCATAGATGCAAACGCAAAGTTGGTGGTAAATCTAGACGTCTAATTTCTTTTAAGAGTATTTTCTGTCCAAACTTGGATGTTTTTTGCAGATTCTTTTGAATCTCGAACCTCTAGAGGATTGCCAATTGTTAGTTTAATAACGCCAGGGTATTTTTTAAACTTATGAGCCGGCCAGCAATCCCCAGAATTGTGACAAACCGGCAACACCTTTACATTATTTCTCTTTGCTAATTCAAAACTGCTTCTTGCGTAGTTACCAACTCCTCCCGCCTCTACCCTTGTTCCCTCTGGAAACAGCAATACATATAATCCACTAGCAAGCCTTTCAGACCCTTCATTTAAGGTTTGTAAAATTGCTTCTTTAGGCTTACTTCTGTTGATAGCTATAGGTTTAAGAAGGCTCATTGCCCAGCCCCACAAAGGTATCAAGAGAAGCTCTTTTTTTAATAAAGTGCAGAGAGGGTAAAAAAGGTATTGCATCGAAAACGTTTCCCACTGCCCTTGGTGGTTAGAAACAATAACACAAGGCTCTTCTGGTAAATTCTCCTCACCCTCTATAACCAGCTCAACCTTACAAGTTTGATATAAAAACCAATTTGCAAACCTAGGCCATAAGGAGAAAAATTTAAGACGGCGATTAAGGGGCAAGAAGGGGCCAATTACACAAGCCAAGAAGCTAGCCAAAATACCTGACCCTATATAACCTATATAAAAAATCCCCGACCTTAAGTAGAGCATTCTATTTATTCGTTTTGTAAAATAAAATTAACCGCCTCTCTTAAGTCATTAAAGCAATTTTCAGGAGGAGGGCTGTTTTCTGTTCCGTAAACCTTTTCTCCATAACCACCCGTTTTAATAAGCAAAGGTATGCATCCAAAGTTTTTACCAGCCAAAACATCTGATTCCTTGTCCCCAATGAAGAATTTACCCTTTAAGGAGATATTTGATCTCCTTTCTATCTCTTCCAATAATCCAACCTCTGGCTTTCTACATTTACACTTTGACTCAGGTGCATGAGGGCAAAAAACTATAATATCAACCTTCCCGCCTGTCTCAGAAAGCAAATCAATCATATGATCATGAACTCTTTGTAATTCATCCTCAGAGATAATTCCCTTTTCAATGCAGGCCTGGTTTGTAGCTATTGCAATCTTGTAGCCACTTCGACTTAACTTAGATATGGCCTCTAAACTGCCCCCAATCGCCTCAAATTCTTCAGGCCTAGTAACGTAAGTCATTAGATCTACGTTAATAACACCATCTCTATCTAATATGACTATCTTCTCTTCCATTAAAATGGCTTTCTTAAGTATTAATAACTTGTTTAAAGTGTTCTGATGTTTGGTCGAGATTAAGCCTTGTTTGTTCCATTGTGTCTCTGTCTCTTATGGTTACAGTGCCATCTTCTAAAGACTGAAAATCTACAGTTACGCACATTGGCGTGCCTATCTCATCGTGACGCCTATAGCTTTTTCCTATATTTCCTGAATTTTCTAACAAAACTCTTCCTAGGCCCTGCTTTTGGAGCTCGTTTTTCAGTAATTTTGCTTTTTCGACTAATTCCTCGTTATTCCTTTTAAGAGGTATAACGGCAGCTTTAATAGGCGAAAGGTGCGGTTTTAAAGCCAAAACAGTCCTTTCCTTACCCTCGCCTAGGTCTTCTACACTATAGGCCTCATTTAAAATAGCCAGAAAACCGCGCTCTACGCCCGCAGAAGGCTCAATAACATACGGCACAAACCATTCTTTAGTATTTTGGTCTTGTATTGCAAGTTTAGCGTTAGATTTTGTATTCTCTTGCACTTTAGCTGAAATATTAAGATCAGACTGATCTTTTGAGTGGGACCCTAAATCAAAGTCTGTTCTACTTGCTATTCCCTCTAGCTCTTCTAGGCCATGAGGAAACTTGTACATTATATCTACAGTAGCTTTCGAATAGTGGGCTAGCTCTTCTTGGGGGACATTAAATAATTCTATACTTTTCTTGTCTAAGCCCTGGTCTTCCCACCACTTTAATCTTAAATCCGTCCATATCTTATGCCATTTTTCATCTTCGCCAGGCTTAACAAAAAACTCTAACTCCATTTGCTCAAATTCCCTAACTCTAAAAATAAAGTTTCTAGGGGTTATTTCATTTCTAAAGGCCTTGCCCAACTGGGCTATACCAAAAGGAAGGTGGTGAGGGGTTGAGTCCATTACGTTTTTAAAGTTGGTAAAGATTTGTTGTGCAGTTTCTGGTCTCAGATAAGCAAAATTTGAACCATCTTCGATTGGGCCTACATTAGTTTTAAACATTAAGTTAAAAGGCCTCGGTTCAGTTAGGTCTTCAGACCCACAATCTGGACATTTATTCTCTGTAATGTGGTCCTCTCTTAGTCTAGATTTACAATTTTTACAGTCTACAAGAGGGTCAGAAAAAGTATCCTCATGACCAGAATGCTTTAACACAGATGGGTTGGTAAGAATCGATGAATCTATTCCCTCAATATCATCTCTTTCATACACCATAGAATTCCACCAAGAGCGCTTTAAATTATTTTTTAACTCTGTTCCTAAGGGGCCATAATCATAGATGCCTTGCAGCCCCCCATAGATCTCATTAGATTGAAAAATAAAGCCCCTTCTTTTACAAAGAGAAACCAATTGATCCATGGAAGTTGCTGTCATGATATTAATGTAAGTAAATATTTACTATCTTTTATAACCTTTATTTATATATATCTTCAGATCCTGCCCGTCTATACTTCTTGTATTCCCAGGCGTATTGCTCTGGTGCTAGCATTATACATTTTTCTAATTCTTTATTCATAGTATCTACACCCCCCGCTTGTTCTGAAGGCATTTCTACGGAAGGTCCAAAAATAATTTTAAAGCCCTTGCCTTTAGGCTCTCTTTTGCACACTACGGTATGCAATTTTACATTTGTTTTAGAATGTAATTTCCACAACAAAGTCATAGACAAACATTTTTGGGCAAAGAATTTTGAGACAGCTCCGCCAGAAATTTCAGGAACTTGATCCGAGGCTATAATTACTACCTTTCCATCTTTTAAGTGCTTCAATAAGAACTTAACTCCAGATAGGTTTGCCTCTACCATTTCTAAGCCCATCTTTTTTCTAGCTTCTCGTATTATAGAATTTAAGTATTTATTTTTTGCATTAGTGTAGGGAGCAGCACATTTAGTCTCGTGACCCAAAAAGTTAATAAGAATTTCTATATTGCCTTGATGAGGAGTAAACAACAGAAGCCCTTCATCTTTTTTTCTAGAACCAAGGATTTCTTTAAAGCCTTCTACCTTTATTGAAAAAGGCAGTTCCTTTCCGGGCAATCTCTTCCATACATACCCGCTTTCAAGCAGATTTATACTTGTTTCTATGAGGCTTTTCTTACAAAGAGACAACAATTCATTCTTTTTAAGAGCAGGAAAGGCTAAAGAGAGGTTAATAAGAGTTATTCTTTTATGTTTGTTGGGAAAGAAAAATAAGCAATTTCCAAGCAGCTTTCCAATGAAACTTATTATAGTTAGCGGAAAAAGGGATAAAGTATAAAGAAATAGACTATAAATTCCTTTGTAAAGCGACATTTGTTCCTTTTAACTTCTCCAGAAAGCCGGTGTAAACACTAAAAGCAATGTAAATATCTCTAACCTTCCTAAGAGCATAGTTAAGCAAAGTCCTAGTTTAGAGGCATTATTAAGCTCTTTGTAGTTATTTGCTACCTCTCCAAGCCCTGGACCAAGATTGTTTAATGTTGCGCCAACCGCTGAAAATGACGTTATAAAGTCATTGTTTTGCGACAACAAGAACATTAACATAGTTAGAAAAACAGCTACATAAATAGAGAAGAAGCCCCAAACTGACTCTGAAACCCTTGGATCTAGGGAGTTTTTACCTAATTTGACTGTAACCACAGCATTAGGGTGTATCAACTTTGTTATTTCACCAAACCCTTGTCTTAAAAGCACCAATGCTCTTATAACCTTTATTCCTCCGCCTGTTGAGCCAGCACAAGCCCCTATAAAAGCAACCGTTAGAAGCATTACAGGTATAAACAACGGCCAGCTAGAATAGCTAGAGGTTAAAAACCCTGTAGTTGTGCCTATAGAGACTGCTTGAAAGAAGCTGTCAGTAAAGATCTCATTTCTAGACAGATTGCTAGCCGTAAATAAGGTTATGTAGGTAATTAGGCCAGTAGTTACCAAGATTGAGAGATAAAGCTTTACCTCAGAATCATAAAAATAGTGAAAAAGTCTCCTTTTTGTCCAAGCTATGTAGTGAAGAGCAAAGTTTACACCAGAGATAATCATAAAAAATATAGCAATCCATCTTAAGGATGTCTCCTCAAAGTAAGCAAAGTTGGCATCATGAGTTGAGAAACCTCCAATAGAGATTGTAGAGAATGCATGGCAGACAGCATCAAACCACTTCATACCAAATATTTTATATAAAACTGCACAAATGAAGGTCATGGTTGCGTAAACAAACCATAGAGCTTTAGCTGTTTCTGTGATTCTTGGAGTAAGTTTTGCATCTTTCATTGGGCCAGGAGTTTCGGCCTTATACAGTTGCATTCCTCCTACCCCTAAAAGGGGCAAAACTGCTACAGCTAAAACAATTATTCCCATCCCACCAAGCCATTGAAGAAACTGCCTATAAAATAACAAAGATTTAGGCATCTCATCAAGACCAACAAACACAGTGGCTCCCGTTGTTGTAAGCCCAGAAATAGATTCAAAAAGAGCATCTATGTAGCTAACTCCCTCTAAATTAGCTAAAAAGAAGGGTATAGAGCCAAAAAACCCTAAAACTGTCCAGAAAAAGACTGTTATTATAAAACCATCCTTTGTTCTAAGGTCGCCTTTCTTTTCACCGGCAAAGAAATACATCAAAAACCCTATAAAGAAAGTAATAAAACCTGTTGTTATAAAGTTATATACAAACAGGCGCTCATCAAAAAAATAAGCTAAAAAACCAGGTAAAACCTGGGCAATACTAAAAAACATTAGCAAAGTGCCTAGAATTTTTGTGGTGTAAGGTAGGGCCATATTTTCTTATTTAGGGGCGAAAGTATCTTTGACCTGCTTTATAACTTTTTTATTTGTTAAAAAGACTATAACATGGTCGTTCTCCCTTAAATGTACGTGATCATGCGCAATTTTGCCCTTATCATCTCTTATAAGGGCACCTATAGTGGCCCCTTCAGGAAGATTAATATCACCTAATTCCTTTCCTATGCTGCTTTCTTTTCCAGAGGCAGATTCTTTTGCAACAGCCTCAATTGCTTCAGCAGCGCCCTTTCTAAGAGAGTGCACCCTTACTACATCTTTTCCTTCAATTTCAGCTAAAAAAGTACCTATAGTTATTTGAGAAGGAGCAATGGCAATATCTATCCCCTTGTTTTGCACTAGATCTACATATGCAGGGTTGTTTATTAAGGCAACTACTTTATGGGCCCCCATCTCTTTTGCCAAAAGACAAGACATAACATTTGCTTCATCGTCGTTCGTAACAGCTGCAAACACATCAGTGTTCTCAATATTTTCATCATGAAGTAGGCCTTTATCGCAAACATTGCCTTCTAGTACGATAGAGCTCTCTAGTTTTTCAGACAATCTCTTTGCCCTTTCATGGTTAGAGTCAATTATCTTCACCCTATGATCATCTTCAATTCTCTTGGCTAACCGGCTTCCTATTTTTCCACCTCCAGCAATAATTATATTTTTGTAAGGCTCTTCTTTTTTTCTCATTTCGTTAACAACTTTAGAAGCTTCTCCTTTTTTTGAAATGAAAAATACCTCATCATCAGCATCAATAACCGTAGATCCGCTTGGCACTATTGATTCACCTTTTCTAAATATAGCTGCTACCCTTGTATCGATTTTAGGCATATGTTTTTTTAGGTCCCCTATTTCATGCCCTATCATAGGGCCTCCCTCTACAGCCCTAACAGCTACTAAGTTTAACTTTCCTTGGCCAAACTCCATTACTTGTAACGATCCTGGTATTTCTATAATTCCCTGTATGTGTTCTGTAATAAGCTGCTCAGGACTTATATGAATATCGATGGGAATTTCCCCGCTTTCCATTGCTTCTTTTGTTTTTCCTTTCAGGTAAGAAATTTCTCTTACTCTGGCTATTGTTTTAACTGATTTGTTTAGAACTTTAGCAATCATGCAAGAAACTATATTTGTCTCATCGCTTGCTGTAACTGCAACCATCATGTCAGCTTCTTGAATACCAGCCTTTACTAGTATGTTTGGATAAGAGGCTTCTCCAAGAAGGGTTTTAACATCTGCTTCTTCTTCAAGGCGGTGCAGAGCAGAGAGGTCGTGATCTACAACGACAAGATCATTCTCTTCTGACAAAAGAGTTGCGAGCGTGCTTCCTACTGCCCCAGCGCCTAAAATAACTATCTTCACAAGTTTTTATTAAGACAAATACGTCTTTAAATTTGGATTATAGTCCTATTTATAATTTAGAAAATAGTTATTGAACATTACTGCTGAATTTAATTTTCTCTTGTATTAAGGATTTATACCCTCGGATGAATTCTTGTTCATTAATAATGCTTTTACCTTCCATTTGAAGTGCTTTTAGCCTAACAAGGGTTCCTTCTTTACAGCCCACCAATAAATGGTTTTCATCTGAAATTATTAATTCTCCAGGGTTCAATTTTGTAGATTTATTGACAGCTTCGCCCTGATAAATTTTTATTCTTTTTGATCCTAAGAATGTATATGCCCCATATTTGGAGTCAAGAGATTTTATTTTTCTTTCTATCTCTTCGGAGCGCTTGTTCCAGTTTATAAGCTGGAATCTAGTATCAATCTTCGGAGCAAAAGTAACTTGGGTTTCGTCTTGATTTTTTTCTTGCAACTCCCCAAGTTCTAACTTTTTTAGAAAATCTAATAAGTGCCTGTTACTAAGGCTTAATAATTTGTTTTCAATAGAGTCCAGATTATCTTTGCTTTCTATTTTACATTCTTGAGTTTCTAGAACTGGTCCTTCATCAAGACCTTCTGTCATTCTCATGTAGCTTATTCCTGTAGTTCTATCTCCTGAAAATAGAGCGTATTCCATAGGAGCGGCCCCACGCCACCTTGGAAGAATAGAAGCATGAATGTTTATACAGCCTAGTTTTGTGAGGTTTAACAAATTAGAGGGAATTATTAATCCATAAGCTACAACTAGAATCAGGTCGGCCTCCAGCTCTCTTAGTGCCGATATAACAGTTTTATTTTTAAGAGATATAGGCTGAAGTACATCAATCTCATGACTAAGAGCAAGATCTTTAACTGGAGAGAATTTAAGCTTATTGCCACGACCCGACCTCCTATCGGGCTGTGTCAAAATTGATTTAACAACATGGTTGCTGTCTAGTAAGATTTTTAGATGAGCAGCTGCAAATTGAGGGGTGCCAGCGAAAATAATTTTCATGATTTAGTTTGAGGCCTTAAGTTTTATCATTTTTTTTCTAATTATTTCTCTTTTGAGGTTTGAGAGGCTATCAACCATCATTCTTCCTTCTAAGTGATCCATTTCATGTTGTATGACAACGGATAGCAGGCCTTCTGCTATCAAGGTAAATTTATTACCTTCAACATTGAGAGCACTGATTTCAACTGTGCCCGGTCTTTTAAGCTCTTCATATATACCCGGCACAGAAAGACATCCCTCAGAATAAGATTTTTGTTGCGAGTCAATAATTTTATCTATTTTAGGATTTATTAAGACTAAAGGGCTGTTTTTTTCATCGCTTATGTCTATCACGATAACTCTTATGTGCACATCAACTTGTGTTGCCGCAAGCCCAATTCCAGAGCCTTCATACATAGTTTGGAGCATGTTTTCCGTCAACTTTACTATTGAATCATCTATCTTTTCAACGGGTTTGGCCACAGTCCTTAGTTTGGGGTCAGGAAATAATAAAATTTTTAAAGTAGCCATGATTTAATTTCTATTATATTAGTATACAATTTTGAATTTGGAGAAAATTGTGAGTGTAACTGTTTCAATAATTATAGGTTCTGAATCTGACTTAGAGTTAGCAAATAAATGTGCTGACACCTTAAGCTCTTTGTCTATCACTAATTCAATACAAGTTTTATCTGCACATAGAACACCGGGCCTGCTTGAAGATCATGTAAGAGAGTGTGAAGAGGGAGGCACTAAAGTATTTATTGCTATGGCAGGTCTTGCCGCTCATTTAGCTGGAGCAGTGGCTTCCAAGACTGTTTTGCCTGTAATAGGAGTGCCCGGAGATGGAGGGCCTTTAAGCGGCATGGATGCTCTTCTATCAACAGTTCAAATGCCAAAAGGTGTCCCGGTTGCAACTGTAGCAATAGGCTCGGCGGGCGCAATAAACGCTGCCTACCTAGCTGCGCAGATATTAGGAATTGAATCAGAAGAGATAAGAAATGATTTAATCAAGGTTAGAGAAGAGGGTGTACAGGCTATCAAAAATTCTAACCAGAAACTTTCTCAATCTTAATTCTTAAATGAACTCGTTGGGTTCAATAATAACCGCCTTAAAACAAGGGGAAATAATTGCTTATCCCACTGAAGGAGTGTGGGGCTTGGGATGTGATCCTACTAATGAAAAGGCAATTTCAGATTTAATAGTCTTTAAAAAAAGATCTGCAGAAAAGGGCTTTATATTGATTGGATCAAGGGCTGACCAATTTTCTAGATTTGGAGACATAGAAAGATATAAGGTTAAGTTACTTACAAAGTGGCCTGGACCACACACTTGGTTAGTTCCTGCAAACAGAAACATTAGTAAGCTCATAACAGGAAATAGCAATAAAGTTGCATTAAGACTAAGCGCTCACAAAGCCGTTGTTAATCTTTGTGAAGAATTTGATGGGGCTATCATTTCAACTTCTGCTAATAAAGAAGGATCTCCAGTTTTGCAGACACCCGATGAAATTAGAAAAACCTTCCCTGGCGTCAAGGTGCTAGAAGGAGAACTGGGAGGCCTTGAGGGGCCATCTGATATTCAGGATGTGCTTACAGACGAATACATAAGAGGTTAATATTATAACAATGAAGAAGTTTGCAGTAATAGGGAGCCCTATAAAACATTCCTTGTCCCCACAAATCCATACTTTGTTTGGTAAAAGATTAGGCATTCAAATAAGTTACGAAGCCATCGAAGTAAAAAGGGCTGAATTTAAAGCCAAAGTTGACAAATTATTAAATGATGGATATTTAGGCCTTAATGTTACCTTGCCTCTAAAGGAAATGGCTTTTCAATATTCTGATATTAATTCCGAGGAGGCCACTTTTACTGAATCTGTTAATACATTGAATATAAAGAACTCTTCGGTCTTTGGAGAGACAACAGACGGACAAGGGTTGCTACTAGATCTTAAAGATAAAGGCTTTAGGCTTGAAGGATCTAGAGTGGTCCTTCTGGGATCAGGAGGTTCAGCTAAATCCATAATACCAAGTCTTTTGTCAAACAATTTAAAAAGTTTGTCTGTTGCAAACCGGACACAAAACAAAGCTGAGGTTTTGGTAAATAAATACAAAGATACGAGTCCAGAAATAGGTCTAATAGAAGTAGACAAACCTGTAGATTCAGAAGTGGATATTGTAATAAACGCAACCTCTGCTGGAACTCTAAAGCAAAGTCTTACAATGCCTCCAAATATTTTTGGACCTACTACTAGGGTATACGATCTGTCTTACTCAAAAGATATAACACCATTTAATTTATTAGCCCAAAAGGCAGGCATAAAAGATACTTATGATGGCTTGGGAATGCTCGTTAATCAAGCAGCTTTAAGTTTCGAAATATGGAACGAAATTAGGCCAGATATTGAAGGCATAGAAGGAAAGTTAAGAAGTTAACCTAGGTCAATAAGGAATAAAATTTAGCTAATAGACTTCATAGCAATTTTGTTGTCTGGGCATAATGAATAGTTTAGAATACAGCCGCTTTCTAGGTGCCTCCCAATAATTAATAGATTTAGTTTAATGACTTATATAAAAAAATTATTACCAAAGTTATTTTTAGTGCTGCCTCTTCTTTTACCTGTCGCAGCAAAATCAGCAGAACAATCAGATTACAACATGCCTGTCGGAGTGACAGAAGTAAGCTCAAGCATATTTGGTCTTCACATGCTCATTCTCTGGGTGTGTGTAGTGATTGGAGTGATAGTGTTCTCAATAATGTTTTGGTCTTTATGGAAATACAGAAAATCTAAAGGCGCTGTAGCTGCAGATTTCGATGACAATTTTTGGTTAGAGATAGGCTGGACAGTCGCCGCAACCCTGGTATTAGTTTGGATGGCCGTTCCTTCTACGCAAGTAATGGTCAAAGCATACGACGATTCTGAAGGTGAAGTTAATATAATGATAACCGGGCACCAATGGAAGTGGCACTATGAGTACATGGAAGATCAAGTTAGTTTTTTTAGTAATCTTTCTACCAGCCAAGAACAAATAGACAATAAAATCCCTAAAGGAGAGTTTTACTTACAAGAAGTAGATGAACCATTAGTTATACCTGTAAATACAAAAGTAAGGTTTTTAATCACTGCCAATGATGTCATCCATTCTTGGTGGGTTCCTGACTTTGCTGTTAAACAGGATGCAATACCGGGTTTTATAAATACTGCTTGGACCAACGTTCCTGAAGCGGGTATTTACAGAGGAGCTTGTACTGAACTATGCGGCATAAAGCATGCTTATATGCCTGTTGTGGTGAGAGTGGTAGAACAAGAAGAGTTCGATGCCTTTATAGCTCAAAAGGTTTCTTTGGCTGAAGAAGAGAAAATGCTTACTTCTAAGGTATGGAGTAAAGAAGAGCTTATGGAAAGAGGTGAAAGTTTTTATGCAACCAATTGCTCTGCTTGTCACCAGGCCAATGGGAAAGGCATTCCTCCTGTATTCCCAGCCTTAGAAGGAAACCAGGTTGTTTTATCAGATAGCACGAAACAAATAGAAATTCTAATGGAAGGTATTCAGGGCTCTGCTATGCAGGCCTTTGGTAAGTCCTATAGCGAAGTAGATATAGCTGCTGTTATAACTTACACAAGGCAGGCTTGGTCAAATGGAGAGAATGGAGATGGGGTAATAATTACTCCTAAAGACATAGTTGATTATAAAAATAAAATAGATTTATAGAGGGAGTAAGATAAATGAGCACTGTAGTTGAAACACACGATCATGAGGGACATCATGGGCCAGCTAAAGGACTTACTCGCTGGCTCTTTACCACTAACCACAAAGACATAGGAACGCTTTATTTATGGCTGAGTTTTACCATGTTGTTTGTGGGCGGCGCTATGGCGATGGTAATAAGAGCAGAGTTATTTCAGCCGGGGCTACAGATTGTGCAGCCAGAATTTTTTAACCAAATGACAACAAACCATGGCCTGATTATGGTCTTTGGGGTCATTATGCCAGCATTTGTTGGGTTTGCTAATTGGATGATACCTATGCAAATAGGAGCGCCCGATATGGCACTGCCCAGACTAAATAATTTAAGTTTTTGGCTTTTACCCATGGCCTTTGGAATTTTAGTGTCTACACTCTTTATGCCTGAAGGAGGACCTAACTTTGGTTGGACTTTTTATGCGCCCCTATCAACAACCTATGCCCCCTCTACAGTAAACTTTTTTATTTTTTCAGTTCACATAATGGGCATCTCTTCTATTCTAGGGTCGATAAATATAATAACTACAATTTTCAATATGAGGGCTCCAGGTATGACCCTTATGAAGATGCCCCTTTTTGTTTGGGGTTGGTTGATAACTGCTTATCTGCTTATAGCTGTAATGCCTGTTTTGGCAGGAGTGGTGACCATGATGCTGATGGATATCAATTTCGGAACTAGTTTTTTTAATGCTGCAGGAGGAGGGGATCCAGTATTGTTTCAGCATGTTTTTTGGTTCTTTGGCCATCCAGAAGTGTATATTATGATTCTCCCTGCTTTTGGTATTGTTTCTCATATAATTGAAACTTTCTCTAGGAAACCAATTTTTGGTTATTCTTCTATGGTTTATGCTATGGCATCAATAGCGATTTTATCTTTCGTAGTGTGGGCCCACCACATGTTTACTGTTGGGATGCCTCTAGCGGGAGAATTGTTCTTTATGTATGCAACCATGTTGATAGCAATACCCACTGGGGTAAAAGTGTTTAACTGGGTTGCGACTATGTTTAGAGGCTCTATTTCTTTCGAAACACCAATGTTGTTTGCAATTGCATTTGTTGCATTATTTACTATAGGAGGGTTTTCTGGCCTTATGTTGGCTATAGTGCCTGCAGATTTTCAGTACCATGATACCTATTTCGTTGTTGCACATTTTCATTATGTATTAGTGCCTGGGTCATTGTTTGCACTAATTGCCGGAGCTTATTATTGGCTACCTAAATGGACCGGTAATATGTATGACGAGACCCTAGGCAAATTACACTTTTGGCTTACATTTATTTCTGTAAACATCACTTTCTTCCCCATGCATTTTGTAGGTTTAGCTGGCATGCCAAGAAGGTATCCTGATTACGCACTACAGTTCGCTGATTTTAATATGCTAATAAGCATGGGTGCCTTCTTATTCGGAGTTACTCAACTCCTATTCCTGTTTATTGTTATTAAAACAATTAGAGGGGGCAAAAAAGCAACGTCGGAAGTTTGGGAAGGTACTCGCGATCTGGGATTGGAGTGGACACTAGACTCACCACCACCTCATCACACGTTTACGGTTCAACCTCAAGTTAAGTAATAAGTAAATTGGATAGCAAAAAAACTATAAAAAACCTTACAACTCTTGCAGTTGGTATGTTTGCTTTTGCTTTTGTATTAGTGCCTTTGTACGATGTGTTTTGTGAAATAACGGGTTTAAATGGAAAGGTGACAGGAACAAGCACCTTAAGTGAAGAGTCTCTCGCTATCTCAGAACAAAGAGAGCTTTTAGTGCAGTTTATTACGCGCAACAACGAATCTATGCCGTGGCATTTTAAATCTGAGAAATCTCAAATGCGAGTAGTAACCGGCAATCAATACGATGCAATATTTGTTTTTCATAACAAAACAGATAAAGCAATGGTAGGCCAGGTTATTCCAAGTGTATCACCAGGTAGGGGAGCCGACTATTTCCACAAAACAGAATGTTTTTGCTTTGATCAACAATATCTTGCTGCCGGAGAGAGAATAGAATTGCCTGTTAGATTTATTGTTGACCCAGCTCTTCCTAAAGAAATTGGCTCTTTAAGTTTGGGCTATACCCTTTTTGATATAACAGACAGAATAGACGCTACCAAAGAAGTAGCTAAATTATAATGAGGAAATAAGAATGTCAGATCAACCATATCACATACCAGAATCCAGCAAACTTCCTTTTGCAATGGCCGTTACTTTATTAGTTCTTATAATAGGAGCAGCTAATACGGTTATAGATTTAGGCACTGACTCTAATTCTTATCTGATCTTATTTCTAGCATTTGCCATGATGTGGACAACTATGTTTTTTTGGTTCCGCCAGGTAATCCATGAAAATCAAGCGGGCCTGAATAATCCTATGCTTAAGGATTCATATGTTTACGGTATGGCTTGGTTTATTTTTTCAGAAGTTATGTTTTTCTTTGCTTTCTTTTTTGCACTTGCTTATATCAGGAACTTTGCAGTTCCTTGGCTTGGAGGAGAGGGTGAAAAAGGAATTACTAATATGTTATGGCCTGGCTTTGAGGCTACTTGGCCTTTGATGATGACCCCTGACCAAGCGATTTTTGAGGGGCCTAAAGAAGACATGTCACTTAACACAGCTTATTCACACGGAGGCTTGGCTGGAGTTTTGGGATGGTTGCCTTTGTGGAATACCATATTCTTATTAACCTCAAGTTTAACCGTTCATATAGCCCACCTTGGCTTAAAGAATGGCAACAGGACGCAGTTTAATGTTTGGCTAGGAATGACTCTAGTGCTTGGCTATTTGTTTGTAATTTTTCAAGGGCTTGAGTATTACGAAGCGTACTCGCATATGGGATTAACCTTAAACACAGGCATCTATGGGACTACCTTTTTTATGTTAACTGGTTTCCATGGATTTCACGTTTGTTTAGGGGCAATAATCCTAACTGTAATGCTACTAAGAAGCCTTAACGGCCATTTTACAGCTGATGATCATTTCGGCTTTGAGGCCGGCTCATGGTATTGGCACTTTGTTGACGTGGTTTGGGTGTGCTTAGTTGCGTTTGTCTATGTAATGTAGGTTTTTTAGGCACCAGGTCCAATTTGTCCTGTAAAAAACCCATAAACAAGAGTTATAAAAAGTACAAAGGCAATAGAAACCCTAACACCAAGGCTGTGAACAGTTCTTTTAGTAGAGCCGCCATCTTTTATGAGATAAAAAGCACCTCTGAAGAGGCTAATCAACATGGCTACTATTAGAAATAATATAAAATACTTGATCATTTTAAGAGGTGAGAATTATACACTTCGGTTTATTTAAATAACATGAGAAACTTCAAACCAGGCAGGGCAATGACTTTTTTTGTAGTCTTCTTCTTCCCGATTTTATTATTTCTTGGGTCTTGGCAAATAAATAGAGGGATTGATAAGCAAGAGACTTGGACCCTTAATAATATAAATAAATCTTTACCGGTAATGAGCGAGAATGAGGCCTTATCAATCAACTTTAATAAAGCCGTTTATAGGTCGGTTTTTTTAGAAGGTAGATTTGGTAAAGAATCTTATCTTCTCGACAATCGTCTTTATAAACAAGAAGCCGGTTATGAGGTTTTTTCTATTTTTGAATCCATCAACAATAATCTCTATCTTATTAACAGAGGGTGGATTTCTAAGGAGAATTATAATCATGCCGAAGTACCTTTAATAGGCTCAAGAACTTCCATAGAAGGTATTTATTCCCCATTCAGAAGGTTTGGCTTAACTCTTTCTGACAAAGTGGAATCACAGAGCTGGCCCAAGAAAGTTCAAGAACTTGACTATGAAAGAGCAGCGTCCGATCTAGGTTTTGAAATAAAAAAAGCAGTCATTCAATTGTCTGCTGGATCGCCAGGAGCTTATGAGCCAATTTGGCTTCCTACAGAATTCAGTCCCTCAAGACACTATGGTTATGCCGTTCAATGGCTTGGTCTGGCTATAGTGCTTATGGGTTCTTATATTTATTTTGGTTATAAAAAAGAAAAATGACTATTAGTAAAAAGAATTACGGAAGACTGGTAGCTGCAGTAATATTTTTAACCCCTATATTGGTATTAATAAGCAGCTCTATTTTTTATTACAGTGGATATTCTCCCGAAGGTACTGTTAATAAAGGCAGTTTACTCAAAGAGCCTATTCAATTAAAAGAAATGTCACTGCAAGTAGATTCAGGGCCTTTGGCTAATGAATTTCCTGGAAAATGGGCTGTTGTACAATTTGTTCAAGGAGAGTGCCTAGAGAATTGTTGGAAAACTTTATATTCTTCTAGACAGATAAATATCCGTTTGGCTAAGGACAGCTCACGAGTTGTTAGATATTTAATTTCTATTGGTACCAAAGGATTATCAGAAACTTCAATCGCAAAAATTGAGAACGAATATCCACTATTACATTTAGGAACTATAGAGATAGAAAAAACACCTATTAATATAATAAACAGACTTAAAGATTCACCCTATATTCTTGTAGATCCTTTAGGCAACGGGATGCTTATA
>PCBA01000013.1 GCA_002730855.1 Gammaproteobacteria bacterium
CCTCCTCCGTGTCTAGCCATTCCACCATAAGTATCTACAATTATTTTTCTTCCAGTTAAGCCGCAATCTCCAACCGGCCCGCCAATTTCAAATTTTCCTGTTGGATTAATATAATATTTTGTATCTGCATTAAGCCAGTTAGAGGGAAGAGTTGGTTTCACTATTTCTTCCATTACACCCTCTTTTAAATCTTCTTGTGAAACCTCTGGGTCATGTTGAGTTGACAGAACTACGGCAGAAATAGATTCTGGTTTCCCGTCGCTTCCATAGACAAAGCTAACTTGACTTTTTGCATCTGGTCTCAACCAAGACAGTTTGCCACTTTTTCTAATAAAGGCCTGTTGTTCTACAAGTCTGTGTGAATAAGTTATAGGGGCTGGCATTAAAACTTCTGTCTCATTAGTAGCGTAGCCAAACATTAAACCTTGGTCTCCCGCTCCTTGCTCTAGGTCTTCGCCTTCGCCTTCATTAACTCCTTGAGCAATATCTTGTGACTGTTTCCCAATAGCATTAATAACTTCACAAGTGTTTCCATCGCACCCTACTTCCAGGCTGTCGTAGCCAATATCAAGGATAACTTTTCTTACTAATGACTCTAAATTAGGCTCAGAATGGCTTGTAATTTCTCCAGCAAGGACAACCAGGTTGTCTTTCACTAAAGTTTCACAAGCAACCCTTGATTCTGGGTCATCTCTAAGCATTGCATCCAAAACAGCATCGGAGATCTGATCTGCCATTTTATCTGGATGGCCTTCTGAAACAGATTCAGAAGTAAATAATTTGTATTCAGACATTGTTTATCCTTTTAATGTTGAAAAGGCGGGTATTTTACACACATTCTATTAAATTTTTTTATATTTTATCAATATCCAAGCTTTGACTATATACATGCAAAATTTTTTCAGCGAAAATAGGAATTACTAAGAAATGACTAAAAAAAGCAAAGATTTAGCTAATATTCTAAGGGTTTTAGCAATAGATTCTATTGAAAAGGCTAAAAGCGGTCATCCAGGCATGCCCATGGGTATGGCAGATATAGCAGAAGTGCTATGGAGACAACACTTAAAACACAATCCGAAAAATCCTAAGTGGGCGAACCGAGACAGGTTTGTTTTGTCAAATGGTCATGGCTCTATGCTTATTTATGCCCTATTACACTTAACTGGTTATGAATTAGATATAGAAGAACTGAAAAACTTTAGACAATTAGGGTCGAAGACGCCAGGACACCCAGAATTTGGGATTACTCCTGGGATTGAAACCACCACTGGACCCTTGGGGCAAGGTATTTCTAATGGGGTCGGAATGGCTATTGCGGAAAGACTTCTTTCTGAAAAGTTCAATACGTCAGAGCATCAAATAGTAGACCACATGACTTATGTTTTTACTGGGGACGGATGTTTGATGGAAGGTATTTCTCATGAAGCTTGTTCGCTTGCAGGAACATTAGGACTAGGAAAGTTAGTATTAATTTATGATGACAATGGAATCTCCATAGATGGAAATGTTGAAGGGTGGTTTACAGAAAATATACCGGATAGATTTAAATCTTATGGATGGCAGGTAGTGCCAGACGTTGATGGGCACAATAAAGAGGAGGTCGATAAAGCAATCCAGTCAGCAAAAGACCAAATAGATAAGCCCACTATAATTTGTTGTAAAACAATCATAGGCAAGGGGTCTCCAAATAAAGAAGGATCTGCTTCGTCTCATGGATCAGCATTAGGTGAAGAAGAGATACAAAATACCAGAGAAAAGCTAGGCTGGGATCATGAAGCTTTCGATATACCTAAAGAAATATATTTTGAATGGGATGCTTCTTCTAAAGGGCAAGAATTAGAAGAGAAATGGCAAGCTAGTTTTAAAGAATATGAATTAAAGAACCCTGATCTTGCAAAAGAATTTATTAGGCGTAATTCAAATGAGATACCTAAAGGCATTGAAGATGCAATTTATGAGTATATAAAAGAAGCGCAGAATGAAGAGCCGAATCTCGCAACCAGAACATCTTCTCAAAGGGTTATTAATGTTTTAGGCCCTCTTATTCCTGAACTATTAGGGGGTTCTGCTGATTTGACAGGTTCAAATAATACTAATTGGGATGGAACTCATGAAATTGAGGCAAAAGACTTTTCTGGAAATTATATAAATTACGGGGTTAGAGAATTTGCTATGACAGGCATTATGAATGGGTTGATTCTTCATGGAGGTGTTCGGCCGTATAGTGGAACCTTTTTAACCTTCTTGGATTATGCTAGAAATGCTGTAAGGATGGCTGCCTTAATGCAAATTCCTACTATATTAGTTTACTCCCATGATTCAATTGGGGTTGGTGAAGATGGTCCGACACACCAGCCAGTTGAGCATCTTACAAGTTTAAGAACTACTCCAAATTTAGAGACATGGAGGCCTTGCGATGCTTCTGAGACAGCCATTTCTTGGCTGTCTGCTATTAGTAATTTAACCAAGCCGACTGCTCTAATCCTTTCGAGACAAAGCTTGCCTACCTTCAAAAGAGATCATTCTCAAATTCATTCGATTGAGAAAGGGGCTTATACTCTTTATGAACCAGAAAAAGAACCGGAATTGGTTTTAATTGCTACCGGATCTGAAGTTAAGCTGGCCATGGAAGTTGCGGAAGAGCTTAGAGGAAAAAAATACGTAAGAGTTGTATCTATGCCGTGCTCTGAAAGATTTGATGAACAGTCGGATCAGTATAAATCTGAAGTATTAGGAACAGATATAAAGCGAGTGGCTATAGAAGCGTCTCATGAGGACTGGTGGAGAAAATATGTAGGTTTAGATGGAATTGTTATTGGCATGAATTCATTTGGAGAATCAGCTCCAGGCAATGATCTTTTTGAACATTTTGGTTTTACCAAAGAAAAGATAATAAAAGCCTTAAGGCTCTAACAATACATGAAATTTCTTGGATTGAATGATTTTCAATTTAAAGACCAAAAGGTTTTGTTACGTTTGGATTTAAATGCGCCAGTGGAAGAAGGGAAAGTCACTAATGATGAAAGGTTGATTAGGTCTTTGCCAACAATAAGCCATATATTAGAAGAAGAAGGAAAGCTTATTATTATCAGTCATTTAGGAAGGCCAGAAGAGAATGATTTATATCAACCCAAGTTTTCTTTATCGCCTATCGTTAAGAGGTTAGAAGAATTATTAGGGAAATCTATTCCTTTGATTGAAGGATTAGATAACGTTCCATCGATAGAGAGTGGCGAGCTCCTTGTCCTAGAAAATATAAGATTTCTAAAAGGTGAAAAATCAAATGAACCTGAACTGTCAAAGAAATTAGCAAACCTTGCAGATATTTTTGTAATGGATGCATTTGCAACCTCACACAGGGCCCATTCTTCCACTGCTGGAATAATAGAATTTAGTAAAAATGCATGCGCGGGCTTGCTATTAAGAGAAGAAGTGAATGCATTATCTAAATTAATGCTTAAGGAATCTACTTCCTCCTTAGCAGTTTTGGGAGGCGCAAAGATCTCAACAAAATTAAATTTGATTAATTCTTTGTCTGAAAAGATGGGGGCAGTAATTTTGGGAGGGGGATTAGCTAATACTTGTTTGGCCGCACAAGGATATTTTGTAGGAAATTCTTTAATAGAAGAAAGTATGTTAGGGCAAGCTTTAGAGCTTTCTAAGAAGAATAATGTAATTATCCCTGAAAAGGTTATTGTAGCTAATTCATCAAATGAAGAAGGTATAGTAACCCATGTAGATAAAGTAAAAAAAGGGCAATCTATTTTTGATGTAGCTCCTGATAGTTTTGTAGAACTAAGAGGTTTGTTTGAGAACGCGACTACTATTTTATGGAATGGTCCTATGGGTTTATTTGAAGAACCCCAATTCTCTAGTGGAACTAAAAAGGTTGCAGAGATGATTGCTTCTTCTAAAGCCTTTTCAGTTTGTGGAGGAGGAGATACTATATCTGCTGCAGCCGACGCAGGTGTTTTAGATAGGTTAGACTATGTTTCTACTGCAGGAGGGGCATTTTTAGAATTCGTAGAAGGAAGAAAATTACCTGCATTAGAGGCCTTGCAATTAAAGGCTTTAAAATAAGTTTTATGATTGATTTCTAGGAGCAAAGAAATGGATTTAAATAATATAGAAGATATAGCTAGATATATAGTAAAAGCCGGCAAAGGAATTCTCGCAGCCGATGAAAGTAATCCAACTTGTGGGAAAAGGTTTGATTCGATTGGAGTAGAATCAACAGAACAGAATCGAAGAGATTACCGTGAAATGTTGTTTAGGTCACAGGGCATGAGAGGCAATATAGGAGGGGTGATACTATTTGATGAGACTATTCGACAAGAAGCAGAAGATGGAACCTCTTTGGTTAAAATAATTTCAGACCAAGGAGCCCTTCCAGGAATTAAGGTAGATCAAGGTTTAAAACCAATTGGAGACTCTGAAGAATCAATTACGCAAGGTCTTGATGGTTTAGATGCTAGGCTAAAGGAGTATTATTCTTTGGGTGCTAAATTTACAAAATGGAGAGCGGTAATAAAGATAGGTAATTCAATGCCTTCAGATGACGCAATACAAAGCAATATGGTTGCCCTTGCAGATTACGCTAAAGTAGTTCAAGAAAATCATATGGTCCCGATGGTAGAGCCAGAAGTCTTAATGGACGGCACTCATTCAATTCAAGAATGCTTTGATGCTACATCTAGATGCCTAAATACTTTATTTGCTGCATTGGACGAAAGGCGAGTAAACATAAAAGGCACAATATTAAAACCTAATATGGTTACTTCAGGTTCTGAGGTTGCGCATAAAGCAGATAAGAACGAAGTAGCCAAACAAACCATAAAGTGTCTTAAAGAAAATGTACCAAGCGATCTTCCCGGAATAACATTTCTTTCAGGTGGACAGTCCGATTTGGATTCAACCGCCCATTTAGATGCAATGAATAAGATTGGCGGATTTAGCTGGAAGTTAAGTTTCTCGTATGGGAGGGCGTTGCAGCAACCAGCTTTAAAAGCTTGGATGGGTAAAAAAGAAAATGCTTCTTTAGCTCAAGAAGCACTTTCCCATAGAGCCCTTATGAATAAACTAGCTGCAGAAGGCTCTTGGAGTTCGTCACTAGAGAATTAATAATTGAAACTTTTAATACAAAGAGTTTCAGAAGCATCTGTAACAGTAGAAAGCAAGACCGTTGCTTCTATATCTAAAGGAGTCTTAATATTAGTAGGATTTGATCCTCTAGATTCCATAGAAGATATTAATAAACTTACAAAAAAACTATTAAGCTTCAAAATCTTTAATGACGATAGAGGTAGAGTGGGTTTGAGTATTTTAGAGGAAAAAGCTGAAATATTGATCGTTCCCCAAGTTACTCTTTCTGTGAATACTGGTAAAGGCAACAAACCTAGCTTCTCTCAAGCAGCAGGACCACAAAAAGGACTAAAGCTTTTTAATTTATTTAGAGATCATATTAAGGATAGCTATAGAGAAGCAGAAGCAGGTATTTTCGGTGCAAATATGTCCGTTAAATTAGTTAATGAAGGGCCAATTACTTATTGGTTCGAATCGTAGTCTGTTGTTCTGCCTCTTTTAACAGTCAATCTTGCCATTAATAAGCCTATTTCAAAAAGCAACCAAGCAGGAATAGCTAATAAAGTTTGGGATATTACATCAGGCGGTGTGAGGAACATTCCTACAACAAAACATCCAATTATTACATAGGGTCTTTTTTTGCTAAGACCTTCTGTCGTTGAAATACCACTCCAAACTAACAAAAAGATTAATACAGGGATCTCAAATGCAAACGAAAAAGCAAACATCATGCTTAGAACAAAATCTAAATATCTGCTGATGTCAGTCATTATTAATATCCCATCGGGAGCAGACCCTATAAAAAAGCTAAACACCAAAGGCAAAACAAGGTAATAGGTAAATACGATGCCTAAGTAGAACAGAATTAAACTGGATAGCATTATTAGGAAACTTAATTTCTTTTCATTTTTATACATCCCAGGCGCTATAAAGCCCCACACCTGATTTAAGAAATAAGGCATAGACATTAATAGGGAGACAAAAAAAGTAAGTTTAATAGGGGCTAAGAAAGGGGAAGCAACTTCGGTGGCTATCATCGAAGAGTTCTTGGGAAGGAAAATCTGTAATGGTTCTGCAAGCAATTGATAAATATCATTAGAGAAATAAACCAAACAAATGAAGCAACCCATAATGGCGATTGCAGATTTTATCAACCTAGCCCTAAGCTCTCTGAAATGCTCCAAGAAGGTATTCTCTTCCATTATTTGAATATATTTTTTTATTTTTTAGATTCTTTTAAGCCTTCTAAAATTTCTTCGTTTCTAGAATCTTGATAGATTTCATTCAATCCAAATATTCTTGTGAATTCTTGTTTAGTTTTAGTGCTCTGTTTTTTTAGCCAAAGGAGAGCTTTTGAGCTTGATTTAACTGCATCCGGTAGTTTTTCAGGACCCAGTACAATCAAAATTACAAAAATTATAAGAAGAAGCTCAAAGAAGCCTATATCAAACATCTTTTATTTGCTGTCTTTATCTTCTTCGTCCATGGCCTTTCTAAAACTTTTTATAGTGTTTGCCAAATCAGATCCTAGGCTTTTTAATCTTTTAGTGCCGCCAAAAAGCAATAGAACCACTATTAGAATAATAAGAATTTGCCAAATACTTATGCCACCTATGCCCATTTCATTCTCCTATCTAATTTTTCTTCCGTGAAGATTTTTCTTCATGTCCTGAAGTTCCAAGTCTTGTTTCTAGCTCAACAAGAATATCTTCAAATTTAATGCCTTCATTTACAAGCAGAACCATAGTATGAAACCATAAATCAGCTGTTTCATGTATAACTTTTTTCTTCTTAGTTGAGTCGTTTGTTGAAGAAGCCTCTATTAACTCTAAAGCTTCTTCATAAATCTTTTTATTTATTGTTTCATTGCCCCCTTCAAGCAGAGATTTGACGTAAGACTCTTTAGGCTTCGAAGCTCTTCTATCCTCAATCAATTTTGCTAACTTTAATAAGACGTCTTTATCCATTTAATTATGATAATAAAAATACTGCTGCCAAGACTATAAGGATAGCAATTAATAAATTATTTGCCCTATTCTCTTTAGATAATTTGTTCATTAACTCTTGATGTCTTTCTTCGTTTCCCTTTTGGTACATTTCAATATTGCTTATTTGCTGAACCGCTGTTTCTGCTACTTCAGGAAGTTTTCTTGCTTTTTCTATCCAGTTAAGAGAATTCTGTTTGGCCCATTCTGAAATCTTCCTTGGGTCATACCTTTCAGATATCCAGTTTTTTAAAAAGGGGTTAGCAATAGACCAGAAATCAAGCTTAGGATATAACTGCTTTCCAAGACCCTCTATATTTATCAGGGTTTTTTGTAAAAGCATTAAGGAGGGCTGCATGCTTAGATTAAATTTTCTAGCTGAATCAAAAATAAATAAGAGCATTTCACCAAAATTAATTTTTTCCAAAGGCTGATCAAAGACTGGTTCACATGCTGCCCTTATAGTGTTCTCTAGCTCATTCTGTCTTGTGGATTCATCAACCCATTTTGCTTCAATTAATATATTGGCAACTTCACCAAAATTTCTAGCTATAACCGCCACTAGCATTCTCCCTATCTGAAACTGCTCTTCTTCGCTCAACGACCCCACTATGGCGTAATCGACTGCTACATAAGAAGGGTTAGAAGGATCGTCGGCATTAATAAAGATATTGCCAGGATGCATATCCGCGTGAAAGAAATTATCTATAAATACTTGCTTAAGAAAAATTTCTACTCCTCTCTCTGCCAAAAGTTTCAAATTAACACCCTTATCCTTTAAAACTTCAACCTTATCTACCGGTATACCTTCAATCATGTCCATTACAAGAATATTCTCAGTAGTTATATCCAGATAAGCTTCTGGTACATAAAGCAGTTTATTGTTTTCAAAGTTTCTTTTAGTCTGTTTGATATTAGAAGCCTCAACCTTCATGTTTAATTCTGCAAGAATTACTGATTCATATTCCATGACAAGCTTTGAAAGTTGTAATCTTTTGGCGTCATGAGATCTTGCTTCAATAAATGCAGAAATTCTTTTCATTAAAGATAAGTCGCGGTTAATAATTTTCTTTATTCCAGGCCTAACTACCTTAATTGCAACGTTTTTGTTTATATCTTTTAGAGTAGCTGAATATACTTGAGCTATTGAAGCAGCAGCTATAGGGGTTTTATTAAAGTCATCAAATACTTCTTTTATTGGGTGTTCCAATTCTTTTTCAATTAAATCTATTGCTTGGTTTGTAGAGAAATTAGGGAGATTATCTTGTAGCGATTTAAGGTTCATAGCAACTTCTGAAGAAATAGCATCTGGTCTAGTTGAAAGAAGCTGCCCAAATTTAATAAAAATAGGACCGGCCTCTTCTAGAGCTTTTTTTAGCCTTTCTCCTGTGCTCTCATCAGCAGAATATATTTTCCAAGGAGAAATCTTGAACAGAAGAGTTAGTAAGTACGGCTTTTTAATGCTCCTTAGTTCAATATCTAGCCTGGCTTTTAAGAGAATATGAATTATCTTTAATAGGCGTAATACATCTTTAAACATCTATCATTCCTTTTTTCCCAGAATGTATAGCTACAATGCCGTTGGTCAGGTTTTCAAACTTACAATTAGTAAAGCCGGCCTTTTCCATGATTTCCTTAAGCTCTTCCTGGGAAGGGTGCATCCTTATAGATTCTGCTAAATACCTGTAGCTTTCTTCTGATTGGGCAATCAATTCGCCTATCTTAGGTATAACTTCAAAAGAGAAGAGGTCATATATCTCTCTAAAGGATTCGTTGGTAGGTTTAGAGAATTCTAGAATCACTAATTTACCTCCAGGTTTAAGGACAGAAAGCATAGACTTAAGTGCGGCAAGTTTATCAGTTACGTTTCTTAGACCAAACGCTATCGTGACTAAATCAAAGGTATTTGCCTCAAATGGTAAGTATTGAGCGTCTATTTGGGCAAGCTGCACATTTTCAATTCCTTCATCGATGAGCCTATTCCTGCCCTCTTCTAACATAGACCAGTTTATATCAGATAAGATAATAGAACCTTTTTCAGAGATTTTGCTTCTCAGTAGTTTAACCATGTCCCCAGTTCCGCCTGCCAAGTCAAGCACTTTAAAGTCTTCTCTTATGCCTGAAGTCTCTATTGTTATCCTTTTCCAAAGCCTATGTATACCAAAAGACATTAGATCATTCATTAGGTCGTAATTTTCTGAAACTGTGTCAAAGACATTTCCCACCATATCAGCTTTATCCTCTTCGTTTACTTGTTTGAAACCAAAGCTGGTTTGTTTAGAATTATTTTTTGACATGATAAAGGGCTGCTTATTTTACTCTATATAATTCTTAATCTCCGGACCTATTTGATAGAATTCTGTCTATTGAAGCAATATAAGTTTCAATTCTTCTCTTAAAGCTATTTATCTGTTTCTCTGAGGCATTCGACATGGTGTTTGAGATAATCTCAATTCCTATTTGCTCGTTCATTTTTCGTATCGATTGGAATTCTTTACCCCCTAAACTTCCAAAGGCTTTTAGATGATCGGTAAGTTTATTATCAAAACCTTGGTCGCTTCTGCTGTTCAAGATAATAATCAATTCTTCTACCCACTTTTCTTGAAAGACAGACCATTCATATCTCGTATCATTTATTTCTTTAATATTTTTTCTTATATAGTCTTTTTGGGTCTTATTTAATTTTATATTTAATCTTTTAAAGCCTGAAATGTAGTCGCTAAAAACTTCTTCAGAATAGATCCCTTCTTTTTTTCTAGATTTTTTTCTCTTAATTTGTAACTTTTCAAAGTGATTTCCTATTTCGATAACTTGAAGATCAGTAAGAGTTTCCGAAAATTCGACAAAATAAGTTTCCAAGTAATTATTGGTCTCTTCAATAAACTCCTGCCCTTTTACGTAAGTATTTATTATCAAAGTATCGGCATTATTGACGTTAAGATCTTTCAAGTCGACTAGTACAGCCCTAATTTTAGGAAGCTCATTTCTGGTAAACCAATCTAGATAGTTTTCTGTAACATTTTCAATTTCGTTTATTTGCTCATCAGTGAAATTCGCGTAATTTTTAAAGTAGCTGGCTAAATAATCATCTGCCTTCTCATATACCCATGAGCCAGCTATAGAACACGAACCTAAAATTGACAGTAAAAAAAAGGAGAGATAAATATTAAATTTTTTTTTCATCTTTGTTAGGGGTTATTGTAGTTTGCAGTTAGAATTCTGACCTCAAATGTCCGAAACAACAAAATATCCTACCTTAATATGGCTAGATCTTGAAATGACAGGTCTTGACCCTGACTCTGAGAGGATTATAGAAATAGCTACAGCCGTAACTAACCACGATCTTTCTGAGATTATTGAAGGGCCAAATCTTGTTATCAAGCAACCAGAAGAGTTTATTAATAACATGGATGAATGGAATACCAAACAACATAATAAATCTGGTCTTGTTGAGAGCTTGAAGGTTACTAATATAAACACTGAAGAGGCGCAAAAGCAGACCTTAGAATTCTTAACTGTTCATACCCAAAAAGGACAGTCTCCACTTTGCGGTAATACTATTTCTCACGACAGAAGGTTCTTAAGAAGATATATGCCAGAACTTGAAGCATTCTTCCATTATAGAAATGTTGATGTTAGTTCAGTAAAAGAATTGCTAAAGAGATGGAGCCCAGAACTTTTAGAAGGTTATAAAAAGCAAGGGGGTCATCGAGCTATGGCAGACGTTTTAGACTCTATACAAGAATTGAAGTATTACAAAGATAAATTCTTTATCTAATTATTTCTTTTTGTTTGAGTCGCCACCTAATAGTGGGTTAATAATAGGCATAACCTTAGCTGAATCATTTGCAGTGATTTTTGAAATGCCTTTCTTATCAACTTCATCAATTCTTAGAATACAATTAATTGGGATATAACTTCTTTCGACCCCATTAAACTCACTTTTTAATTTTTCTTCGCTGGTATCGACAACTATTTGAGAGTTTTGATCAAAGATATAATCCTCCACTTCTATAAAACCATACATATCACTTTGATAAATAGATTTGGCGTAAATTTCATAAATTTCGCCTAATTGCATAAATACTACTTTGTAGATTCCTTTTTTTGCCATTAGAATTCTCGCCCCTTTTATAAGAAATAACCTATAAGACACTAAAAGCTATAACATTATACATATGGGCAAAAAATTATTTATCAAGACGCAAGGCTGTCAGATGAACGAATATGATTCTAATCGTATGCAAGATTTGCTTAATCTTAGTCATGGCTTTGAAACAACAAGTGAAGAAGAAGAAGCCGATTTAATATTGCTGAACACTTGTTCAATTAGAGAAAAAGCTCAAGAGAAGGTGTTTCATCAATTAGGAAGATGGAAGAGGCTTAAAGAAAAGAATCCCAATCTTAAAATAGGTGTAGGTGGTTGTGTGGCTAGCCAAGAGGGAGCGTCAATAATTAAGAGAGCTCCTCAGGTTGATATGATTTTTGGTCCTCAAACTATCCATAGGGTTCCAACACTTTATGAAAACCTTGAAAATCAAAATCATCCAGCAATAGATACTTCATTTCCTAAAACTGAAAAATTTGATCATCTTCCCTCTCCAAGGGCTGAAGGTTGCTCAGCTTTTGTATCAATAATGGAGGGTTGCAATAAATATTGTTCATTTTGTGTTGTACCTCATACAAGGGGTAACGAAATAAGCAGACCCCTAGAAGAAGTTATTCAAGAAGTTGATAGCCTGGCTAAGAAAGGAGTGAAAGATGTGACTTTGCTAGGGCAAAATGTCAATTCTTACAGGGATTCAAAAATTAAAACCAAAGGTCTTGGCCTTTCTAACCTTATTAGGGAAGTTGCTACAGTTGCTGGTATAGAGAGGATAGCTTATACAACCTCCCATCCTTTTGAATTTGGTCAAGATCTAATAGATATTTACAAAGAGATACCCAAATTAATTAGCCATGTTCATTTGCCAGTTCAGAGTGGATCTAATGACATATTAAAGTTAATGAGAAGAAGGCATACAAAAGAAGAGTATTTAGAGATAATTGAAAAATTAAAACTTGCAAGACCCGAGATGAGCCTTTCCTCTGATTTCATTGTAGGGTTTCCTGGAGAAACTGATAAAGATTTCCAAGACACCATGGATGTAGTAGAAAAAGTTGGGTATGACGAATCTTTTAGCTTTATCTATAGCCCCAGACCTAACACCACAGCAAAAGACTTACAGGATTCGGTTTCAGATCAGGTAAAAAAGGAAAGACTTGAGTATTTGCAACAAAAACTAGAAAGTTCTGCTCTATCTATCAGCAGAAGGATGGTTGGTAAAGTTAGAAAATGTTTGGTAACTGGTATTTCTAAGAAAGATCCAGGAGAATTTCAAGCTAGAGCTGATAATAATAAAATAGTTATATTTGCGTGTAACGATCAATCAATAATAGGTAGCTTTATAAACTTGGAGATAGTGGAAGCCAGAAATAAAACACTAAAGGGAGTTCTGGCTACCTAAGGCAAGTATCTTATATGAAATTTCAACTAGAAACCGAAGATCACAGTAAAATAAGTGATCTTTGTGGTCCCACTAATTCAATTCTTAAACAGATAGAAGAAGAATTAGATATAAAGATAAGCAATAGAGGAGCCAATTTTAAAATTAAAGGCGATCTCCATCATTCTAAGTTAGGAAAGAATATAATTTTAAAGATATATCAAGATCTAGAGGCTAATAAAAAAGTAGAACCTAGTGATGTACACTTATATTTAAGAAAAGGAATAAATAACCTCGACAAGATGGAAGACAAGAATACTAATAAACAACTTATAACCACTCCAAAGGTAGTTGTTTCACCTAATCCTGGAAATCAGGAAGACTATATAAAGATTATAAAAAACAATGTACTTACTTTTGGCATAGGACCGGCTGGAACTGGAAAAACTTATTTAGCCGTGGCGGTGGCTGTTCAGCAATTTATCAGCGGAGAGGTCGAGAAAATCTTATTGGTTAGGCCGGCTGTGGAGGCAGGTGAGAAATTAGGATTCTTGCCAGGCGATTTAAGTCAGAAAGTTGATCCTTATTTAAGGCCTTTATATGATGCACTCTTCGAAATGCTTGGGTTTAAAGAGACTTCACAATTAATTGAAAGAAATATAATAGAGGTTGTTCCCTTAGCTTTTATGCGAGGAAGGACATTGAATAATTCATTTATAATTTTGGACGAAAGTCAAAATGCTACGGTAGAACAAATGAAAATGTTTCTTACTAGGTTTGGTTTTGGCTCAAAAGTGGTCGTGACGGGTGATATCACACAAATAGACCTGCCAAAGGATGTGCTTTCTGGCTTGGTGCACTCTTTAGAAGTTTTAAAGAATGTAAAGGATGTGGGTTTAGTCGAATTCTATGCCAAGGATGTCGTTAGACACGGGCTTGTTCAAAAGATTGTAGAGGCCTACGATAATCATAATAAATAAGTGGACTTAAGTTCTCATAAAATTGATGTTCACGGAGAAAGCAAGGATGTTTTATGTTCAGAACAAGAGTTGTTGGCCTGGATGGATTGTATTTATCAAGAATATACATGTATTAAAGAAGAATCTAATGCCTGGTTCATAAGCATAGCTTTTATTTCAAAAGAAGAAATGCAGGATCTTAACAAAAGTTTTACAGGGGAAGACAGGCCAACGAATGTATTGTCCTTCCCAAATGATCTAAACATTAGAAATGAAATGGGTTTAGGTGACATAGCTATTTGCTCTGAATTAATTAAAGAAGAATCAGACTCTCAGAACAAACAAATAAAAGATCACCTTATTCATATTTTTATTCACGGGGTGCTCCATCTATTGGGTTACAATCATGAAAAAGATTCCTCTGCAACAGAAATGGAGTCCCTAGAGGTTAAGATCTTAAAGAAAATAGGTGTTGCTGATCCTTATTAAAAGCATCTATGATGTGTGTGTGTTTATAAATTGAAGCGTTAATGAACGACGAGCCCCCAAGTATACCGGCTGAGTCTAATAGGCTTGGCATTAGAAATAAGATTAGAGAAAAGATAAAAGAAATATATCAAAACTTTTCTTACAAACCCCAGAATAAACAAGAACTGGCTGGATCAATAAGAGATTCAAGCGAGAGAGGAGTCCTTGAAAAAGGAACCCTTAACATGATTGAAGGTGCTCTGAAGGTATCAACTGACCAAGTTAGAGACATCATGATTCCAAGGCCTCAGATGGTTTATGTTGATAGCGAAGAAAGTCCTGAAGATTTCTTACCTAGAGTTGTTAAGTCTAGTCACTCTAGATTTCCTGTAATAAATACTGAATCTGACAAAATTGAAGGAATATTGTTGGCAAAAGACCTACTGCCCTTTCTTTCTAGCCAGGATATGGGAGATTTTGAGCTGTCAAAACTTATAAGACCGGCAATCTTAATACCTGAAAGTAAAAAACTTAATGTTTTATTAGATGAGCTTAGGGCCGGAAGAAACCATATGGCAATTATTATTGATGAATATGGTGGAATTACTGGTCTAGTAACAATCGAGGACGTTTTAGAGGAAATTGTAGGAGAAATTGAAGATGAGCACGATAAAGATAGTGGAACTTTAATTAAAGAGATAGCTAAAGATGAGTTTTTAGTATCAGCATTAACGCCAATAGATGTATTTAATGAAAAGTTTAACTCAAACTTAAGCGATAAAGACTTTGATACTCTGGGTGGAATAATTATGCATCATTTTGCAAGATTCCCTAAACCTAATGACGCAATAAATATTGACAACCTTCGTTTCGTTATTAATTCAATTGAGAGGAGAAGA
>PCBA01000014.1 GCA_002730855.1 Gammaproteobacteria bacterium
AATGGGAGCAGAATCCATACAAACTCTTCTTAAGGATTTAGATTTAGAGTCTGTTATTAAAGATATTCAAGATGAAATGCCTTTAACTAAGTCTGAAGCTAAACTTAAGAAGTTTGCAAAAAGGTTAAAATTACTTAAATCCTTTAACGAATCTGGAAATAGACCTGAATGGATGGTTCTAGAAGTTCTTCCAATATTACCACCTGACCTTAGGCCTTTAGTACCCTTAGAAGGAGGCAGGTTTGCTACATCTGATTTAAACGATTTATATAGAAGGGTTATAAACAGAAATAATAGGCTTAAAAGACTATTAGACTTAAATGCGCCCGACATTATAACTAGGAATGAAAAAAGAATGCTCCAGGAGTCTGTTGATGCTCTTCTGGACAATGGAAGAAGAGGTAGGGCTGTAACAGGTTCCAATAAAAGGCCTTTAAAATCTTTAGCGGATATGATTAAAGGCAAGCAAGGAAGGTTTAGGCAGAATTTATTAGGAAAAAGGGTTGATTATTCAGGAAGGTCAGTAATAGTTGTAGGGCCAACTTTAAAGTTACATCAGTGTGGCCTGCCAAAGAAGATGGCTTTAGAGCTATTCAAGCCTTTTGTTTTTGGAAGGCTTCAAGACTTAGAGTTAGCCAATACAATAAAACTTGCTAAAAGGATGGTTGACCGGGAAGAGCCTGAAGTATGGGATATTCTAGATGAAGTTATAAGAGAACATCCGGTTTTGCTTAATAGAGCTCCAACACTACATAGGCTTGGTATACAAGCATTTGAACCTATCTTGGTTGAAGGGAAAGCTATTCAACTACACCCTTTAGTATGTAAAGCTTACAACGCAGATTTTGATGGCGATCAAATGGCAGTTCACGTCCCTTTAACTCTTGAAGCTCAACTTGAATGTAGGGCTTTAATGATGGCAACAAATAATATTCTTTCTCCGTCAAACGGAAAACCCATTATTGATCCTTCACAAGATGTTGTATTAGGCCTTTATTACATGTCTAGAGAAAAAGTTAATGATTTAGGTGAAGGAAGGATTATGTCCTCTCCTGATGAGGTAAATAGAGCTTATTACTCTGGGACTGTAGGACTTCAGGCGAAAATAAAGGTAAGACTAAAGCCAAATAAACTAGATGATGAACCAACACAGATTGTAGAAACAACTACCGGAAGAACATTGATTTATGAATTATTGCCTCAAGGAATGTCTTTTGATCTAGTTAATAGAACTTTAGATAGCAAGCTTATCTCTTCCTTAATAGATGACTGTTATAGAAAAGCTGGACTTAAATCAACTGTAATTTTTGCAGATCAACTTATGTATTTAGGATATGAGTTCTCTACAAAATCTGGATCTTCTATTGGTATAGATGACTTTGTTATACCTGACGATAAAGAGAAGATTGTTGTGGAGGCAGAAAAAGAAGTCAAAGACATAGAATCCCAGTTTGCATCAGGTCTTGTAACAAAAGGTGAAAAATACAATAAAGCTATAGATATTTGGACGAGAGCAAATGAAATGATTGCAAAATCAATGATGGACAATATTTCAAAAGATGAGATTCAAGAAGCAGATGGAACTAAAGTTTTATCTGATTCTTTCAACTCAGTATTTATGTATGCAGACTCAGGATCCAGAGGCTCTCCTGCTCAGATAAGGCAATTAGCTGGCATGAGAGGTTTGCTGGCTAAACCAGATGGGTCAATAATTGAAACTCCTGTTACTTCAAATTTTAGAGAAGGGCTTACTGCTCAAGAGTATTTTATATCTACTCATGGAGCGAGAAAGGGACTTGCAGATACAGCGCTAAAAACAGCTAATTCAGGATATTTAACTAGAAGGTTAGTAGATGTTGCGCAAGACATGGTAGTTAGTGAAGAAGACTGTAAAACTTCTAATGGGATTGTGATGAAATCTATCATTGATGGCGGTCAAGTCTTGGTTCCTTTGGGGGATAGAGTATTAGGAAGAACTGTAGCTGAAAAAGTTACATCTCCAGACGGAAAAGAAGTATTGATTAAGGCTGGAACTTTAATAGATGAAGACTTAGTAGATTCTTTAGATGAAAAGAATATATATGAAATAAAAGTTAGATCAGCAATACATTGTGAAACGATACACGGAATTTGTTCTAAGTGTTATGGAAGAGATCTAGGAAGAGGGCATAAAGTAGATATAGGTGAATCTGTAGGTATTGTAGCTGCTCAGTCTATAGGAGAACCCGGTACTCAATTAACTATGAGAACTTTCCATATAGGAGGAGCAGCCTCTGGTACTTCCGCTGAAGATAATGTTGAGACAAATTATGCAGGAAAGGTAATTTACACGACAAGAACAGTTAAGAAGAAAGATGGAACTTATATTTCTTTAGCACAATCTTCTAATATTACTGTAGTAGATGAGAATGGACGTGTAGTAGAAAGTCATAAGGTTCCTTATGGAACGGTATTAAATTTTGCTACAGGTAGCAAGGTAAGCCCAGGTGATATTTTAGCAAAATGGGACCCTTTAACTCGTCCTGTAATAGCCGAAGTTGCAGGTAAGGCAAAATTTGTTGATATAGAAGACGGTATAACTGCCAGAGTTAAGCAAGACGAATTAACTGGGCTAAGTAATATTGAGATAATTGATGTAATTGAAAGACCCAAAGGAGAAGCTCAAGAAAAAAGGCCAGCTATTCACATCGTTGATGGAAGAGGTAAAGATAAGAGTTTGCCTGAGTCAGAGGCTCCTGCGATATATACACTTCCAGGTAATGCCTTTTTACAATTAACTGATGGAAAGCAAATTGAAGTTGGTGGAGTTATAGCTAGAATTTCACAAGAATCAGCTAAAACAAAAGATATTACAGGTGGACTTCCACGAGTTGCTGATCTGTTTGAAGCCCGAAAACCTAAGGAGCCAGCTATACTTGCTCAGTCATCAGGAGTCATTTCATGGGGTAAGCCTACTAAAGGTAAAGAAAGAATGATTATTACTAATGAAGATGGTGATGAACATGCAACACTGATACCTAAAACAAGGCACATAAACGTTTTTGAAGGAGAAAGAGTTGAAATGGGGGATATAGTATCTGATGGTTCTATGAGTCCTCACGATATTTTGGCCTTAAGAGGGCTAGAAGAACTTACAGACTATATAGTTAACGGAATTCAAGAAGTTTATAGGCTCCAAGGTGTAAGTATTAATGATAAACACATAGAAGTTATTCTTAATCAAATGCTTAGAAAGGTGACTATAACTGAACCAGGAGATTCTGATTTTATTCTTGGGGAGCAGGCAGAATTTTCTAGAGTTAAGGAGGCTAATCTTACTTTACGCAAAGACAAAAAAGCTGAAATACAATTTGAAAGAATTTTATTAGGTATTACTAAAGCATCTCTTGCTACAGAGTCTTTCATTTCTGCGGCTTCTTTCCAGGAGACAACAAGAGTACTAACAGAAGCAGCTACCACTGGCCGTGTAGATCGTTTAAGAGGTTTAAAAGAGAACGTAGTTGTTGGAAGGTTAATACCTGCAGGTTCTGGACTGGCTCAACTTGCTGCTGAGGAAAATCAAGTCGAAGAGGATTTTGAGATCGACCTCGAGAAAGCATTAAGTGAGGCGCTTAATGAAGAAAACTAATACGTTGACGTTAATCGAAGGTCTCTTTACAATTCGCGACCTTTATACTTTATAAGATATGGCAACAGTAAATCAACTAGTAAGAAAACCTCGCAAAAGGAAGGTAATTAAAACTGATGTGCCTGCCTTAAAAGGTTCTCCTCAAAGGAGAGGAGTTTGTACCCGTGTCTATACTACGACACCAAAAAAACCAAATTCAGCATTAAGGAAAGTTTGTAAAGTGAGGCTTACATCTGGTTTCGAAGTAATTTCTTACATAGGCGGTGAAGGACATAATCTCCAAGAACATTCAGTAGTTCTAATTAGAGGTGGAAGGGTTAAAGATCTTCCTGGGGTAAGGTATCACACTGTTAGAGGAACCTTAGATACAGCTGGTGTTGATGATAGAAAACAAAGACGCTCTAAGTATGGAGCCAAGAAGCCTAAGTAACCAAAATGTCTAGAAGAAAAGCAGCCCCTAAAAGAAAAATATTACCAGACCCAAAGTTTGGAAATTTAAAAGTAGCCAAGTTTATGAATCAGATTATGACAAATGGGAAGAAGTCAGTTGCTGAAAAGATAATATATGGCGCTTTTGATGAAATTTCGAAGAAATCTGATAAAGAACCTATTGAGGTATTTGAAAAGGCTTTAGAAGAAGTAGGTCCAATGGTAGAAGTAAAAGCAAGAAGAGTTGGTGGAGCTACTTACCAGATTCCCATGGAGGTTAGGCCAGCGAGAAGAAGTGCTTTAGCCATGAGGTGGATAGCTACTTACGCAAGATCAAGATCTGAGAAGAATATGACTCTTAGGCTTGCCAATGAACTTCTTGAAGCTTGTGAGGGGCGTGGAGAGGCTGTGAAGAAGAAAGAAGACACGCACAGGATGGCAGAAGCGAATAGAGCTTTTTCCCATTTCAGATTTTAAACTACATATATAAATAATTATGGCCAGAACTACTCCGTTAGAACTGTATAGAAATATTGGCATTTGTGCTCATGTTGATGCAGGTAAAACCACTACCACTGAAAGAGTTCTTTTTTACACTGGAATTTCTCATAAAATTGGTGAAGTTCATGACGGTGCGGCTGTTATGGATTGGATGGAGCAAGAACAAGAAAGAGGAATTACTATTACTTCAGCAGCTACAACTTGTTTTTGGGAAGGAACAGCAAAACAATATAAGCAACATAGATTTAATATTATTGATACTCCTGGCCATGTCGATTTTACTATTGAAGTTGAAAGGTCCTTGAGGGTATTAGACGGAGCTGTTGTTGTTTTTTGTGGAAGTTCAGGAGTAGAACCTCAGTCTGAGACAGTGTGGAGACAGGCTAATAGATATGAAGTGCCAAGAATAGCTTTTATAAATAAGATGGATAGAGCTGGTGCAGATTTTCTCAAGGTTGTAGGAGAAATGGAGAACAGGCTAGGAGCTAATGCTATACCTATTCAGTTAGCTATAGGTGCTGAAGATGATTTTAAAGGGGTGATAGACCTAATAAAGATGAAAGCGATTTATTGGGAAGGAGATGATATGGGGACCACCTTTGAGCTAAAAGATATCCCTGAAGATATGCTAGCTATTGCTTCTGAGTGGAGAGAAAAGATGGTTGAGTCTGCTGCAGAAGCAAACGAACAAGTTATGGATAAGTATTTAGAAGAGGGTGATTTATCTGAAGAAGAGATTAAGCAAGGGCTTAGAGAAAGAACATTAAATAATGAGATAGTTCCATGTCTTTGTGGTTCAGCATTTAAGAACAAAGGTGTACAGACTATGCTTGATGCAGTGATTGATTTCTTACCGGCTCCTAATGAAGTAAAACCGGTTACAGGCGTACTAGAAAATGAAGAAGAAGCTATAAGAGAATCAAGTGATGACGCAGAGTTTGCTGGGATAGCTTTTAAGATTGCTACAGATCCTTTTGTTGGGTCTTTAACATTTGTCAGAGTGTATTCAGGTGTCTTGAGCACTGGGGACTCAGTATATTTACCTATAAAAGGGAAAAAAGAAAGGATTGGTAGAATGCTTCAGATGCACTCAAATAAGAGAGATGAGATAACAGAAGCAAGAGCCGGAGATATATGTGCAGTTATAGGGCTAAAAGATGCTGTTACTGGTGAAACGCTTTGTGACGAGAAAAATAGAATTACCTTGGAGCAAATGAATTTTCCTGAGCCAGTTATATCTGTAGCTGTGGAACCTAAGACTAAAGAAGATCAAGAAAAGATGGGGGTAGCTTTAGGTAGGTTGGCACAAGAAGATCCTTCTTTTAGGTTGAGCTCAGATGAAGAGTCAGGTCAGACTATCATTTCGGGGATGGGCGAACTTCATCTTGATGTTTTAGTAGACAGAATGAGAAGAGAATTTAATGTTGAAGCTAATATGGGCAAGCCTCAGGTTGCTTACAGAGAAACTATTAAGAAACAAGTTGAACAAGAGTCTAAATTTGTTAGACAATCTGGAGGACGAGGTCAGTATGGCCATGTTTATATAAGAATAGAACCTTTGGTTAAAGATGAAGACAGTGATGAGACTTACGAGTTTGTTAACGAAATAGTTGGTGGTGCAATTCCTAGGGAGTTTATTCCTGCTGTTGATAAGGGTTGTAAAGAGCAAATGGAATCTGGGGTTATAGCAGGATATCCACTCGTGAACGTAAAAGTTTCTTTGTACGATGGCTCATTTCACGATGTAGATTCAAGCGAAGTTGCTTTTAAAGTTGCAGGTTCTACCGCTCTCAAAGAAGGTGCTAAAAAGGCTGATCCAGTTATATTAGAGCCTATCATGAGCTTAGAGGTAGTTACTCCTGAAGAATACATGGGTGATGTAGTTGGTGATTTAAGTAGAAGAAGAGGCGTAATTCATGGAATGGAAGATGGCCCTTCAGGAAAAGTAGTTTCTGGAGAAGTGCCTTTAGCAGAAATGTTTGGATACGCGACGGATTTAAGGTCTTCTTCTCAAGGAAGAGCAACCTTTACTATGGAACCTTTAAAATACGCTGAAGTACCTTCAAATGTTGCTGAAGCAATTATTAATAAAAACGATTAAAGGCTAGAGCTAATAGAATTACTTAAGAGCCCCTTTTTATAAAGGTTTTTTGCACTTTTTTGTTGACACAAGAGGGCCACAAAACTAGAATCATCGCTCGTTTTATTGGAAGGGCCTTTATCTAAATAATTTTTCAGATATAAGGCTAATTTGTTAAATAACCAACCTGAAGAGTAGGGGGGTTTTTTTATGCTCTTTATTTGAAGAGCAATGAAGGGAAGATATGCAAAACCAGAGCATTAGAATTAGGCTAAAAGCCTTTGATCATAAGCTTATTGATCGTTCTGCTAGAGAAATAGTGGAGACGGTCAAACGTACTGGAGCTAAAGTCAAAGGACCTATTCCAATGCCAGTCAAGAAACACAAAACAACCATCTTAATTTCCCCCCACAAAGACAAAGACGCAAGAGATCAATACGAAATAAGAACCCACAAAAGAACACTAGATATCCTAGAACCTTCAGAAAAAACACTAGACGCACTAACAAAACTTGAGTTGTCAGCTGGAGTTGTTGTCCAGATCAGCTTGGATGAATAAATAATTATGAGCATTGGATTGGTAGGTAAAAAACAAGGTATGACTAGAATATTCACGCCTGAAGGTGATGCTTGTGCGGTAAGCGTAGTTAGCGTAAGCCCTAACACAATAACGCAAATAAAATCTCATGAGGTAGATGGATATTCTTCTATACAGGTAACGACTGGTGAGAAGAAGGATAAGCATGTGAATAAACCTAATTTGGGTCATTTTAAGAAAAGTTCTGTTAATCCTGGTGAAGGCCTTTGGGAATTTAGAGTTAAGTCTGAAGAAATAGAAGAGCTGAAAGTAGGAAATGAATTATTCTTAGAACAATTTGAAGAAGGGCAGCAAATAGACGTCCAAGGGAAGTCTAAAGGAAAAGGTTTTGCAGGAACGGTAAAAAGATGGAATTTTAAAATGCAAGATGCTACTCACGGAAACTCTATATCTCACAGAGCTCCTGGTTCTATTGGGCAATGTCAAACTCCTGGAAAGGTCTGGAAAGGTAAAAAGATGTCTGGTCATATGGGAGATGAGAAGAAAACAATACAAAATCTTAAAATCGCGTCTATAGATAATGAAAATAATCTAGTCCTAATTAAAGGACCTATCCCTGGGCCAACAGGTTCGAATGTGATTATAAAACCAGCTGTAAAATAGATGGAAATACAAGTATTAAATCAAAACGGCTCAGGTGACTCGAAAGTTTCTCTACCTGAATCAATATTTGGCCAGCAGTTTAATGAAGATTTAGTTCATCAATTACTTACAACTTATACATCGAATAGCCATCAAAATACTAAAGGTCAAAAGAATAGATCTGATGCTAGGGGGGGAGGAAAAAAGCCTTGGAAACAAAAGGGAACAGGAAGAGCCAGGGCAGGCACAATTCGCTCTCCTATATGGAGAGGAGGTGGAGTAACCTTTGCTTATAAATTTAGTTCATTAAAGCCTAAAAAGATAAACAAAAAAATGTATAGATCAGCCATGCGATCTATATGGTCCAAACTAGCAGAAGAAGAAAAGATTGTTGCTATAAATGAGATTAATATTGATGAGCCGGCCAAATCTTCTCAAGTAAAAAAGATTCTTTCTGATTTAGGATTAAATAAGGCATTGGTTGTTTTAAGCAAGAATAATGAAGGGTTGAATAAAGCATCTAAGAACTTAACAGAATGCAATGTTCAAACCGTTAGCTCAATTGATCCATCTGCGCTCCTTAAGGCTGAAAAAGTATTAATAACTTCAGAAACAGTTAATTTATTAACCGAGGTATTGGCTTAATGAAAAAAGATCTTTATTCAGTAATTAAATCACCTTATTTAACGGAGAAAGTTTCAGCGTTAATGGGCGAATCAAATCAATATGCTTTTAAGGTGGACATTAATGCAACAAAATTACAGATTAAGAAGGCTGTAGAGAGTTATTTTTCGGTAAATGTAGAAGACGTAAATGTTATAAAAATAAAAGGAAAGGCGAAAAGGTCAAGGTACAGAATAAAGAAGAGATCTGATTGGAAGAAAGCATACGTGCGTTTAGCTGAAGGCCAAACAATTGAGGTAAGTTCAGAGTAATGGCAACACAAATAAAAAAATCAAAACCTACATCTCCAGGACGTAGGTTTAGGTCTTGGGTATCGCGAGATTCTCTTCATAAGGGCGATCCTTACGCCCCTCTTTTGGAAACAAAGAAACAGCAATCAGGCAGAAACAATCAAGGAAGGATAACCAGCAGACATAGGGGAGGGGGACATAAGAAACACTACAGAGTTATTGACTTCAAGAGGGTCAAAGATAATATCCCAGGTAAAGTAGAGACAATAGAATATGACCCCAACAGGTCTGCTAACATTGCTCTAGTCTTGTATTCTGATGGAGAAAGAAAATACATCATCTCACCAGAAGGCTTAAAAGTTGGAGATCAGATAATATCAGGCAGAGAATCTCCTATAGAGTTGGGAAATTCATTAAGCTTAAACAATATTCCTTTAGGTACGGTAGTGCATTGTATCGAACTATTCCCTGGTAAAGGGGCCCAGATGGCCAGGAGTGCAGGAACATCTGCACAGATTTTAGCCATTGAAGGAAGGTATGCAACTTTGAGGCTAAGAAGTGGAGAAGTTAGAAGAGTGTTGGCTGACTGCAGAGCTACAATTGGAAGTGTTTCTAACTCTGAGCATTCGTTAAGGTCTATCGGTAAAGCTGGAGCTAAGAGATGGACAGGAAGAAGGCCTTCCGTTAGAGGTGTGGCCATGAATCCAGTAGATCACCCTCACGGTGGTGGAGAAGGAAAAACATCAGGAGGAAGACATCCTGTAACCCCTTGGGGAGTCTCTACCAAAGGATATAAGACTCGTAAAAAAACAAAAAGTAGTAATCGAATGATTGTACGAAGAAGAAAGTAATAAAATTATGCCTAGATCATTAAGAAAAGGACCATTTGTAGATTTACACCTTCAAAAGAAAGTTGAGAAGGCTGTTTTGACAAATGATAAGAAACCCATAAAAACTTGGTCAAGGAGATCAATGATAACTCCTGAAATGGTTGGGTTAAATATAGCTGTTCATAATGGAAGACAGCATGTACCAATCTTTATTCAAGAAGACATGGTAGGACATAAACTAGGTGAATTTGTTTTAACTAGAACATTCAGAATGCACTCTGGAGATAGAAAATAAGATAAATTATGGGCCAATCAACTGCAAAATTAAGAAGCGCTAGGGTTTCAAGTCAGAAAGCCAGACTTGTTGCTAACCAAATAAGAGGCAAGCATGTTGAAGAAGCAATTGGTATATTGTCTTTTGCTCCCCAGAAATCAGCTCACATTATTAGAAAAGTTCTTGAATCAGCTATAGCTAATGCTGAGCACAATAAAGGCCTAGATATAGATTCTTTATTTGTTTCAACTATCGCAGTCGATGAAAGTTTTACTATGAAAAGGGTAAGGGCAAGAGCTAGAGGTAGAGCAGATAGGTTTTTTAAAAGAAGTTGTAATATTTCATTAACTTTGGAAGAAAAAGGTAAATAAATGGGACAAAAAGTACATCCAATTGGTTTTAGATTAGGCATAACTACAAAACATACCTCTAATTGGTATGCTGAGAAATCTCAATATACTGAAAACTTACTAAAAGATATAGAAGTTAGAGAGCATCTAGCTAATAAGTTATCACACGCTTCTGTGAGTAGGATAGATATAGAGAGAACAGCCGATAATGCAAGAGTATTAATCCATACTGCTAGACCTGGGATAGTGATAGGAAAAAAAGGTGAAGATATAGATAAGATGAGAGAAGACATTACTCAGAGAATGGGTATTCCCGTGACTTTAAGTATTCAAGAAATCAGAAAACCAGATTTAGATGCAAAATTATTAGCTGAAAGTGTAGCGCAACAATTAGAAAGAAGAGTTATGTTTAGAAGGGCTATGAAAAGAGCTGTTCAGAATGCTATGCGACAAGGGGCTGAAGGAGTGAAGATAAGAGTTGCAGGAAGGTTAGGTGGAGCTGAAATAGCTAGAGCGGAAATTCAAAAAGAAGGAAGGGTTCCCTTGCACACCCTAAGAGCGGATGTGGATTATGGGCTTGCTGAAGCTAATACAACATATGGAGTTATAGGCGTTAAAGCTTGGGTCTTCAGAGGAGAAGTATTGGACTCTCAAAATAAGGATTCGGAATAAGGTAAAAAAATGTTTCAACCTAAAAGAACAAAATATAGAAAGCAGCAGAAAGGTAGAAATACCGGTAATGCTCAAAGAGGGGCAACTTTAAGTTTTGGTACTTATGGCCTTAAGGCTACTGAAAGAGGCCAACTTACCTCTAGGCAAATCGAAGCAGCAAGAAGAGCAATGACACGACATGTTAAAAGAGGAGCAAAGATTTGGATCCGTGTTTTTCCAGACAAGCCCATAACCAAAAAGCCTCTTGAAGTCAGACAAGGAAAAGGAAAGGGGAACGTGGAGTATTGGGTATGTCCAATTAAACCTGGAAAGGTCTTATATGAAATGGAAGGAGTTGATGAAGAATTAGCAAAAGAGGCTTTTGCATTGGCTTCAGCAAAGATGCCTATTTCAACTACTTTCATTAGGAGGGTGTAATGGCTAAAGAAAGTTTTTTAGATAGATTGAGGAATAAGTCAACAGATGCCCTTGATGAAGAAGGCAAGTTAAGAAAAGAGTTAATGGAGTTAAGAATCCAGCATTCGTCAGGACAACTTAAAGAGACTCATAAAATAAAGAAAGTAAGAAGGTCTATTGCGCAATTGAGAACTTTTCATCAAGAAGGTAAAAGAGAATTAAAAAATGACAACACTTAAGGCAAGAACAGAAACAGGATTGGTTGTTAGCTCTAAAAGAGATAAATCCATCACTGTTTTGGTAGAAAGGAAAGTAAAACATCCTTTATACAAAAAGATATTGAGAAGGTCTTCAAGACTGCAGGCTCATGATCAAGACAATATTTGTTCAGATGGAGATTTGGTTGTAATACAAGAATGTAGGCCTTTATCAAAAACAAAGTCTTGGAACCTGCTAAGGGTTGAGAAGAAGGTACAAGAAATAAACTAATAACAATGATACAAGAACAGACATATCTAGAAGTAGCTGATAATAGTGGAGCAAGGAAACTTATGTGTATTAGGGTTCTTGGAGGCTCTAAGAAGAAATTTGCCGGGGTGGGCGATGTAATTAAGGTTACAGTAAAAGAAGCCATACCCACTGGAAGAGTTAAGAAAGGTGAAGTGATTGATGCTGTCGTTGTAAGAACAAAGAATAAACTTAGAAGGTCTGACGGATCTGCAATTAGGTTTGATGATAATGCAGCAGTTTTAATCAACCCTCAAAAACAACCAATAGGCACTAGAGTCTTTGGTCCAGTTTCTAGAGAGTTAAGGAGTGAAGAATTCATGAGGATTGTTTCACTAGCTCCGGAGGTTCTATAACCATGAATAAGATTAAAACAGGAGATCAGGTAATTGTTATTGCAGGAAAAGATAAAGGCAAGCAAGGCTCTGTGACTAAGATATTAAATAATGGAAGATGTTTTGTATCGGGAGTTCAGATTATCAAAAGACACACCAAACCAAATCCTAATGCTGGGGTAGCTGGAGGTGTTGTTGAAAAGGAAGCCAGTATAGATATGTCTAATATTTCTATTTTAAACCCTTCGTCTAAGAAGGCAGATAAAGTTACATTTAAGGTTTTAGAAGATGGCTCTAAAGTTAGAATTTTCAAGTCTTCTGGTAAGGAGATAAAGTAATGATTCCTCTAAAAGTTCATTATAAAACCACAGTAGTTCCCTCTCTGAAAAAGGACTTAAATCTTAATTCAGTTATGGCTGTTCCCAGAGTCACGAAAGTTACGCTTAATATGGGTGTTGGTGAAGCTATGAATGATAAAAAAGTCTTAGAAAGAGCTGCCGAAGATCTAACTCTAATCTCTGGGCAAAAACCAATGATAACGACTGTTAGGAAATCAGTTGCTAACTTTAAGATCAGAGATGGTATGCCTATAGGGTGCAAGGTAACTCTTAGAGGAGATAGGATGTATGAATTCCTGCAAAGACTTCTTGGTATAGCAATTCCAAGAGAAAGAGATTTTAGAGGTTTAGAGGTTAAATCTTTCGATGGAAGGGGGAATTATTCCATTGGTATTAAAGAGCACATAATTTTCCCAGAAATAGATTATGACAAGGTAGACAAAATAAGAGGAATGGATATTTGTATCTCTACTTCTGCTGGAGATGATGAGGCTGGAGAGGCCTTATTAAGAGCAATGCATTTTCCTTTCAAAAATTAAAGGTATAAATATGGCAAAAGCATCAATGAAAGCAAGGGAAGAAAGAAGAAGAAAAACAGTGCTTCGATTTGCAACTAAAAGAGCTGAGTTAAAGGAGATTGTAAGAAACCCTAAATCTTCAGATGAAGAAAGAGAATTAGCTCAAATGAAATTACAGAAACTTCCAAGAGACGCTAATCCCATTAGAATGCAAAGAAGGTGCGCTATTACAGGAAGACCCCATGCGGTTTATAGGAAATTTGGTTTAGGAAGGAATAAGTTAAGAGAGCTAGCCATGAAGGGTGACATTCCTGGTTTAGTCAAGTCAAGTTGGTAAGGGCAAATAATGAGTATACAAGATCCAATAGCTAATTTATTTTCAAGTATCAACAATGCTCAGGCCAGAGGTAAATCCTCTGTATTAGTACCCAGTTCTACAAAGAAATTAGCTTTAGTTGAGCTACTTAAAGAAGAGGGTTATGTTGGTTCTTATTCTGTAACTGATAGTTCGAAGCCTGAAATAGAAATAAAGCTAAAATATTTTGATGGTGCGCCAGTTATAAAACAACTTAAGAGGATTAGTAAGCCTGGTCTTAGGCATTATTCTAATTATAAGAATATTCCTGAAATAAATGGAGGATTAGGTATAGCGGTTGTATCAACCAGTAAAGGACTAATGACTGACAAGCAAGCTAAAGAAGAAGGAATAGGAGGAGAACTAATTTGTTCTGTTTTCTAAGAGTGTAATTATGGCAACTACTTATTTAAAACCAATATCAATACCTGAAGGAATATCTTTAGTTAATAAAGATAGAAAATTAACATTTTCAGGAAAGTTAGGTGAAATGTCTTTAGACGTTCATGAAGATGTGGACATTAAACAAGAAGAAGATTTTATAAGCTTTAGCCCAAACAAAGATACCCAAGAGTCAGTTGCAATAACGGGAACCATGAGAGCATTAACCAATAATTATATACAAGGCGTAGAAGAAGGTTTTGAAAAAAAATTGGAAATAAATGGAGTGGGGTATAGGGCAGTCCTAGAAGGTCAAACAATTAATTTAAGCTTAGGGTTCTCTCACCCTGTCAAACACGATTTGCCTGAAGGAGTTACTGCTGATTTGCCTAGCAATACGGAAATAATTCTTAAATCGATGGATAAACAACTTGTAGGTCAAGTAGCAGCAGAAATTAGAGATTACAGGCCACCCGAGCCCTATAAAGGCAAAGGTGTTAAATACGCGGATGAAAGAATAATTAGAAAAGAATCTAAGAAAGCATAAAGATGATAAACAAGAACTTAAAGAGACAAAAAAGAGCATTAAAGACAAGATCTAAGATTGCTTTAACTGAAAACAAGAGGTTAACTATTTTTAGGTCAAACTCTCATATATATGCTCAAATAATGAGTAGCGAAGGTTCTAAGATTATAGTCAGCGCTTCAACTAATGAAGCTGACGTGAGATCAAATAATAATGGAAATATAGAAGCAGCTTCTAAGGTAGGTAAGCTTATAGCTGAAAGAGCTTTAGAAAAGGGAATAGATACAGTGGCCTTTGATAGGTCTGGTTACAAATATCACGGCAGGGTTAAGGCTCTTGCTGAGTCTGCTAGAGAAGCTGGACTGTCATTTTAGGAATAAATATGGAAAGCAATGCGTTAAATGAAAATCTTGGCTCTGAAGTTTTAGAAGAAAAACTAGTTCAAGTAAACAGAGTTGCGAAAGTAGTAAAAGGAGGAAGGATATTTGGTTTTACTGCTGTAACAGTAGTTGGTGATGGAAACGGCAAGATAGGCTTTGGAAGAGGAAAAGCAAGGGAAGTGCCTATTGCTATTCAAAAGGCATTGGATCATGCCAGAAGAAATATGGAAACCATAGAATTAAAAGGAAATACTATTCAGTACCCAATAAAAACAAAATATGGTGCTTCGGTTATTTTTATGAAACCAGCTGCCCCTGGAACAGGAATTATAGCTGGAGGAGCTATGAGAGCCGTTCTAGAACTTGCTGGAGTGAAGGATGTATTAGCTAAGTGTTATGGATCAACAACTCCAGTGAATGTAGTAAGGGCCACTTTAAAGGCTTTAAAAGAAATGGAGTCCCCAGCAAGAGTAGCTGAGAGGCTTGGTAAGGGTTAAGTGTAATGTCAGAAAAAGAAATATCAGTCAAACTTGTTAAAAGTTTAATAGGCTCTAAGAACTTTCAAATACAAAGTGTTAAAGGGCTAGGGCTGTCAAAATTAGGGCAAGTTGTTAGTGTCAAAGATACACCTGAAAATAGAGGGATGATTAATAAAGCCATTCACTTATTAGAGGTTAATTAAAAGTAAAGAAGATGAAATTGAATGAATTAAAGCCTAATCCAAAAAGGATCAAAGCCAGCAAAAGAATTGGTAGAGGTCCTGGTAGTGGTTCAGGAAAGACGAGTGGCAAAGGACATAAAGGTCTTAAATCTAGGTCTGGAGGAAGAGTAAGGGTTGGTTTTGAGGGCGGACAAATGCCCCTACAAAAGAGAGTGCCCAAGTATGGGTTTTCATCTAGGGTCAATAGAAAGAGTGAACAGTTAAGACTAAGTACTCTAGTAAATTCAGGATTATTAGATGTAAGTATAGAGTCTCTAGTTACTGCTAATTTAATAAAAAATGATACTAAAAAGGTAAAAATATTTCTAGATACTGATGAATGTACAAAACTGAATCTAAAAGGTATTCATACAACAACTTCAGTAAAGAAAAAGATTGAGGAAGCTGGAGGGTCTGTAGAAGAATAGTCATGGCAGTTAACCCATCAGCATTAGGTCAAAATAAAGGGCTATCAGAATTGTGGCGTAGACTCAGATTTGTTTTTATGGCAATAATAGTCTATAGGGTTGGAACACATATACCTATTCCTGGAATTGATCCTGATAAATTAGCCAATTTATTTCAACAAAATCAAGGTACTTTATTGGATCTTTTTAATATGTTTTCTGGAGGTGCTCTAGAGAGAATGAGCATAATGGCATTAAATATAATGCCTTATATTACAGCTTCAATAATTATGAGCCTAGTAGAAGGAACTACACCTACATTAAAGAAAAGATTTAGAGAAGAAGGAGAGGAAGGAAGAAGGTTAAGAACATCGTATGTAAGGTACGGAACAGTTCTTTTAGCTTTAATACAAGCAAGTGGATTAGCTTTGGGGCTTCAAAATCAAGGATTGGCTTTGACTCCTGGAACTATGTTCCAGATTGTAGCAGTAACTTCATTAGTATCAGGAACAGTCTTTCTCATGTGGTTAGGGGAGCTAGTTACTGAAAAAGGAATAGGAAATGGCATCTCAATTATAATCTTTTCTAGTATCGTGGCCGGCTTACCGAGAGCTGTTGGACAAGCTTTTGAAGGAGCTAGGCAAGGTGATATAAATCTGATTATGCTTCTTTCTATAGCTTTAGTCGCAGTTGCTGCAATAGCATTTATAGTTTGGATTGAGAGGGGACAAAGAAGAATAACTGTTAATTATGCTAAAAGACAACAAGGCAGAAAAATGGTTCAAGGACAGGCTTCTTACCTTCCTATGAAAATTAACCAAGCTGGAGTAATACCTGCAATATTTGCTAGTAGTTTACTTCTGTTTCCTGCTTCTGCTTCTACATGGTTCGGGCAAGGTGAAGGGTTTGAATGGTTACAAGAAATCGCTCTCGCTTTAGGTCCTGGCCAACCCCTTTATGTCATATTGTTTTCGGCTCTTATAGCGTTCTTTTGTTTTTTTTATACGGCCTTACAGTTTGATCCAAAAGAGATTTCGGAGAACTTAAGAAGGTCAGGCGCATATATGCCCGGTATAAGACCTGGGGAGCACACTGCAGATTATATAGATGGAGTAATGACGAGATTAACCGTTTGGGGGTCAGGGTATTTAATATTAGTTTGTTTAATGCCTCAATTTCTGATTGTTTCAGCAAATGTCCCTTTCTACTTAGGAGGCACATCTTTATTAATTGCTGTAGTAGTAGTTATGGATTTTATGGCCCAAGTACAGTCTCATTTAATGTCTCATCAATATGAATCATTATTAAAAAAGGCAAACTTAAAAGGGTATGGCGGAAATCCTTTGAGTGGAAGGTAAATTATGAAAGTAAGAGCTTCGGTAAAGAAAATTTGCAGAGATTGCAAGATAGTAAAAAGAAAGGGAACACTTTATGTTATTTGTTCAACAGAACCAAGACATAAACAAAGACAAGGTTAATAGGAGATAATAATGGCTCGTGTAGCAGGTATAAATATTCCAGACAATAAGCATGCGGAGGTCTCTCTGACTTATGTTTATGGTATTGGAAAAACTAGAGCAATAAATATTTGTAATAAAGTGGGTGTTGATCCTTCAACAAAAATCTCAGATTTAACTGAAGATAAATTAGAAGCAATAAGAGCTGAAGTCGGAAACAATGTAGTCGAAGGAGATCTTAGAAGAGAAGTTGCAACAAATATTAAAAGATTACAGGATTTAGGTACTAATAGAGGCATTCGTCACAGAAGACATCTTCCAGTCCGAGGTCAAAAAACTAAGAATAATGCGAGAACAAGAAAAGGTCCAAAACGTCCTATAAGAAGGTAAGAATATGGCAACGAAGAAAACTACTAAGAAAAGAGTAAGCGAAGGCGTAGCTCACATACATGCTTCATTTAATAATACTTTAATAAGTATTACTGATAAGCAAGGAAATACTATAGCCCAGTCAAGCTCTGGTGCTCAAGGGTTCAGAGGCTCTAGAAAGAGTACTCCTTTTGCCGCGCAAAAGGCAGCTGAAGCTGTAGGAGATAAAGTAAAGATGGTTGGAGTTGAAAGTCTAGAAATACAAGTTAGAGGTCCTGGATCGGGTCGTGAGTCTGCGATTAGAGGATTAAATTCTAAAGGATTTAAAATTACTAAAATTACTGATGTTACCCCCATTCCTCATAACGGATGTAGGCCCCCAAAAAGGAGGAGAGTGTAAATGGCTAGATATATTGGACCTAAGTGTAAGCTCTCAAGAAGAGAGGGTAGGGATTTGTTGTTAAAAAGCGGAATAAGATCATATGACTCTAAATGTAAGTCAGAAACTGTTCCTGGTCAGCATGGAAGGAGTAGAAGGCCTAGGATTTCTGACTATGGAGTTCAGCTTAGAGAGAAACAAAAAGTTAGAAGAATATACGGTGTAATGGAAAAACAATTTAAAACCTATTACAAGCTTGCTGCCAGAAGGAAAGGAGTTACAGGTGATAACTTATTACAAATGTTAGAAAGCAGATTAGACAATATTGTTTATCGTATGGGTTTTGCTACCACTAGGGCTGAAGCCAGGCAACTTGTTAGCCACAAAGCTGTGTTAGTTAATGAACAAAAGATAAATATACCTAGTTACCAAGTTAATCCCGGAGATGCAATCTCCTTAACAAATGGAGCTCAAGCTCAAAGCAGGGTCCAGCAGGCTTTAGAGATATCAAAAAACAGAGAGGAATGTGACTGGGTTGAGGTGAATTCTTCTTTATTTAGCGGTGTTTATAAAACTTTGCCTGAGAGATCTTCTTTGGATACAGATATAAATGAAAATTTAATCATTGAGCTTTACTCAAAATAATTAAAGGAAAAAATATGACAGATAATTATGACATTATTAAAGACTTTTTAACTCCAACAGAAATAGTTGTAGAAGAATCTGGACTTACTAGATCTAAGATTGTATTAGAGCCTTTAGAGCAGGGTTTTGGACATACTTTAGGAAATGCACTAAGAAGAATAATCTTATCCTCTATGCCTGGGACTGCAGTTTCAGAGGTAAAGATTGACGGAGTCTTGCACGAATACAGCACAATAGAAGGAGTTCAAGAAGACGTGATAGATATCCTACTAAATCTTAAAGATCTGTCTGTTAGGCTAACAGAAGTAGAAGATGCAGAATTAACTGTGTCTAAGTCGGGGACTGGAGATGTTACTGCTGCAGATATTGAGCTGCCTAACGGGGTTGAAATTGTTAATCCTGAGCACCATATAGCTACCCTTAATGAAGAAGGGTCTTTAAATATGACTTTGCGTGTAACTAGAGGGAGAGGTTTTGTTCCTGTTAAAGCTTTATCTGAAGATGAAGGCCAAGAAACAGGTCTTCTCAGATTAGATGCTACTTACTCACCTATTAGAAGAGTAACATATCAAGTTGACAATGCGAGAGTAGAACAAAGAACAAACTTAGATAGACTAACAGTGGATATTGATACAGACGGTACACTTGAAGCTGAAGAAATTTTAAGGATTTCTGCGACTATCTTACAGCACCAGTTATCGGCTTTCGCAGAACTTGGAAGACTAGAAGAAGTAATTGAGGAAAAGGAAGAAGCTAAGATTGACCCTATTATGTTAAGACCAGTTGATGAACTAGAATTAACAGTAAGGTCAGCCAACTGTCTAAAAGCCGAAAATATACATTACATTGGAGACTTAGTTACTAGGATGGAATCTGATTTATTAAGAACACCAAATTTAGGTAAAAAATCTCTTAATGAAATCAAGGAAGTGTTACTTTCTAGAGGCTTATCATTAGGGTTAATTCTTGATAACTGGCCACCAGAAACAAATAACTAAATAAATGAGACACAGAAAAACTGGTAGAAAATTAAATAGGAATAGTCCTCAAAGGACTGCCCTAAAAAGAAGCCTGGCTATCTCTATAATAGAGCATGAGTCTGTAAAAACTACTCTTGCTAAAGCTAAAGAGATAAGAGGGTTCCTAGAGCCTTTAGTTACTTTAGCTAAAGAGGACAACGTTTCTAATCAGAGACTAGCTTATTCTAGATTACGGTCTAAAGAAGCTGTAGCTAAGCTTTTTGGCGAACTTGGACCAAGGTATAAAGATAGGCCTGGTGGTTATCTAAGAGTAATTAAACGTGGTTTAAGGGCAGGGGATAAAGCTCCTGCAGCCCAAGTTGAGTTTGTTAAAGAAGGTAGTAATACGATTGAAGATTTAGAAGAGGCAGCTACCTCTTAATCGCTAATTCTTTCTTTAGATGTTTTCCAGTATAGGATTTTCGTGACTTAGATAAGTCCTCTGGAGTTCCGGTAGCAATAATCTCTCCTCCTTCAGATCCTCCTTCCGGTCCTAAATCAATTATCCAGTCGCATGATTTAATTACTTCCATGTTGTGTTCAATGACTACAACAGAATTTCCATTGTCTCTAAGTCGTTTTAAGACTTTTAATAATAACTCTACATCGTAAACATGTAGGCCTGTAGTCGGTTCATCTAGTATGTATAAAGTATGATTCGAAGGGCTCTTAGATAATTCTTTCGCTAATTTAACTCTTTGTGCTTCGCCTCCAGACAAAGTAGTAGCTTGTTGCCCTAATTTTATATAACCAAGCCCTACATCTAGCAAGGTACTTAGTTTCTTCTTAATCGAAGGAATGGAATCAAAAAAGACCGAAGCGTCTTCAACGGTCATTTCTAGGACCTCAAATATATTCTTACCTTTATATTTAATGTCTAAGGTCTCTCTGTTGTAACGGTGACCATCACAAACGTCACATTTCACATAGATGTCTGGTAGGAAATGCATCTCTACTTTAATAACACCATCACCCTGACATGATTCACACCTACCTCCCCTTACATTGAAGCTAAACCTACCAATCTTATAGCCTCTTGATCTTGATTCTTGTGTGCCAGCAAAAAGTTCTCTTAGCGGTGTAAAGAGTTTAGTATAGGTGGCAGGGTTTGATCTAGGAGTTCTTCCTATGGGGCTTTGGCTAATTTCTATTACCTTATCTATTTCATTGATACCTGAAAGGTCGGAGAATGGTTTGGCATCTTTTTTTTCAGCTTTAGAAATTAGATTAGATATTGCAGGGAGAAGGGTATGGTTAATTAATGTCGATTTTCCTGAACCTGATACTCCAGTTACACAAACAAACAGATTTAAAGGCAGTTTTAGGTTAACCTCCTTTAGGTTGTGACCCTTGGCCTTTGATAAGGTTAGAACTTTATCTTGATTAACTTTCTTTCTTTTTGAGGGTATTTCAATGGCCCTCTTTCCTGAAAGATATTGACCAGTAATAGAATCCTCGGATTCAGCAATTTCTTTAGCGGTCCCTTGGGCACAGATTTTACCTCCATGAACTCCGGCACCAGGACCAATATCTAGAATATGATCTGCAAACTTCATAGTTTCATTATCGTGCTCTACTACGATAACCGAATTCCCCAAATCTCTGAGTTTGGTAAGGGTCTTCAGAAGTTTTTCATTGTCTCTTTGATGAAGACCTATTGAAGGCTCATCAAGAATATAAGTAACTCCTACTAACCCAGCTCCAATTTGGCTAGCTAGTCTTATTCTCTGTGCTTCTCCTCCACTAAGACTTTCAGCACTTCTTTCAAGGGTTAAATAGTTTAGACCAACATCAACTAGGAATTCTAATCTTTCTTTTATTTCTTTAACTATTCTGTCAGCAATTTCTTTTTTTGAACCTTCAAGTTTTAGGTTGGAAAAGAAATTGAATGCCTCATCTATGGTAAATGAAGTGATTTCGGGCAGATTAGTTTTATTAATAAAAATATTCCTAGCTTCTCTTCTTAATCTAGTTCCATAACATTCCTTGCAATCCGACAAGCTTATTAGTTTTGAAAGGTCTTCTCGAATGTAATTTGATTCAGTTTCTTTATATCTTCTATTTATGTTGTTTATAACTCCTTCAAATGGGAAGATTCTCTCTACTAATTTCCCTTTTTTGGTTCTCCAGCTAAAGTTCACAGGCTTCCCTTGGCTGCCATTTAATATTAGGTCTTTTATATCTGGTTGTAGTTTTTTGAACTGTTCGTCTAAAGAAAACTCATACTCTCTAGAAAGGCATCTTAAAAGATGAAAATGATATTTATGGCTAATATCCCAGCCCCTTATAGCGCCTTCACTTAAGCTTGCTGTTGGTTCATGTATTACTTTCAGTTTGTCTACATAAGGCTTAACTCCAAGCCCTTCGCAGCCGGAACAAGCACCAGCAGGGTTATTAAAAGTAAAAAGTCTAGGTTCTAAATCAGGAATACTATAACCACATTTCGTGCAAGCCATATTAGAGCTGAATATTTTGTCTTCTTCATCTTCTATTAGAAAGATAATTAAGCTTCCTTCTCCTAAATTAAGAGCATTTTCTACAGATTCAGATAGTCTTAATTTATAGTTGTCATCTATTTTTTCTGGAATTATAAGCCTATCGATGACCGCCTCAATGGAATGCTTTTTATTTTTGTGAAGTTTAGGAATATCATCTACATCTACAGTGATACCATCAACACGCATCCTCACATAACCTTGTATTTTTAATTCTTCAAACACATGAAGATGCTCTCCTTTTTGATCTTTAATCATAGGAGAAAGAATCATAAATTTTGTATTAGGTTTAAGTTCTAATATCTTGTCGCAGATCTGGTTAGAGGTCTGTCCTTCTAATGAAATCGAATGGTCTGGGCATTTTGGTGTTCCCGCCCTAGCAAAAAGAAGTCTTAAGTAGTCATATATTTCTGTAACCGTACCTACGGTTGACCTAGGATTATGAGAGGTAGTTTTTTGCTCTATAGAAATTGCCGGAGAAAGGCCTTCTATATGATCTACGTCAGGTTTTTCCATCATAGATAAGAACTGTCTTGCATAAGAAGATAAGGATTCAACATATCTTCTTTGGCCTTCGGCATATAAAGTATCAAAAGCTAATGAAGATTTACCTGAACCAGATAGCCCTGTTATAACAACAAGATTATCTCTAGGCAGATCAACATCTATATTCTTTAGATTATGTTGTCTTGCACCTCTTACTTTAATGTGCTTCATTTATAAAAAGATTTAATGTTTTGGAACTTAAATAATGAAAAGTGATTATAATCTTATTTAATAAATTAACTATGACAAAAAAATGATATGGCAAGAAGTGGAATAAACAAAGTAATTCTAGTTGGTAATTTAGGGCAAGATCCTGAAATAAAATATACTGCAGGGGGTGCGGCTGTAACTACATTGAGCATAGCAACCTCAGAATCTTGGAAGGATAAGGAAACTGGGACAGACCAAGAAAGGACTGAATGGCACAGGGTTGTCATGTGGAGAAGGTTAGCTGAGATAGCTGGAGAATATTTAAAGAAAGGATCTAAAGTTTATATAGAAGGTCAATTACAAACAAGAAAGTGGGAACAAGATGGTCAAACTCGTTATACCACTGAAGTTATAGCGAGAGACATGCAGTTCCTTGATAGCAGAGGGTCTCAAGATTCTTCTTATGAAAACACAAATCAAGAAGTTCAGGCCAGTGAAGTTCCGGAAAGTGGTATAACCGACGACGATATTCCTTTTTAAGTTACTAAGCTTTTTCAAAAATAAGAGAGGCATTGGTTCCGCCAAAACCGAAACTATTGCTCAGAGCTCTTTTTAATTTAATTGGCTTATTCTCTTGAACTATTGGGAATTCTTTGGCTTCTTCATCTAAGTTTTCTATATTTGCTGATCCAGCTATAAAATCATTATCCATCATTAGTAAAGTGTAAATTGATTCTTGTACTCCGGCTGCTCCTAGTGAATGGCCAGATAGTGATTTTGTAGAGCTAATTAAAGGAATCTCTTGCTTAAAAACTTCTTTAATTGCATTAAGTTCAGTTATGTCACCTGCAGGTGTGCTAGTTCCATGTGCATTTATATAGTCAATCTTTCTTTTTCCACACATATTCCATGCTATTTCCATACACCTTTTGCCACCTTCTCCAGAAGGGCTAACCATATCTTGCCCATCTGAAGTAGCTGCATAACCTGTTAGTTCTGCTAGTATTTTTGCACCTCTAGATATTGCGTGTTCTTTTTCTTCAAGAATAATTGCACCTCCACCTCCAGCTATAACAAAGCCATCTCTATCTCTATCGAAGGCTCTCGAGGCCTTCTCTGGTGTTTCATTATATTTAGTGGATAAGGCTCCCATAGCATCAAACAAGCTAGTCATACCCCAATGTTCTGCTTCTCCTCCACCAGCTATAATTACATCTTGTTTATCTAATTGTATTTGTTCCATGCCAGCTCCTAGACAATGAGCGCTAGTGGCACAAGCTGATGAAATTGAATAATTAATGCCTTTAATTCCGAACGAAGTTGCTAAACAAGCAGATACTGTACTTCCCATTGCTTTAGTAACTCTGTATGGTCCAATCCTTTTTAGTCCTTTTGATCTGAGTATGTCTGCTGAATCAATCTGATCTTCGGATGAAGCTCCACCAGAACCCATTATAATTCCAGTCCTATAATCATTTAATATTTGATCAGAGAGATTGGCATGATCTATAGCTTCTTTAGTGCTAAGGAATGCATATGCCGCAGCATCCCCCATAAATCGATAAAGTTTTCTATCTATACTCTCTTTTAGGTCAAGGTTGGTAATAGACCCCGATATATGACTTCTGAGACCCATACTTTTATTAGTCTCATTTATTGATATGCCAGAAGAAGAGCTTTGAAGGGAATGAACAACTTCATCTATATTATTTCCTAGACTAGAAATAATTCCATACCCTGTAACAACCACTTGTCTCATTTCTAGAAGCTCGAAGTGTCTTTAAATAAGCCAACTTTAAGGCCTTTGGCAGTATATATTTCTCTATCATCTACCAGCATAGAGCCTTCTCCAATGCCAACTGTTAAGTCTAGATTTAAGATTCTTTTCATATCTATACTTAATGTAACTTTTTTCGCTGTTGGCAATACTTGACCAAAAAATTTGACTTCTGATGACCCTAGCGCTCTGCCTTTACCTGGATTTCCCAACCAACACAAATAGAAACCTACTAATTGCCACATCGCATCTAATCCTAAACAGCCTGGCATTACAGGATCTCCTTTGAAGTGGCAATCAAAAAACCATAAATCAGGATTTATGTCTAACTCAGCCACAATTTTTCCTTTTTTATACTTCCCTTCAGATTCAGATATTTCAGTTATCCGATCAAACATCAGCATGTTAGGAGTAGGCAGTCTTCCATTTTCGATACCGAAAAGATTCCCATCGGCACAATCTAACAATTCCTCCTTCGAATAATTATTTTTAGGCGTAAATGACATTAAATTATCTATTTTCGTTGCTAATAGAGCTTATGATACCTTAAAAAAAGATAAACAGAACTTAACTTAATCTGCCGTTGACGCTCTCTATAATATCTAAAAGAGCTTCTCTATAGCTTGATTTGGGAAATTTTTGTAGTTCATTTATACATTTGTTTGAATATAGATTACAAGTTTCTTCTACTTCTCGTACTGCACCTGTATTTTTTATTATTCTTATAATCTCTTTAAAATCACATTCTTTATTGGAATTGAGAGCATCTAAAATCATCGACCTCTTGTCCTTAGACATCATTGGTAGAGCTTTTATTAAAGGTAGAGTAAATTTCCCTTCCTCAAAATCTTTTCCTATTTTTTTCCCAGTTAAGCTCTCATCACCAAAATAATCTAATAAATCGTCTTTAATTTGAAAATTTATACCAAGAGATGTTGAGAAATTAGACAATGATTGAAACTCATCTTTTTGACAAGAGCTTAGAGTTGCTGCTGTTAAAGCTGATGCCTTAAAAAGCTCGGCTGTTTTTCTGTCTATTATTTCAAAATAATCTTTTTCTGAAAGATTATTCTGTAGTTTAAAAGTTAGTTGAAGGACTTCTCCTTCAGAGATCCTATTAGTAGAGTCAGCCAGAATTCTAATAATTTCTGGGTTGTTAAAACTGGCCATCAGCTGAAATGCCTTAGAGTAAACAAAATCTCCAACTAATACTCCATGAGCATTATCCCATTTGTTGTGGATGCTTTGTTTACCCCTTCTTGTTGAACTTTGGTCAACTACATCATCATGAATCAAGGTAGCCGTATGTAATAGTTCAATTGAGCTAGCTAACTTAATAAGTTCGGAGCCCTTGTAATTAAGCATTTTAGCAACCAATATGCATATAACGGGTCTAATTCTTTTTCCACCAGAATCTACAACATACTGTGTGACTTCTGTAGCTAAATCTACATCAGAGCCTATTGAGGATAAAAGCGAGATTTCTAACTCCTCTAACTCCTCCTTAATTATTTCTTTAAACAATAACTCCATACAATTGCTATTCTAGAATAACTATCAGTTTTAAAGGAATTATATTGCGATAAAGCTTTCTTTTTCGTATAGTGCTCATCCTTAAATTCTAAGTTTGGAGAAAACCATGTTTGCCGTAATTGAGAGCGGAGGAAAGCAACACACAGTATCAGAAGGAGACAGCCTCAAGGTTGAACTTATTTCTGCTGAAGAGGGAAGTACTCTTGAGTTTGATAAAGTACTTATGATATCTGATGGTAAAGAATCAAAGATAGGTAGTCCTTATTTAGACAACGCTAAAGTCACTGCAACACTAGTTTCACATGGTAAGCATGACAAAATTAAAGTCTTCAAGATGAAAAGAAGGAAAGACTATAGAAGAACTTATGGGCATAAACAAAATTATAGCCAAGTTCAAATAGAGTCAATCAGTTTATAAAGAGGCAATAAGATGGCACACAAGAAAGCAGGCGGAAGTAGTCGTAACGGACGAGATTCGCAATCTAAAAGGCTAGGTATAAAAAGTTTTGGCGGTCAAGAGGTTCAGCCAGGAGCTATTATTGTTAGACAAAGAGGAACTAAGTTCCATGCTGGAAAGAATGTAGGTTGTGGAAAAGATCATACCTTATTCTCAAAAGTTGCGGGGAAAGTTTCGTTTGTTAAGAAGGGACCTAAGCTAAGACAGTTTGTAAACGTAGATCCGGTCTAAACTTCCTTCCCACACTTAAACCTATAATATTTCAATGAAGTTCATTGACGAAGTTGTTATTGACGTTACTGCAGGAAATGGAGGTAGCGGCTGTATGAGTTTTAGGAGGTTAAAAAATATACCTAAAGGTGGGCCGGATGGTGGGGATGGAGGTAAAGGTGGTAGTATTTTTTTAAGAGCCACCAATAATCTAAACACATTATCAAAATTTAGATATCAACGTTCTTTTGAAGCTGAAAATGGTAAAAGGGGAGGAAGTCAGAATAAAACTGGAGCAGATGGTAAGGATCTGTATATTGAAGTCCCTTGTGGAACTATCATTATGGATCTAGATTCAGACACTCAAATAGCAGATCTCACTACTGAAGGAGCAGAGCAATGTATCTGCTTAGGCGGAGAAGGGGGGTCAGGAAATCTTAAGTTTAAAAGTTCAACGAATAGATCGCCTACAAAAACCACTAAAGGAAAAGATGGTTTAACTAAAGGTTTGAGACTTGAATTACGCTTGTTAGCAGATATTGGGCTCCTAGGTAAGCCAAACGCAGGAAAATCATCTTTAGTTGAAGCTGTCTCAAGTGCTAAACCTAAAATAGCAGATTATGAATTTACTACTCTTTATCCTAGTTTAGGAGTTGTAGATTATTCCCCTTTATCTAGCTTCGTGATTTCAGATATCCCAGGTTTAATCTCCGGTGCATCTAAAGGAGTTGGCTTAGGAATACAGTTTTTAAAACATCTTTCAAGAACGAGAATTGTACTAATGGTAATAGATATTTTCGATAAAGAATATGAAGCTGTGATCAAGGAAGTTGAAGAGTTGTTAAAAGAAGTTAGAGAATATAATGCAGATCTAGAATCTAATATTGTCTGGTTAGTTCTAAATAAAGTAGATTTAATAGATAAAGAAGAAGTGGACAGGTTGGTTAAAGAATTGGAATTAAATTATAAAGATAAATTAAGAGTATCCTCTATTTCTGCTGCCCAGAGAAAAGGAACTAAAGAACTGATGAGAGACATAGGAAGATATTTGGAGTCTTGTTGATGGAAAAGAATAATAAATGGGTCATTAAGGCTGGAAGTAGCTTAGTTTCCAGCAATCAAGAAGGCATAAATAGCAGTTTTATTAACGACTTGGTTAATCAAGTGGATTATTTGCGCAATAGAGATCAGGACGTAATTATTATCTCTTCCGGAGCTGTTGCTAAAGGCATGCATGAAATGGGAATAGAGGAGAGGCCTGCTTCTTTACATTTATTGCAGGCTTGCGCAGCTGTTGGGCAAAGAGGTCTCATACAGATATATCAAAATGAATTTGATAAATATAATTTTAAAACCGCGCAAGTACTAATATCTCATGATGATATATCAAATAGAGTCAGGTATTTAAACGCTAAGAGTGCTATAGAAGCTCTTCTAGACTTGAATATAATTCCTATTGTTAATGAAAATGATAGCGTTGCTATAGAAGAGATATCTTTTGGCGATAATGATAGGTTGGGCGCTGCACTAGTGGGCTTGATTAGAGCAGATCACTTTGTAATGCTTACTGACCAAGAAGGTATTTTTTCTGATGACCCTAAAAAAAATCAAGAAGCTAAGCTAATTCATTCTATAGATTTAGACGATAAAGGTTTGGATTTATCAAAACAACTGAGTGCTTCAGCTGGAATTCATGGAAGGGGTGGAATGAAAACAAAATTAGAAGCTGCTAAAACATCTGTTAATTCAGGAGCAAAAACATGGGTAGCGGACGGAAGAAAGCCTGATACTCTTATTAACCTTTATGAAGGAAAGGAAGAGGGAACTGTTCTTCATAGTAATAAGGGAACTCTTCAATCTAGGAAGCTCTGGTTGTCATCTTTTGGATCTTCATGTGGAACCTTAACCTTGGATGATGGAGCTTCTGAGGCTATAACGAAGAAAGGGAGAAGTGTCCTTCCAGTTGGGATCAAAGAGGTTGAAGGGGAATTTAATAGAGGTGACCTAATCACTTGCCTCAACTCAGATTCTAAGGAGCTTGCCAGAGGCCTTTGTAATTTTAGTTCTGAAGAATTAAAAAAAATAAGAGGTCTAAATTCTAAAGATTTACATGAAACTCTAGGAT
>PCBA01000015.1 GCA_002730855.1 Gammaproteobacteria bacterium
CATTTTTTTGGAAAAGATCCTCGTATGCTTACAAAGTACGAAGACTTAGAACATGAGGACGGCACGCCCATGATTATTGATGAATTACTAATAAAAAAAGATAGAGTTATTATTAAGATTAAGGGAATTAACTCTAGAAATAATGCTGAAGATTTTAGAGACAAAGAGATTTTTATTCCTAAGAAATCTTTACCAAAATTAGAAGGTAATGGATTCTATCATTTTCAACTGAAAGGATTAGAGGTAACAAATCTAGAAGATCTTTGTTTAGGAAAAATATCGAACGTAATGGAAACAGGCGCTAATGATGTTCTTGTTGTAAGACCTATCGAAGGAAGTGTGGATGATAAAGAGAGGCTAGTACCGTATATAAAAGACAAGATAGTCAAGGATGTTAATCTAGAGGAAGGCTTTGTTTTGGTAGATTGGCCTGAAGATTACTAATGAAGTTTGAAGTAGTAACAATTTTCCCAGAACTTATAAATGAGTTTATTACTCATGGAATTATATCTAAAGCAATTACTTTAAAGAAATTATCAGTAAATACCTGGAATCCTAGAGATTATAGCGAAGATAAAGGCCGAAGGTTAGATGATAAGCCTTATGGAGGAGGTCCTGGGATGCTTTTACAAGCTGAACCCCTCATAAGGACAATAGATGCCATTAAGAAAGAAAAAGAAACACATGTTGTATATATGGCACCTCATGGAAAGATTTTAGATCAAGAGAAAGTTATAGAGTTAAGCTCAAAAGAAAATATAACTATTATTTCTGGTAGGTATGAAGGTATAGATCAGAGAGTAGAGGACAGTAGGGTAGATGAAGTATGTTCCGTAGGAGATTTTGTTTTAAATGGAGGAGAAGTTCCTGCGCTAGTGTTAATAGAGTCTATATCAAGACTTATTAATGGAGTATTAGGCGATATGGACTCTATAATGGAAGAGTCTTTTAGTGATGGTTTATTAGAATTTCCTCAATTTACTAGACCTAAAAAGAGTGCTTATGGGGATGTACCAGAAATTTTACTTGGAGGAAACCATTCTGAAATTAAAACCTGGCGTTTAAAAGAGTCTTTAAGAAGAACTTTAACTAATCGACCTGATTTACTAAAAGGAAGGAAATTAACTGAAGAAGAAAAAGAACTAATAGACGAAATTAATGATGAGAATTGATAGTTTTATCTGATAGAATGCGCAACCTCTAGAAAGATTATTAGAGAAATGACTAAGAATAAACATATACAAGCAGTTGAGGCTTCTCAGTTAAGAGATGACATCCCTGATTTTTCAGCAGGTGATACAGTTGTAGTAGACGTTAGAGTTGTAGAAGGCACCAGAGAAAGGTTGCAGCCGTTTGAAGGCGTAGTTCTTTCTATAAAGAATAGGGGCTTGGGATCGTCTTTTATAGTTAGAAAGATTTCTAATGGAATAGGAGTAGAAAGAACTTTTCAGACCCATAGTCCAATAATTAGCAGTATCAAGGTAAAAAGACGTGGAGACGTAAGGCAGGCAAAATTATTCTACTTAAGAGAAAGAACTGGTCGTTCTGCAAGAATTAAAGAAAAGCTGGATTAAGTTAATGCTTGCTGATCAGGCTTATGAACAGCAAATCCCTCAAATCAGAAGAATACATTGATAATTTTATTGATGAATTATGGCTAGAAAGAGGTCTTAGCCCAAATACTCTCAGTGCTTATAAGCTAGATATTTCTGCTTTTGAGAAATGGCATAAAGGCCCAAATCTCTTAGAAGTTACAAAAGTAGATCTTTTAGATTATTTGGCTTTCAGACTAAAAGAAGGCTATAGCAGCAGATCAACTGCTAGATCTCTTTCTAGCTTAAGATCCTTTTATAATCATATAAGCAATAAGTACAACTTAAAGGAAAACCCTACCGCCAAAATAGATAGTCCTAAGTTAGGCCATTCACTGCCAAAAGTTATATCAGAAGAAGATGTGGAGAAACTAATTAACACTCCAGATTTAAGAAATGATATAGGCCTAAGAGACAAGGCAATGCTAGAACTTATCTACGCATGTGGGTTGAGAGTATCTGAATTGATTAACTTAGACTTGCTGAACGTTAATCTTAGGCAAGGAGTTATAAGGGTAATAGGCAAGGGAGATAAAGAGAGATTAGTACCTATGGGGGAAGAAGCTCTTCATTGGGTTTCAGAGTATATAAATAAATCGAGAAGCAGTTTAATGGGTCAAGATGAAAGAGAATCAGCTCTATTTTTAAGTAAAAGAGGAAGTTCTATGAAAAGACAGACTTTTTGGTATCGTATAAAAGAGTATGCTCTTAAAGCAGGTATAGACAAGAGTCTCTCCCCACATACATTAAGACATGCTTTTGCGACTCATTTACTTAATCATGGAGCAGATTTAAGGACAGTCCAGTTATTATTAGGTCATTCAAGCCTATCTACAACTCAAATTTATACAGAAGTCGCTAGACATAGAATGAAAGAATTACATAATGAGCATCACCCCAGAGGTTAAATATGCATTTTCTGCTTAAAATTACTTTTTTATTATTAGTTACGAGCTTAACGACTAGCTGCAATGCTAATGATAGAAATGATATAAGCTCTGACGAATCAACAGTTATTGAGAGAAAGTTAAAAGAAATGCTTCCTGAGAGTATCCAATTAAATTCTATAAATAAAACAGACATTGAAGGTTATTACGAAGTAAATTTTGAAGGAATAGAACCTTTGTATGTTTCTTCTGACGGAAAATACTTAATTTCGGGTGATATTTACTTGATCACTAAAGAAGGGTTGTTGAACAAATCAGAAGCAAGAAGAGACTTTCAAAGAAGAACATTATTAGAAGGGCTGGATAGCAGTCAGTTTATAACTTTTGAACCACCTCAGATAAAGCATAATATTTTTGTTTTCACTGATGTGGATTGCGGCTACTGTAGGCAGTTTCATAGTCAAATTGATGATTATCTTAATTTGGGCATCAAAGTTAATTATTTAGCTTACCCAAGAAGTGGTATAGGGTCCGAATCCTACAGGAAGATAGCTTCTGCTTGGTGTTCAGAAGATCCTAATTATTCTCTTACTGTACTTAAACAAGGAGAGGAGATTCTAGATAACGTTTGCCCCAATAATCCAGTTGAGAATCACTTTAATTTAGGGAGATCATTTGGAGTTCAAGGTACGCCTTCTATTGTTACACAAGAAGGTAAACTGATCCCCGGGTATCTGCCACCCGAAGATTTACTTAATATACTTGTCACAAATAGTTAGAATTATCTTATGGATACAGACTTTCCTAGAGTTAATAAGCTTCCGCCGTATGTATTTGATGAAATACAGGCGTTAAAAGCTGCTGCAAGAAAGAAAGGTGAGGACATTATTGATTTTGGTATGGGAAATCCTGATCAACCAACGCCTAATGAAATTGTAGAAAAACTAAGAGAATCCTCTCTTAAAGGCAGTGCACACAGATATTCTCAATCAAAAGGAATACCTAGGTTAAGAAAATCAATTTGTGACTGGTATCAAAGGAGGTTTGATGTTGAGTTAGACCCGGAGACTGAAGCAGTTGTTACAATGGGTTCTAAAGAAGGCTTAGGTCATTTAGCTTTAGCAACATTAGACAAAGGTGATGCTGTATTAGTACCTAATCCTTCATATCCTATTCACCCTTATGGTTTTGTTATAGCGGGAGCTGATATTAGGCACGTTCCTATCGGAGAAGGTATCGATTTCTTTTCTGAATTAGAATCTGCTATAACCAACTCCTTCCCCAAGCCAAAGATGCTGGTTTTGAATTTTCCGGGTAACCCTTCTACAGAGTGTGTAGAAATAGAATTTTTTAACAAAATAATACAATTTGCTAAAGAACATCAAATATGGATTATCCAAGACCTTGCATACGCAGATATTTGTTTTGATGGATATAAAGCTCCTTCAATTCTGCAGGTGGAAGGTGCAAAGGATGTAGCAGTCGAATTCTTTTCCTTATCTAAAAGTTATAATATGCCTGGATGGAGAGTAGGTTTTTGTTGCGGGAATAAAGACTTATTGGCTGCTCTATCACGAATAAAATCTTATTTTGACTATGGTTTATTTACGCCCATTCAAGTAGCTGCCATAAAGGCTCTGGATCACGGGGATGAACATGTTGAGGTAATTAGAGAAACGTATCAGAGGAGAAGAGACGTTCTAGTTAAAGGCTTAAATGATTCTGGTTGGAGAGTTGAGAGTCCTAAAGCTACTATGTTTGTTTGGGCAAAAATACCAAGTACTTTAAAGTCTTTAGGGTCTCTTGAGTTTAGTAAACAGCTACTAACTGAAGCCAAAGTTGCAGTTTCACCAGGCGTTGGGTTTGGAGATTATGGAGAAGGTTATGTACGTTTCTCTTTAATAGAGAATGAACACAGAACTAGGCAAGCTATAAGAAATATTAAAAGGTTCTTATCTAATGCAAACAAAGTTCAAGCAATAAGGTAATCATGAAATCTTTAAAGGTAGGCCTTTGCGGCACAGGAAATGTAGGTAGTGCAGTCCTAGACGCACTTACGAAGAACCCTGAAATTACCCAAAAACAAGGAGGTGTTCAATTAGAGGTTATTCTGGTTGGAGCCAGGAAAGGGAAATCTGCAGTAAGAAATAAAGAATTAAAAGTAGTAACTGATCTTAGGCAGGCAGCTAGTAGCGATGATATAGATGTATTTGTCGAGCTAATAGGCGGATGTGAGTTAGCCAAAGAATTAGTTGAAATTGCTCTAAGAAATGGAAAGGATGTTGTGACAGCAAATAAAGCTTTGATCGCAACTCACGGAGATGAACTGTTTAAGTTAGCAAAAGAAAATAAAGTTCAGATAGGCTTCGAAGCATCAGTGGCAGGTGGAACTCCTGTTATAAAGGCTTTAAGAGAAGGTCTGGTGGCAAGTAGGGTGCAATGGTTTGCAGGTATCTTAAATGGCACGACTAATTTTATATTAAGTGAAATGTCGGAAAACAATACCAATTTCGATGTGGCTCTTAAGGAAGCTCAAGATCTTGGCTTAGCAGAAACAGATCCTACTATGGACATAGACGGAACAGATGCCGCTCAGAAAGCGTCTATTCTTGCTGCTCTTGCTTTTCAAGTTCCTTTTGAATTTGATTCCGTAAGTTATGGAGGAATTGATCAAGTAGATTTAGAAGATCTCAATTATGCGAAAGAATTAGGTTATTCCATTAAACACATTGCATATGGAAATCTTAACGAAGGTAAGGTTAATGTAAGCGCCTACCCAACTTTAGTTTCAAAAGAACTATTGCTTTCCCAAGTAGGTCAGCAAATGAATGCTCTAGATATTTGTTGTGAGGAAATTGGGTCAACCGTTTATTATGGACCAGGAGCTGGACCAAAACCTACAGCCTCAGCGGTTATAGCTGATTTAGTTGATTTGGCTAATGGAGGCTGGCCTGCTCAAGAATCTGGTAGCCAAGTTAACAAAATATCTAAAAAAATTATTAAGCCATTCCCTAGGTATTTTAGGTTAGAAGTGAAGAATGAGGCAGGCGCTATTGCTAAGATTTCTTCAATATTTGCTGAAGAGAATATTAGTATCGAGGCACTAATTCAACATGAAGCAAAAAAATTAAAGGAAAGTCTACAAGATACTGTGCCTGTTGTAATAATTTCTGGTTCCGTTGATGAAGAAGTTACATCGAGACTAATAAGCAGCTTGGAATCAATGGATGAAATAAACTCTCAAGTAAAGCAATTCCGGATACACAATGCTTTATAAGAGTACTAGAGGAGAATCGGCTGAAGTACCTTTTTCAGAGGTCTTGTTAGGAGGGCTAGCGCCTGATGGCGGTCTTTATATGCCGACTAAATTCCCAAAGTTTTCTATAGAAGAGATAGAAAGTTACTCCAATCTAAGATTTTACGAATTGGCTAGCAAGATTCTTTTTCCTTTTGTAGAGGGAGAAATAAGGAGAGATGTTTTTCAAAGCCTAGTAAAAGACACTTATGAAGAGTTTGAAGTAGATGACGTAGTTAAATTAGTAGAGCTGGAAAAAAATAACTGGGTTTTAGAGCTTTTTCATGGACCGACTTTAGCATTTAAAGATGTAGCTATGCAGCTCTTAGGTGCATTGCTAAATCATTTTGCAAAGGAACAAGGAAAAAAAATAGCTGTTCTAGGTGCTACTTCAGGAGATACAGGAGCTGCTGCAATTTCTGCTTGTGCGCGGCACTCAAATGTGGAGGTTTTTATCCTCTACCCACACGAGAAGGTTACTAATGTTCAAAGAAGACAAATGACAACCACTCAATCTTCTAATGTTTACCCTTTGGCAATCGAGAGTGATTTTGATGGATGTCAGTCAATAGTAAAGAGTATTTTCTTGGATCAAGACTTTCAAATCAATGCAACAAGGTTTATCGCAGCTAATTCAATTAACTGGGCAAGATGTATGACCCAATCTGTATATTTCTTTTGGTCTTACTTAAGGTTAAGGGAATCAAATGATGATCTAGTTTTTTCTATCCCGTCAGGAAATTTTGGTCATGCCTATGCTGGATGGACTGCAAAAGAAATGGGACTCCCAATTAAGAAATTACTAATCGCAACAAACAGCAATGATGTCCTCCATAGGTTATTCACTGAAAATCATTATGAAAAAAGTGAAGTTGACCAGACTTTAGCACCAAGCATGGATATATCGGTAGCAAGTAATTTTGAAAGACTTTTATACAACCTGTACGATGATGACTCTTCAGTTTTGTCTTCTATGATGGGGACCTTTCCTGACAAACCCATCTCTATCCCTGAAGATAAATGGCCTTCAGTTGTTAATTTCTTTTCTAGCTTGAGAAGTTCTGATACAGAGATAACAGGCCAAATTAAGACAACTTATGAGCAATCAGGCTATTTATTAGATCCTCATACGGCAACAGGCATGAGGGCTGCTAACATTCTTGCAAGCCAAGACGAGATAACCGTTACAATGGCAACAGCGCACCCTGCTAAATTTGTAGAGGCTATAGAAAACGCTATACCTGGGCATAATCTGGATATTCCAGAAAGACTTAAAACTGTTTTAAAAAAAGAAGAGTCATTTGAAGTGTTGCCAAAAGATTATGACGAAGTTAAGAAATTTATTCTTTCGAAAGTAAATTAAAGAAATGCTAGAAATTACCTCACTAAATGAAGAGCTTAAAGATCATAAGAAAAGGATAAATGATCTAAGGGGGTATCTTTGACGTTGATAAAAAAACTATTCATCTAGAGGAGTTACTAACTAAACTTAGCGATCCAAGTGTTTGGGATGATCCTAAGACTGCTCAAAACTTAAATAAAGACAAAGTAAATTTAGATAAGGAACTCAATAAATTTCTTAAACTCGAACAATCTATAAATGATGCAATGGAACTTGCCGAGATTGCCATTGAAGATGATGACGTCTCTACATTGGAAGTAATTTCAAATGAAGTTAAAGAGCATGAAGTTTTATTGTATGAATTAGAGTTCATAAGGATGTTCTCAAATAAGATGGACCCTAATAATGCCTTCTTAGACATTCAATCTGGTTCAGGAGGAACTGAAGCCCAAGATTGGGCTGAAATGATTATGAGGATGTATCTCAAATGGGGAGAAACTAAATCATTTAAGACTGAAGTGGTTGAAGTTTCACATGGAGAGGTTGCAGGAATTAAAAGCGCAACCATAAGGTTTGAAGGAGATTATGCATACGGTTGGTTAAGGACTGAGACCGGAGTTCATAGATTAGTTAGAAAATCACCTTTTGATTCAGGTAGCAGGAGGCATACTTCTTTTGCTTCGGTGTTTGTTTCTCCAGAAATAGATGAAGATGTAGAGATTGATATCAATCCTTCTGACTTGAGAGTGGATACTTATCGAGCTAGTGGGGCAGGGGGTCAACATGTGAATAAAACTGATTCGGCTATTCGAATAACTCATGAACCATCTGGTGTAGTTGTGCAATGCCAATCTCAAAGATCTCAGCACCAAAACAGAGATAAAGCTATGCAACAATTGCGCGCAAAACTTTATGAAATAGAGATGAATAAACTTGAAGCGGAGAAACAAAGTCAAGAAGAATCGAAAGCAGATATAGGTTGGGGTAGCCAAATAAGGTCTTATGTATTAGATTCAGCTAGAATAAAAGACTTAAGGACAGGAGTTGAGACTTCAAATTGCTCTGGAGTTCTGGATGGAGATTTGGATCAGTTTATTGAAGAGAGCCTTAAGTTAAATATTTAAACCGTATGACAGATAAACCTAACGAAAGCGAGTTACTGGAACTAAGGAAAGCTAAGCTTAATGAGCTTAGATCGGATGGAAATGCCTTTCCTAATAATTTTAAGAGGGATTCATTGGCCAAGGATTTACATTCTTCTTGCGGAGATCTTGAAAATGAAGACCTAGAAAAGAAAAAAGATATTTTCTCTGTGGCTGGAAGAGTAATGCTGCGAAGGATAATGGGGAAGGCTAGCTTCATAACTATTCAAGATATGTCAGGTCAAATGCAAGCCTATTTAACAAAAAACGATTTACCTGAAGGTGTTTACGATTCATTCAAGTCATGGGATCTTGGTGACATCGTAGGTGTCAAAGGAAAACTTTTTAAGACCAAGACAGGAGAGTTAACCATTCATGCGGACCAAATAGAACTTTTAACTAAATCTTTAAAACCTTTGCCTGAGAAGCATGCTGGATTGGTTGATACTGAGCAAAGATATAGAAAAAGGTACTTAGATCTAATAACTAATGAAGATAGTCGTGAAATATTTAAGCAGAGAAGCTTTTTAATTAAAGAGATTAGAGGTTTCTTTGATAAAGAAGGCTTTATGGAAGTTGAGACTCCGATGATGCATTCAACTCTTGGCGGAGCAGCTGCTAAGCCCTTCACTACACATCATAATACGCTTGATTTAGATTTATATTTAAGGATTGCACCTGAATTGTATTTAAAGAGATTAGTTGTAGGTGGAATAGAAAAAGTTTTTGAAATAAATAGAAATTTTAGAAATGAAGGCTTGTCTACAAAACACAATCCAGAATTTACAATGTTGGAATATTACACCGCATACGCTGATTTCAATGACCAGATGTCGTTTCTAGAAAAATTATTTATGCACCTCTCTCACGAATTGAATGGCACTTCTAAAATCTCAATTGAAGACAAGGACTATGATCTATCTAAGCCCTTTAAGAGGATAGGATTGCTCGAGTCAGTTGCAACAAAACTTTCTATACCGGTAGAAGATCTTTCTGACAGGAAGAAACTTGAAGAGTTATCTGCAAAACATAATGTCGAAGACTATAAGTCTTACTCTGATGGTAAATTACAATTCGAATTATTTGAAAAAGTAGTTGAAGACGACCTAATAGAACCAACCTTTATTATTGATTACCCAGTAGAAGTCTCACCACTTTCTAGGCTTTCTGATGATAAAGAGGGCATAGTAGATCGGTTTGAACTTTTCATTGGTGGTAACGAGATTGCCAATGGCTTCTCTGAGTTAAATGATCCTGAGGATCAAGCCGAAAGATTTAAATCACAGGTAGAGCAAAAAGCCTCAGGGGATGAAGAAGCTATGGAATATGATGAAGACTATATCGAGGCTCTTGAATACGGGCTACCTCCTTGCGCAGGTGTTGGTATCGGAATTGACAGGCTTGTAATGCTATTTACCGGAGCAGAATCTATCAGAGACGTCTTATTATTCCCTCTGATGAAACCTAAGTCTTAAGAAGGTCTATAAAAGATCTGAAACTGCTTCTTTCTCAGATAGAAGCTCTTCAGTTGTTGTCTTTATCTTGGAATTAGCAAATTCATTTAGCTTTAGGCCTTGAATAATCTCTACTTTTCCAGGTGCAATAGTTCTCAAAGGGTATCCAAAAATTAATCCTTTTGGAACTCCATAACTCCCATCACTTGCAATAGCTGCACTAAAAGAATCATTTTCAGGAGTTATATTTTCAACAGCTTTCACTGTATCTATGGCTGCATTTGCAGCAGAAGCAGCAGATGATGCTCCTCTTGCGTTTATAACTGCCTTACCTCTTTGTTGGACCAAAGGGAGAAATTCATTTTCAATCCATTTATCATCATTGATTACCTCGGCAGCACTAATTCCATTAATTTTAGCGTTATAGGGATCAGGGTACATTGTAGGGCTGTGATTTCCCCAAATTGTCATATTAGTAACTGAAGTAATATCAGATCCAGCTTTTAAAGCTAGCTGAGCTTTAGCTCTATTTGCATCTAGAGCAGTCATAGCAAACCATTGCTGAGAATCATTATTTGCATGTTGCTTACCTATTAGAGCATTTGTGTTTGCAGGATTCCCAACAACTAATATTTTAGCCTCTTTATTGGCTAAGTCTCCAATGGCTGAACCTTGATCTGTAAATATGCCTCCATTTATCTTTAAAAGATCACTTCTTTCTTCTATTTTCTTCCCATCTATTACTATTCCTCTGGGTATGCTGCCGACTAAAAGGACCCAATCAGCTCCATCTACGCCTTCTTTAATGTCTGCAGTCGCTAATAATGAACCTGCTTGATCAAAGCCACAATCCACTAACTCCATTATCGTTCCTTTAAGCTTATCTACTACTTGTGGTATTTCTACCAATCTAAGATTAACTTTAGTGTCTGGCCCAAACGTTTCTCCGCTAATTAATCTCGGTAACAAGGAATAAGATATTTGTCCCGCTCCTCCTGTGACTGTCACATTGATTTCTTTCATGGTTTTCTCCTTTTAATCAGGTTGGAAGATATTTCTTGAACCTTCAAACTTTACAGTTCCATTAGCGTTTAACATTTCATTTTGCATCATTCTATTAAAAAGATTCTCATCTTTTTTAGTATTAGCAATAAATCTTTTTCCGTCTTGCAACCTGCCAATGATAATAGCTTTGGTAGGCCCTTCTCTGGAATTTAAGACAGTATAAGTTTCTATAGACCCTTTGCCGTTAGCTGCTTCAACAAATTCTGGATGTTCTTCTTTATCTATTTCGTTTTGTAATGCAGAAGAATCAATAATTTGATTCCACTCCCCTAAAAAAGGGGTAGAGGAGAAAATACTTGCCCCATGTTTGGTTAGAAACCAACCATTGGCTGTGACCATTCCAAATTTTCCCGGATTGCTCCTAAGCTTAGTCATCATACTAGCTATGGAGTTTACTACGTAAGCACTTCCTGGACCTCCGTAATAGGGAAGTCCTCCCGTTACCGTTAAGTCTCTACTGTCATCATCTGGTATACCTATCTCTTTCCTGGCAATTTGTACTGCGCTTGGGAAGCAAGAATATAAGTCAAAAAAGGAAATGTCGTCTTGTGAGCGATTGGAGGCTTCAAATATAGCTTCAGAGCATTTCTTAATTGCAGGTGATGAGTGCAAATTTCTTCTATCAGTAATATTCCATACATCATTCAAACAAGCTCCTGCATGCATAAATATCCATTTGGATTCTGGTATACCCAACTCTCTAGCCTTCTTGGCAGAAGTAACTACTAGAGCAGCAGATTGGTTTACCCTCATGATTGAATTCATGTACTTGGTGTAAGGGAATCCTATCATCCTATTTTCAGGAACTACTTCAACAATTTCATCTAAAGACCTGTGAATTTTGAACCAAGCGTATTCATTGGTGGATGCTATCTCAGAAAAACGAGAAAAAAGAAGACCAATATCTTCCATATGTTCTTTAGAGCTTTTTCCTTCGCTGCCCCTTATGCTATTTGCAAACAGAGGATAGACAGCCGAAGGATCAAAGACCCCATGCTTTTGTTCAAATTCACTTCCTAAATCTTTGTCACTACCTATTGATTCAGGCTTACCGCCAGGATCATCACTCCAGTCAGTATCTAAACCTGTCTTCATTCTTGAAATTAGTGTGTCGAGCGCCTCACCACCCGCCAGAAGAGCACATTCAACATGACCATCTTTTATCCGATTGCAAATCTCATTAAGCGCAAGTTGAGGAGAATTTCCTCCAGTGGTTGTGTAAATTTCATGCGGTACAGTAACTCCTAATGAGTTTCCTAAACTGCGAGGCATATTAGGGTAACCCCAAGAAGCTGCAGTAGCCGTGTTCCTGTTGGGAGTATCAGCTACAAACCTAATAACGGAAATAGCATCAAGATGTTCAGTGATAGAAATCTTTGAGTTGCAGTCTTCTATTGCTTTAGTGCTAGCTGAAGTCAAGATATCTAAAAAGTTAGGCCCATTAGAACCTTTTTTCCCTAAGAGTTGAGAACACCCCACTAGAACTGGAGTATCGTCATTAACATTTTTGTATAGGTTATCTTCCATATTTTTTTCTAAATATTTGGGGCGTGAAGTCTAACTTCACTAGGGCTGATGAGCAATAGCCAAGATACGATGGTCTATATAGAGTAAAATGGGACTATGAAATATGACTTTGACACAATTGTAGAAAGGAAGCAGACCCATAGCACTAAATGGTCAAAATTCTCTGATCCAAACATCATACCCATGTGGATTGCTGATATGGACTTCATTTGTCCTAGAGAAATCACAGATGCTATGCACGAAAGAATAGATCAAGGCATATTTGGCTATACTGATACTCCAAATGAATTAAGCCAAATACTTAAAGAAAGGATTAAGTTAAATTCTGGATGGGATATTGAAGAAGAGTGGGTTACATGGGTACCCGGAGCAGTAGTTGCTTTGAATATTTCTTGCAAAACAGCCCTGGCTCCTGGAGAGATAGTTGTTACTCCTTCTCCTATATACGCGCCTTTTGACGAAGCGTCTAAAAATATGTCTAGAGGGATGGTAAAGAATTTCCTTAAAGATAATAACGGAAGAATGGAATTAGATTTTGATGCAACTGAGAGCCTACTTAGTAAAGACACTAAGATGTTGTTTTTTTGTAATCCTCATAATCCTGGAGGGACGGTTTTTAATAAAAAAGAGATAACCCAACTTGTTGAGATTTGTGAGAAACATAACGTAATCATTTGTAGTGATGAAATTCACTCAGATCTAATACTCCAAGATGATCTAAGACATTTTCATTTAGCAAGCTTAAACGAATATGCCAAGCTGAACTCCATCACTATTTTAGGTCCTTGTAAGACATTTAATTTAGCTGGATTTCCTTTAGCTGCAGCTATTATTCCTAACAAGGAATTAAGAGAAGACTTTGTTCGTAATACAAAAGGAATCGTTTCTCATATTGATAATTTAGCATTTGTAGCCTCTAAAGCAGCCTATAGGGATGCAGGTGAATGGCATAAAGAGCTTACTGAGTACCTGAAAGAAAATAAAAGAATATTAAAAGAAGAAATAAATAAAGTAGATGGTTTGTCGCTGTCAGGCCCAGAAGCAGGATTCTTGGCTTGGATTGATTGCAGAGAGACTAAATTAGACGCACCTGGTGATTTTTTTATCAACCATGCAGGGGTAGGCGTACATGATGGAGAGTGGTTCGGTAATAAAAATTACGTGAGGTTAAATTTTGGTTGTCCAAGGTCTGTTCTCAACGAATCTATTGAAAGAATTCAAAAAGCTTTTTCACAAAGAAACTAGGTTACTGTAATATGTTTGCCTAAAATTACTTAGGAGAATTTATGTCTATTACTTTTAATGATCGTGTTGCTATTGTAACTGGAGCAGGTGGAGGCTTGGGAAGGTGCCACGCTCTAGATTTAGCTAGAAGAGGTGCTAAGGTTGTTATAAATGACTTAGGCGGTAATGTTGACGGATCTGATGATGGTTCATTATCGGCTGCTGAGACAGTTGTGGAAGAGATTAAAGCAGGTGGCGGAGAAGCTATGGCTAATGGAGCTAGCGTTACTGACAAAGATCAAGTTAACACCATGGTTGAAGAAGTCATGAGCAAATACGGTCAGATAGATATATTAATTAATAACGCAGGAATCTTA
>PCBA01000016.1 GCA_002730855.1 Gammaproteobacteria bacterium
GAGCTGGACAGATGAGTCGAATAGATAGTGCTAAGATTGCGGCCTCTAAAGCTGATGAAAGAGGGTTCATCACTAAGGGTTGCTCAATGGCTTCTGATGCGTTCTTTCCTTTTAGAGATGGAATTGATGCAGCGGCAGAAATTGGTATAAGCTCTGTTATCCAACCTGGTGGCTCTATGCGAGATGAAGAAGTTATTCAAGCGGCAGATGAAGCTGATATGGCTATGATTTTTACTGGCGTAAGACATTTTAGACATTAAAGTGGTTCATGAAAGTTCTTGTTATTGGTAGTGGCGGTAGAGAACACGCACTAGCTTGGAAGATTTCTAAAAGCAGTCAAGTCTCTAGCGTATTTGTTGCTCCAGGAAATGGTGGGACAGAAATTGAGGAAGCAATTAATAACGTAGACATATCTTCAAATGATATAGAGGCACTAATAAAGTTTGCGTTGAGTCAGAAAATTGATTTAACCATTGTTGGACCTGAAGACCCTTTAGTAGAAGGAATAACTGATAAATTCCAGGAATCAGGTTTATTGTGCTTTGGGCCTTCTAAGGATGCGGCTCGATTAGAGGGCTCTAAGGAGTACATGAAAGATTTTTTAATTAGGCACAATATACCAACTGCCGGTTATAAAACTTTTACAAATTCTGATGAGGCTATAGAACATGTATACCGACAAGATTATCCCATAGTGATAAAAGCAGATGGGTTAGCTGCTGGAAAAGGGGTAACTGTTGCTCTAAGTCAGGCACAAGCTATTGAGGCCATCAATCAATCTCTTAACTCCAAGGCTTTTGGAGAGGCGGGTTCAAAGATTGTTGTAGAAGAATTTCTGGAAGGAGAAGAAGCAAGCTTTATTGTTTTAACAGATGGAGACACTGTTATTCCCTTTGCATCCTCACAAGACCATAAGGCTAGAGATGATGGAGATCTTGGCCCTAATACAGGAGGAATGGGAGCTTATTCGCCAGCACCTGTAGTCACCCAATCTATTCATGAGAAGATCTTAAAACAAGTTATTTACCCAACTATAGAAGGATTAAAAGCTGAAGGATCTAATTATTGTGGTTTCCTTTATGCCGGGATCATGGTTGATTCTGATGAAAACATTAAAGTTCTAGAGTTCAACTGTAGATTTGGTGACCCAGAAACACAACCTATCATGATGAGATTAAAATCAGATCTTGCTGATCTTTGTTTTAAAGCCTGCAGGCAAGAATTATCTGATGAGATACTAGACTGGGATGATAGAAAAGCTTTAGGCGTAGTAATGGCATCTGGTGGATATCCTTTTGAGTATGAGAAAGGAAACGTTATAAAGGATTTAAATAAAGAATCCGAAGACTTGAAAATATTTCATGCGGGTACGATCTATGAGGATCATCAAATAAAATCAAATGGGGGGAGGGTCTTATGTGTAACAGCTTTAGGTCAATCAGTGTCGTTAGCACAAGAAAAAGCTTATGATGCAATCTCAGATATAAAATGGAAGGACTGCTTCTACAGAAACGATATAGGGTATAGAGCCGTAAAGAGAGAAAAAAATTGAGTTTAGTTGATTTATTTATTGATGAGATTGATAAAGGTTTGAAATATTCAATTCAGAATTATCAAACAGAATTAAGGCCCTATCCTGCTAACAACCTTGATTCGAGTTCTTTAACTGAATTTGAAAAGAATCATTCAGCTGGCCTCATGCGCGTCAATCATTCAGGGGAGGTTTGTGCTCAAGCTCTGTATAGAGGACAGGCTCTAACAGCTAAGTTAGGTGAAACAAGAGAAAAGATGGAAAAAGCTGCATCTGAAGAACTTGACCATTTATCTTGGTGCAATAAAAGACTCGAAGAGCTTAATAACAAACCCAGCATCCTTAACCCTCTTTGGTATGGGATGTCATTTGGCTTAGGGGCAATAGCTGGATTAATTGGAGATAAGTGGAGCCTAGGCTTTGTTCATGAGACAGAAGAACAAGTAATAAATCACCTAGATGGGCATTTAGAAAAACTATCCAAAGAAGATAATAGAACTAAGGCTGTTGTAGAACAAATGAGGATAGATGAAGAGCAGCACAGCAAAGATGCTTTAGAAGCTGGCGCAGAAATCTTACCTACTGAAATAAAAGAGATAATGTCTGCCTTTGCTAAAGTAATGACTAGAACAAGTTATCATATCTAAAGGCGTAATAATTTTATTAATTATCTGTTGATAATTAAACTAACATAAGTATAGTGGCGCGCGTAGCTGTTAAGTTACGTCAATTATAAAAGGAAAAATTAATGAATTTATACGTTGGAAACATTCCCTGGAGCACATCTGAGGAAGATTTGGAATCTCATTTTGCCCAGTACGGAAACGTAAGCGCAGTAAGGATAATCACAGAAGGTCATTCTGGAAGATCAAAGGGTTTTGGTTTCGTTGAAATGGAATCTAAAGAAGCTGGTGAAGCTGCTATAGAAGCATTAGATGGAAACGACTTTGGCGGAAGAGACCTCAGAGTTAACGAAGCTAAGCCCAGAGACTAACCACTCTTCTCAATCTTTAATTTCACTATATATCATCAATATATAGGGATATTTAACGCAAGAAATTTAGTTAATATTTGTTATAACTTAATATTTACCTTAGATATCTTCCACAATTACAGCAGTTCCAAAGGCCATTAATTCTGCTGCGCCTTGAGACATCACTGAAGTAGAAAAGGATACACCTACGACAGCATCTGCACCTATTTTCTCTGCATCTTCAATCATCCTGTCAAGGGCCTGTTCTCTGCTTTCAGCCAATAGCTTTGTGTATTCATGTAACTCACCTCCAACTATTCCTCTAAGGCCAGCCATTATGTCTCTGCCAATATGCCTTGCTCTGATAGTATTTCCTTTAACCAAACCTAAGGTTTTTACTATTTTCTTATCAGCAATATCAAATGTACTAGTTATCAACACAACTATTTCTCCACATCTTTATATTTATCATTTTTGTATTCTCTGATTCTTTGAAAAAGAACATAGAAAAAGAGAGATCCTCCGATAAGAAATAATAAAAGAACAAATCCTTCTTCCATGACTATATCTTAGCAGGAAGCAAATAAATCTCTTAATTCTTCACCAGGATTAGTAGCTCTCATAAAAGATTCACCAACCAAGAAGGTTTTCACTCCAGCAGACAATATTTTATTAACGTCTTCTCTAGTTTTAATTCCACTCTCAGAAACAATTATCTTATCTCCTGAGTTGCTAGATAATTCTACGGTGGTATTTAAATTTACTTCAAAAGTCTTAAGATCTCTGTTGTTGATTCCAATTAAAGAAAACTCTAATTTGCATGCCCTATCCATCTCCGACTTATCATGCACTTCAATCAACACATCGAGTTCTAATTCTTGGGCAATCTCTTTAAACTCTTTTAATTGAGCATCCGTCAAAATAGAAGCTATTAATAAAATGCAATCAGCTCCGTAAAATCTGCTTTGGTAAATTTGGTACTCATCAACAATAAAATCTTTTCTTAACAATGGAAGGTCTACAACTTCTCTAACTGAAACCAAATCTCCCAAAGAACCTTGAAAAAAAGGCGTATCTGTTAAAACACTCAAACAAGTAGCCTTATGTTCTTCGTAACTTTGAGCTATTTCTTGAGGATTGAAATTTTCTCTGATAAGTCCTTGGCTTGGAGAAGCTCTTTTAATTTCAGCAATTACTGAAACAAGACCTTTATCATGCCTTGTTTTGATAGCTTCTATGAAATTTTTTGTGTTATTTAAATCAGAAAGATAAGATTTTAATTCTTGCAAAGGAACTTCTTGTTTATGAGTTTCAACATTGGATGTTGTTTGGTCAATTATTGTGTCTAAATAAGAATTCATTAAAAGGATTGTGAATATTCTGATAGTTCTTGAAGCTTATCTAGCCCTTTTTTTTGTTTTATTCCTTCTTTAGCTCTATCTATACCTTCGGCTAAAGAATTCTCTACACCTGACACATATAATGCAGCTCCAGCATTTAATGCAACCATAGAACTAGCTCCTGAATGCTCTCCTGTTAAAGCTTTCTTTGCCATAGATAAACTTTCTTCCGGGGAATTAACCTTAAGTTCATCTAACGAATGTAATTCAAAGCCAAATTCTTCAGGCGAAATTATATATTCTGATATTTTATCTTCTCTTAATTCAACAACTTTGGTTTTAGAGGCTATACTAATTTCATCTAGATTATCTTCAGAATGAACTACCATAACATTATTACTTCCAAGAGATTTGTGAACCTCAGCTACGGGCTTCATCCATTTTTTGTCATACACTCCCATTACCTGATTGGGTGGAGATGCAGGATTTGTTAAAGGGCCCAATATATTAAATATACTCTTATGTGCTATTTCCTTTCTTGGGCCTATTACATGTTTCATAGCACTATGGTGGCCTGGCGCAAACATAAACCCCAAACCAACGTTATCTATACATTCTGCAACCTGAGAAGGTTCTAATTCTAAACAGACTCCAGCTGCTTCTAATAAATCTGCGCTTCCACTTTTTCTTGTAGCAGATCTATTCCCATGTTTTGCAACTCTAGCACCACAAGCACAAGCAACGAAAGCTGCTGTCGTAGACACATTAAAAATACCAATCCCAACACCGCCTGTTCCACAGGTATCAACTAATCTTTCCTTATTAACTTCGACTTTAGAAGAGAGTTGCCTCATGATCTTCGCAGCCCCTAAAACCTCTTCTACGGACTCGCCCTTCATATTTAGGGCAATTAAAAAAGCACCTATCTGTGCATCAGTTGTCCTTCCTTCAAGCAAATCTAACATCACTTCAGCCATTTCGTTTTCTTTAAGGCCTGATCCTGAAGTTATCTTCGAAATGGCATGAGCTATGTTCATTTACCCTCCAAAAAGTTTTGCAAAAGAACTTTTCCGTTTTCAGTAGCAATAGATTCAGGATGAAACTGTATTCCTGTAACTGGAAGAGTATTATGCTGTATAGCCATTAAAGTACCATCGTCTGATCTTGCACTTATCTCAAACTCTTTGCCAAGACTACCCTCATCTATTACTAACGAGTGGTATCTCGTAGCAACAAAATTATTATCTATTGAAGAAAAAATACCAGATTGATTGTGACTTATCTTCGATAACTTTCCGTGCATTATTTTCTTTGCTTTAATGATATTAGCTCCATAGGCAGCCCCAATCGACTGGTGCCCTAAGCAGACTCCCAAAATAGGCATTTTCCCAGAGAAATGAGAAATAGCACTCACAGATATTCCGGCCTCTTTAGGTGTGCAAGGTCCAGGTGAAATAACTAGAAAGTCTGGAGATTTTTTTTCAATTTCTTCAATGCTTATCTGATCATTCCTAAAAACTTCTACTTTTTGTCCTAATTCAAAGAAATACTGCACCAAGTTGTAAGTAAAAGAATCATAATTATCAATCATCAACAACATATCAGCCTTCCAACTTCTCTTGAACCATTTCAGCTGCTTTAAATATAGCCCTTCCTTTATTCAGAGATTCCTTCCACTCAAGATCCGGCTGAGAATCAGCTACCCATCCTCCTCCTGCTTGAATATATAAGACTTCATCCTTAATGATGGCTGTTCTTATTGCAATGGCCATGTCCATATTGCCCTGCCAAGAAAGATAGCCAACTGCTCCTCCGTAAATTCCTCTTTTAACTGGTTCAAATTCATCGATAATTTCCATAGCCCTAACCTTGGGTGCGCCCGAAACAGTGCCGGCAGGGAAAGTTGCTTTAAAAAGATCTATTGCGCTTAAGTTTTCATCCAAATCAGCTTCAACATTAGACACCATGTGCATAACGTGACTATATCTTTCAACGCCAAATTGTTCTGTGACCTTCACTGTGCCTGGCTTAGCCACCCTTCCCACATCATTTCTTCCTAAGTCTATTAACATTAAATGTTCGGCAATCTCTTTTGGGTCGTTAACCATATCTTCTTCCATGGCTACATCATCAGCTTCGTCTTTCCCTCTTCTACGAGTTCCTGCTATGGGCCTTACTGTAATTTTTCCATCCTCAAGTCTTGCAAGAATCTCTGGAGAAGAACCCACAATATGAAATTCTTTCAAATTTAAATAATACATATAAGGAGAAGGATTTAATTGCCTTATTGACCTATACAAGGCTACAGGATCTGCATTAAATGGAATAGACATTCTTTGGGAACAAACAACCTGCATAATATCGCCACTTTCTATATATTCTTTAGCCTTATTTACTGAATGCTTAAATTCCTCTTCACCGAAACCAGACACAAAATCTGTCTCCTCAATGCTCTTAACTGGCTTATTAAAACCTTCGAAAGGTAAACTTTCTTTTAATTTATCTTCAAGTTCATCTAGACGGGCATTAGCTTTCTCTTCTTCTTCTTCTGAATCAATCAATACAATTAGATGAAGTTTATTCTTAAGATTGTCAAAAACTGCCACTTCCTCTGAAACCATAAACAAGGCATCTGGTGTGCCAATTAAATCTGGAGGTTCAGAATCAATTAATCTATTTTCAATATATCTAACGCAATCATATCCAAAGTAACCAACTAAACCTCCATTAAAGATGGGTAGTTCATCGTTTTGCTTTAGTTCGAAGCTCTTTTGAAGCTCATCGATATAGCCCAAAGGGTCATCAGAGAAGAAATTTTCAATAATCTCTCCATTATGATGAATCTCTATTTGGTTCTTTTTAAGAAAAATAATCTTCGAAGCTTCTAGGCCTATCAAAGAGTATCTAGCCCAATTTTCTCCTCCCTCAACTGATTCAAAAAGATAACTATAAGGGCCATTTGCAAGTTTTCTATAAACACTTAATGGTGTTTCCATATCTACTAGAATCTCTCTAGAAACAGGTATCTTCGTTTTAACTTTCACTAATCACTCAACCTTAAGAGAGTCTCGCATCTTTTGTATTATTTCGAAATAATCAGGTTCACCAAAGATAGCTGAACCAGAAACAAAAGTATCAGCTCCTGCATCAGCCACATCTTTTATATTCTCTAACTTAATTCCACCATCTACTTCTAATCTTATTTCAAGATTATTTTCATTAATGACTGACCTCATTTTGGTGGCCTTTTCTAATACTGAATCGATAAATTCTTGCCCTGCAAAACCAGGAAAAACAGACATCAACAGGACTATATCTAATTTGTCTAAATAACCTTCCAAGACATCAATAGAGATATCAGGATTTAGAACAAGCCCTGCTTTGCAACCATTATCTCTTATTAGCCCGATGGATCTATTTACATCACCTGAAGCTTCAGGATGGAAAGTTATATAAGTTGCCCCTGCTTTTGAAAAGCTTTTAATCAATTCGTCCACCGGTTCTACCATGAGGTGAACATCAATAGGTGCACTAATTCCATAATCTCTTAATGAGCGACAGACCATGGGTCCTATTGTTAAATTTGGAACATAGTGATTATCCATTACATCAAAATGTACCCAATCTGCTCCAGCTTCAATTACTGAATTTACTTCTTCACCTAAACGGGAAAAGTCTGCAGAAAGAATTGATGGAGCAATTATGTAGTCTTTTGTTGCCATATAAGCGGCAAGTTTACTCTCCGGTTAATAATGCGTCTAATTTTTCAGCCTCTTCAACAGTATTTAGATTATCTAGCAGACCATTATAAAGTTCTCCAGAAACAAGGTTATTTCTTGATGCCGGTAAAAGAATCTCTTCCCAAAGTCCATAGTTACGGATTTCTTTATTATAAAAAAGTTCAGGAGATAAGAGAGAAATACCTGAATAAGTTAAAGTAGAGCCTTCTCCTTTTGTTTCTACTAGATTGTCTTTAAGATAAACATCTCCTTTCTTATTAGATATAGGATTCTTGATCAAGACCATATGAGCCAATCTCCCCTCCTCTATCTTTAAAGTTGAAAAATCAAAATCTGTCCAAACATCTCCGCTCAATACTATGAAAGACTCCTCGAAGAAGTGAATGGCATTTGTGATTCCTCCTCCCGTACCAAGTAGTTCGTTCTCAATTGAATAAGAAATCTTTAATCCATATTTAGAACCATCTCCTAGTGAATCAATAATTTTCTCTCCTAAATGAAATACATTTATCACAACTTCGTCTACGCCACAGTTCTTCAAATTATTTAGATTGTTTTCAATGAGGGACACGTCACCAATTTTAAATAGCGGTTTAGGTTTTCGTTTAGAAAAAGGCAAAAACCTTTTTCCTTGACCTGCTGCCAACACAAAAGCTTTAGTCACTTATCTTCTCCAAGACGCTCAGTTAAAGCAGGTTCAACTTTAGATTCTAGATATTGAGAAAACTCTTTAAGTTCTTCGTACTTCTGACTTGCTTCAATCGTATACAATAAGGTTTGTTTCAAATCGGGTAACCTAAATGACTTTCCATCTCTAATATGAAGTCGAGACAAGGTCCCTAAAATTCTTAATTGTCTTTGCAGCCCAGCAAAATCCAGACCCTCACGGACGAGAGTCAAGTCATCCTCTATATCAATACCTGACTCGTTTGCCAAAGAAATATAAGCTTTCAAGTAATATTCGATCTCTTTATCAGAAATAGGATTATCTATATCCTTAATTAAGGAGACTAGGTCTAAACTAAATGGGCCATAGGTAAGATCTTGGAAATCCAATACACCTACACTTCCATCTTCTTTTAACATAAGGTTTCTTAATTCAAAATCAAAATGGCATAAAACCTTTTTTTGACCTAAAAATTTTCTTGATATATAAACATATGCATCGTTAATAACACACTTCTCCAAGTCACTAACTTCTAATTCTAAATAACCTGTTAAAAACCATTCTTCAAACAACTCCATTTGTTCTTTAACTGAGTTGTTATTTAGTTTCTGAATTTCAGTGTTTGTTTCTACAGATTGCAACTTAACAATCTCTTCAATAGCTAATAAATATAACTCCCTTCGATTGTTTGTGTTTATCTCATCCTGAAAGACTTTGTCTCCAAAATCTTCAATCAACATAAATCCAAATTCAGAATCAAAGGCTTCTACTTTTGGTACAGAAACGTTATTTCTTATTAGAAAATCTGAAAATTTTATAAATTCATCATTTAATTCTTTTTTAGGATCAGAAAAAGCAAGTATAAAGCTTTTACCTGACGAAAGTGCTCGATAATATTCTCTAGAACTTGCCTGCTCTCTTAAGGGTACCATGGGCCCAAGATCAGTAATCTTAGATTTTGCCCATTCATATAATTGTCTTCGTATATCTGGCATATTATTGTTCTTATCGAGTCATTTCTCTATTCTAACTAAGCTCAGGTTGCTTTATGATCTATTTATGCAAATTTATGGAACGATCTAGAGTATTTAAGTTCTAAAGATGTTCATGTTTAAACAATATACATTCCTTAAGCTTTTTAGTCTTTGTTTTATGCTTATGTCATTTAGTGTGGATACATATAGCAAAGAAAATGAAATAAAAATAGATTCTATCAATGCTCAGCTAGTCACAAGCATTGATACTGATACCCTCTCCTTTGAAGGCAATGTAGTTATCAAAACACAGTTAATTGAATTTTGGAGCGACAAAGCTGTCTTTAATAAAAATAATAAATCGTTAAGCTTAGAGGGTTCAGTAAAAGCTCTATCTAAGAATCTTGATATAAATGCACAAAGACTAGAAGCAAATCTTTCGGATAGAACCTTTTATATGACCGAGAGTACTTTCTCTTTTATGGATAAAACTTTTGGTGAAGCAAAAGCTCTAAAAATATATACAAATGAGAAAGTTGAACTTCTGAACACATCCATTAATAACTGCTCTCAAGAAGACCCTTTGTGGCAAGTAAATGCAGAAAAAATTACCTTACTTGAAACAGGAAAAAATGCTGTTATCAGAGGCTTGAGTTTAGAAATACAAAACACTCCTTTAATTTATATTCCGTATTTCAGAACCGCAGTCGGAAAAGAAAAATTTTCTGGCTTCTTACCTCCCTCTCTTAAGCAAGGAAAAGATGGGCTTGATATATCTATACCTTACTTTCTTAATCTTGCGCCAAACTATGATCTAACTCTTTCTCCTAGATTTATTGAAGAAAGAGGAACGGGCTTCTCAACAGAATTCAGGTATTTGAGCCCTAAATCATCTGGCAGTATTAACGCCTCTAACCTATTTAAAGATAGGAAGTTCAGAGATAAAACAAATTATCATGGCAATAGGTGGATGGCTCAGTGGTTAAATAAATCTCAATTTGGTAATAACTTATTTATAGACATTCAAGCTGAAGATATAAGCGATGATTTCTACTTTGAAGATCTTAACAGAGATATATTAGGAACAAGTCAAAAGAATTTTCTAACCAAAAAATTTAAGGCTAGATGGTTAAGTAAATCAGTATCTTTAGAAGCTGAAATTAGAGAAGTAAACAATCTTAATCCTTTTTCATCTGAAGAATACGAAACAAAGCCAAAGATAAACCTAAATGTTCATAAAAAAATTAACAATCTTAATTTTGAATTATTTTCTAACTTCACAAAATTTGAATTTGAGAATGACATAAACCCTTTCAATAAGGAGGAGCAAATAAAAAGGACGTTAGTTGAACCTTCATTAACCTATAAAAGACACTTCCCAAACTCTAGCTTTATGATGGGATCAGGAAGTAAAAAACTAAAATATGAATCCACAAGTGAATCCCATGACTCTTCTTCTTTGTGGTTTGAGTCTGAATACAAGATTCATTTCGAAAAGCAAACTAAAGACTTCTATAAATCTCTGAACCCCACTATCAAATTTATCCAGCTTGAAGAGAAAACGCCATACATTAGCTCAATAGATTCTAGATTAATGGGATTAGATTTTAATAATCTTTTCAGAAAAAATTGGTATTCCGGTCCAGATAAGTTTCTTAACCAAGACCGAATAATTCTTGGGGTTGAGCATAGTATTTTTAACAAGGAAACGGGCTCTAAGCTGTTCTTCTCATTAGGAAAAGCGTATTTTTTAGATGATGAATATATTGTAAATGATAGAGATCTAAGGTCCTCCCCAGTGATTATGGAATACAGATACGCCCTTAGCAGATCTCTCTATTCTTCAAGTATCATGGAAATGCACCCGGACCTAAATAAAGTAATCTCAGGTTCTTTTAGCCTAATCTATCAAGGAGAAGAAGATAAGAGTTTTGAATTAAGATCAATCTACCAAAACGAAAAGTATCCAATCAACAAAGTTCCGTGGAAGGATGCTGGTTTACCTATCTCTCAAGTAGAAATACTCTACCAGTGGCCTTTAGTTAATAACTTTTCAATTTTTGGGAAGGCCAGAAAAGATTTAAAGATAAATAAATCAAATGATCTGCTGTACGGATTTCAATATTCTAGTTGCTGTATGAAGTTTGGTTTAATGAAAAGAAAATGGATCGATCAAGATTATTATCCTTGGTATTCGAATCCATCAAAAGCTTTTGCCGATCTCTCTGAAGGAGTAGTTCCTCAAAGAAGCAGGAACAACTTATATGTCTTCTTTGAATTAAAGGATCTTGGAAGAATTGGAAAAGAAATATCAAAAGTTATCTCATCAACACGGCTTGAATAATTGCAAGAAACCTAAAAAAGAAGACAATAGCGTCCATGAACAAATATAGATCACTAAAAAACTTTCAATTATCTTGCAAAGCCATTGTAGTTATTCTCCTTTCTTTGTTTTTTTCAATAAATATACATGCGAAGATTGAGCTATTAGATAAAGTGATAGCTGTTGTCGATTCTGGTGTGATTATGGAATCGGAGTTAAATGCTAGAATTGAAGATATCTTATTAAGGATAAAAAGTGATCAAGGTGAACTTCCGCCATTAGATCTTTTAGAAGAACAAGTACTTGAAAAACTAATAATTGAAGAAATACAAATGCAAATTGCTGAACGAGCAGGCATAAAGATAAGTGACTCAGAATTGAACCAAACTCTTGCTAGGGTAGCTGCTCAAAATAATGTAAGCCTAGAAGAGTTTAGAATTAAATTTGAGGAAGACGGGAGTTCATATAGAGACTTTAGGAATACCATCAGAAAGGAACTAATAATACAAAGGGTCCAAAGAGGCAAAGTAGGTTCGAAGGTAGATATCTCAGAGCAAGAAATAGAAAATTTTCTTAATTCTGAAGAAGGAAAAACGCAGCTTGCGGAACAATATAATGTTCAACATATTCTTATCGCAGTTAAAAGTGGCTTAACGGAAACTGAGACCAGAGAACTGGAATCTAAAGCAAGCGATATACTTAATAGAGTCTCCCAAGGGGAGAGTTTTGAAAAACTGGCTGCCTCCTATTCTTCTGGACAAAATGCTCTGGAAGGCGGGAGTCTTGGCTGGAGAACTTCTTCTGAATTGCCTTCTCTATTTGCGGAGAGTGTGGTGACACTTAAAGTTGGAGAAGCCTCTGAACTGATTAGAAGTGGTGCAGGCTTTCATATTCTTAAACTCAAGGAAAAAAGGGGGAATACGGTAAAGTTCCAAGATCAAACTCTATCAAGGCATATTCTCATCCAACCTTCAGAAATCAGAACAGAGAATCAAGCTGAACTGTTAATAAATGATATCTATAAAAGGTTAATTAAAGGAGAAGATTTTAAACAACTTGCCAGACAATATTCTGAAGATCCTGGAACTAAGATGGACGGAGGAGATCTTGGATGGAGTAATCCTGGAGATTTTGATCCAGCATTTGAAAAAACATTAGACGCTACAAAAATAGGTTCAATAGCTAAACCTATTCAATCTTCATTTGGGTGGCACATCATAGAGGTTTTGGATAGAAGAAATGAAGATGTAAGTGAAGAAGAACAAAAAAATAGAGCTTATCAAATAATTTATAGAAGAAAGTTTGAACAAGAGCTTGAAAGTACTCTTATAGAATTAAGAGCAGAGGCCTACGTGGATATAAAACTCACGACATGAATAAGATAGCAGTCTCTTCTGGAGACCCAGCTGGAATAGGCCCCGATATTTGCATAAAAGCTTTTGGTCAAAAAAAGGTCTATGACTTCTTTCCTGTAATATTTGGAGACAAAGAAATTTTCGTTAGTAGGGCTAAACAGCTAGGTATAAAAGTAGACATACAAAAATACAATGGGGAAGGTAAAGAAAACTTATCAAAAAACTGCTTATGGATAGACGATCATTTCTGCAATTCTGAAGTTAAAACAGGCGTTGCCGATTCCAGTCATGCTAACTATATAGTTTCTACCTTTAAAGAATGTGCTCTAAGAACCCTAGCATCAGAATTTGAGGCTATCGTAACTTGTCCTATCAATAAAGAAATAATAAACAAAGGAGGTATAAGCTTTACAGGTCACACTGAAGAACTTGCAAAATTATCTAAAACTGAAAAAGTTGTAATGATGTTAGCTTCAAAAGATTTGAAGGTTGCACTTGCTTCAACGCATATACCTCTTAAACAAGTTGCAGAAAGAATTACTTTTTCGCACCTTGAAGATATTTTATTAATTATTAATAGGGAATTAAAAGAAAAATGGCTTATTCAAGATCCTCATATTAAGGTGCTAGGATTAAACCCTCATGCTGGGGATGGTGGATATATCGGCAAAGAAGAAGAAGAAGTAATAATTCCTGTAATAGAAAAATTAAAAAAACTTAACCTAAATATATCGGGACCCCATTCAGCAGATACGGCCTTCATTTCAAATGATAAGGGACCTAATGTTGATGCTATCTTAGCTATGTATCATGACCAAGGCTTACCTGTGATAAAAAGTCTGGGCTTTGGTGAAATTGTTAACATAACTCTTGGCCTTCCTTTTATAAGAACATCTGTAGACCATGGAACAGCCTACGATATGGCAGGAAATATTGATGTAAATGATAAAAGCTTAATTACAGCAGCCAATATTGCCTCTCAAATTAGTGATTATTAATGCTTAAGGCTAAGAAGAACTTAGGTCAAAATTTCTTAATTGATCAGTATGTTCTTAACCAAATAATAGAATTTATAAACCCAAATATTGATCAGAATATTCTGGAAATAGGTCCTGGACATGGTGCACTAACTGAGCTTCTTATTGGCAAAGTAAAGAGACTTGATGTCGTTGAATTAGACAAAGAATTATTACTTGGCTTAAAACTCATAAATGATAATAAATTACATATCCACAACAAAAATATTCTTAATTTTGATATTTCAGGTATTTACGAAGAACAAAAAATAAGAGCGGTTGGTAACCTTCCTTATAATATCTCTACACCAATAATGTTATGGGCTTTCAAGTATCTTGATTGCTTAAAAGACATGCACTTTATGTTTCAAAAAGAATTTGGTGAAAGGCTTTGCTCTGAACCGGACAAAAAGAGCTACGGGAGAATCTCTGTACTTACTCAGTATTTAACTAAAGCAGATACACTTATGCACATTGAACCAGAA
>PCBA01000017.1 GCA_002730855.1 Gammaproteobacteria bacterium
AAATAAAACTATGATTAAAATTAAGATTAATCTATATGAACTCTAACTGCTATAAAAATTTCCAACTACATATAGTAGTTTGCTAAAGTTAAGAGGTATTAATAACAAAGGAGAAGAAAATGAGAAATTTACTATTAATTTTATTTGTTAGTTTTAGCGCTGTAATTTTTTCGGCACATCATGAAGAAGAGAACTCACCTGATACATCAGATCACCAATATAATTTTGTTTATACTTCTGAGTACACTATTCCTGCAGGAGGTTATGCAGGTCAAATAGAAAAAACAGTTTTAGACAATTTAAAAACTCTTGAAGAAAGTGGTTACTACAATTGCGGTCTATTAAGGCATCAATTCGGAGGTGACAGAGCCTATTCATCTTACTGTTATTTTGACTCTTGGGAGCAATTTGGACAGATTAATGATTCGAACTCTCCTCCAACAAGAGAACCTAAACAGGTTTATGGAGATCATTCTGATCATCTCATTGCAGTACTGGAAAGAAACTTAAATAAAAGAACTCCTTATGTTTTAAGGGCAACATACTCTTTTGGGCCTTTCTTAACCATTAATGAAATGAGAGAAAGAGCTAAAACTCTATTTAATGCTTATAACAAAGCTTTTGGAGGTTGTAATTTAGGTGAGCATGCCTGGGGTCCTGAATTAGCTTGGTATTTTTATTGTGGATATGACAGTTACGCTGATTTTGGAAACAAAGTTAATGCTTTAATGGAAATCCATGAATCTGGACTTGCGGATGAGAAGTTAGACGTTAGAAATCATTCAGATGATTTATTAATTAGAGTTAAATAAATCTAGAAAAAAAAGATGACCTACGCCCACCGAGACGATATTTATGATGCGGATACGCACATGATGGAAAGACCGGATTGGATTCTGGAGTTTGCTGATAGAGATATAAAAGATAAGTTAGAGCCTTTCGTTGAGGGCGATGAAGAAACTTTAGAGAGAATTGATCTTGCAATTAATAACTTTAATGAACGTCAATCTTCAAAAGAGTTATTAAATAAAGCTAAAGATGAATTTATGGGCTGGGGCCATAAAGGCTGGGAAGGTCTGGGCGCTTTTGATTCTAATGAAAGAAAGATAGCTAATGATCTCTTGGGTTTCAAAGGCCATATAGTCTTTCCTACAAGCGCATTTGATCAAGTGTTGGCGGCTAAAGATCCCTTCGTTATTCAAGGAGGGGTAAAGGCTTTAAATCGAGGCATGACTACCTTTTGCCAAGAAGATTCTAGGATGTATGGAGTGGCTTATATACCTTTTCAATTTGGTGCAGATATTGCTCTAAAATTTTTAAGAGAAGCTATAAAAAATGAGTTCTCTGTAATAGCAATAGACACCATAGCTCCTGAAGGCTGTAAATCTTCTACCCATCCTGATTTTGATCCAGTGTGGAGAGAGATTCAAGAATCAGATATGGCAATAACTCTTCATGTTGGTATAGATGGAGGCTGGGACCCAGTTCCGCTTTCTTTTTATAACAATGCAAGTTTAGTGTCTCCGCACAAAGAGGGTGATGCACCTAGAGATGCTTTAGCTTATATGGGCATAGGGTATTGCGCTGAATTATTCTTAGCTTCTTTAATTTTTGATGGTGTATTTGAACGTTTCCCTCGTCTTAGAGTTGGCGTTGTTGAATTAGGTGCTTCCTGGATTGTTTCGTGGATGAAGCATTTAGATCAGTCTTATAGGGCATTTAGACGCGTTCAAGACCTTTCTCATGTTAAAAAGCTTCCTTCAGAGTATGTTCAGAAACACATTAAGATAACCCCGTTTCCCGGTGAAGATATAGGTTGGCTACTCAACTCTGGAGCTGAAGATTTACTTATGTTTGCGACGGATTATCCTCATCATGAAGGTACAGATGACCCTATAGGTCGTTACGAGAAAACAATGCTAACTATCGAAGAAACAGTTAAAAGGAAATTTTATTCACTAAATTTTCAAGATTTACTAGGGAGTAGGCTGAGCGTTTAGCATTTATTCCTTGTTCCTTGGTTCCTTGAATGGTGAATGAATGGTGAATGAATGGTGAATGAATGGTGAATGGTTGTTGTTGACATTTCTGTTCTTAACTAAATTTTAATTTAGGATATAAGAAGAATTTCCTTGAAAGTAGTAGTATTTGCAGGTACTTTGTTACCTATAAATTAAAACTTGGGGAGTTTAAATGAAAAAATTAGCTTATTTATTAACATTTTCTCTTTTTTCTTTGTTCATATTCGCTGCTGATGAAGATAGCGGAGGCATAGATGAGGTAATTGTTACTGCTGAAAAAAGAGCTGCATCAATTCAAGACACAGCTATATCTATAACAGCTTTTGATGAATCTTTAATTGAAGGTCTTAATCTAAGGAACCAGGAAGATTTACAGAACTATATTCCTGCTACAACTATTCAACCATATGATATATCTATTCGTGGTGTAGGAAGGGTTTTTAGAGCCTTAGGAGGAGATCCAGGAGTTGGTACTTACAACGATGGAGCTTATTCTGAAGATTTCGGAATTGCTTCTACTGATAACGGTTTATATGACGTAGAAAGAATTGAGATTTTAAGAGGACCTCAAGGAACTCTGTATGGTAGAAACAGTATTGGTGGAGCAGTTAATTTCATTACTACTAAGCCTGGTGATGAGTGGGCTGCCGAAATAAAGACGCTTGTAGGTTCAGAAGGAACGGCTGAATTCTATTCTTTTGTAAACCAACCTTTAACTGATAAATTGTCAGCAAGAGTAATTATTGTTAATCGTGGAAGAGGCGGAACTGTTGAAGATTTGGGTCTTGGAGATGATTTAGATAGTTACGATGATGAAAACTATACACTAGCACTTCGTTGGCAGAATGATGATCTTACGGTAGACCTAAGAGGCAATAGCCGAAGCTACGGAAGAGTATTAAGTTCAGCACAAGGAGCTGGTCTAATAGTAACAAGTGAATACGGAGGGCCAACTAGAAGAAATGACTTAATGGTTCACGGATACAGGCCAGTAGATAAAAGTGTAGCTTGTGGAAGTATGGTTGATAGAGCAGTTGCTAATTGTACTGTCCCAGGTATGGACGTTTATACTTTCAATCACAAAGGAATAGTGAAGTACGCTCAGAACTTGGTAGCTGGTGTGGATCCAACTACAAGTGGTTTTGCTAGACCAAATTATGCGTATGGCTATGACCAGTCAATTTTAAATGCAACTACAATTGGAGATGGTAGTTCAGTTCCAAACTTAAAAGGTAGTGATTTAAAAGCAGCTACAAACGGTTTTAACGATGAATATTTTAATCATTCAGCTGGAACTATAAATGTAGCTTGGGATGTAAGAGATGATCTAACCATCAAATATATTGGTTCTTACACGGATTATCTTTACACAAGGGTAACTGATGACGACAGGACAGGTAACCCGGTTCTTGATGAACAATTCCACGCGATGCAAGAAAATGAAAACTGGCAGAACGAAATTCAAGTTTTTTGGGATATTAGTGATGACTGGAATTTAATTGCTGGAGTTTTTGAATATCATAATGAAATAGATCAGGATTTAGATTTCTGGACGGGAGAAGGAACAGAAAATGCTCGTTACGCAGCAGCAGCTGACTACGGGGTTGCAGGAATAGCTGCAGCAGATGCTACTCCTTTTACCCAATGGTATACAGCTCAAGCGGTATATGGACCTTTAGTGTCAAGTGCTCCTGTAGTAGGAGCTTCGCAAACGATGGTGGGACCTTATTCAGCAAGAGACGTAGGTTGCGGAATAGTTAACCTTTTTGGTGTAGTGCCTACACCTGATTTCAGTGAGGAACACCTTTCTGCTACTTGTTTCTTGGAAGGACCTTGGACTGGAGAGAATGCCACTTTAAGAAATGGCCCTAATCCTACCGATGGAACAACTTTTGTATGGCAAACTGAGAATAAGACAGACGCTTACGCAGTTTACTTCCAAACTGAGTATCAAATAAATGAAACTTGGGCTATTACTGCTGGTGCTTCATGGCATGAAGATCAAAAAGTTGCTGAAGAAAACTTATTTACTTATACAGAAAGCGAATTGTCTCCTGATAAATTACTCGCGTATAACGTAGCAACTGGTGCATTAAATGCAGACGGTACACCTACAGGAAATGGAGTAATAAGATTTAGAGGACTTCCTATGAGTAGATCTATTCATAGAGCTATGGCGAGAGACTTCGATGACGTTACTTGGAGACTAAATCTTGACTATTCTCCAACAGACAATGCTCTTTGGTATTTGTCTAGAACTACAGGTTACAGAGCGGGAGGATTTAACTTAGGTTATTTCTCTGCTAGACCAACGTATGATATGGAAACTGTAGAGTCTACTGAGCTCGGTTATAAAGGCTCTTTCTTAGAGAATACGTTGCAGATAAATGCGTCAGCTTATTCATATATTTATGAAAACATTCATGGGCAATTTGCCGTGGAAAGTTTTCTAGGTGGAACTAGTACATCTGTTTGGGGCTTCCCTGAAGCAGATACTGAAGGATTTGAAATGGATTTCGTTTACGCCCCAACTGCTGAACTGTTGGTTGGAGGAAACTTTAGTTTCACTGATGCAAAATATTCTAAAGAATTAATTGATCCTTTAGGAAACTCTGGTGTTATCGATGAGAATAACCCAAATGCTCCGAGTTCTGTTTACAGCATTAGTGAAAGAAATGTACCAATTAAAGGCATGCGTATGCAAAGGATTCCTGAGTACAAAGCTTCGGTTTATGCTAATTACACACAAGATACATCAGAAGGAAGTATAGACTACTTAATAGGTTATTCTTGGACTGACTCCATTCTTTGGGACGATAGTGGCTTAGACTTAGATACCTCTCCTGCTTTCAGTAGGTTAGATATAAAAGCTACTTGGACAAACAATGAAGAAAACCTTGAAATTATGGCTTTCGTGAACAACGTTGCTAATAAGATAGGTGTGAGAAATATGACCTCAGATGGAGAGCAATTAGGTTACCAAAGATCAATTACTCCTACCTTACCAAGAATGGGAGGTATTTCTTTCACTTATAAGTTTGGAGCTTATTAAAACTTATAAGAATAAAAAAAACCTGCTTCGGCAGGTTTTTTTATGTCTGTAGTTTCAAAAGGTCTTTAGGAGATTGTTTCATTAAGCCACTAACTAGATAGAAGCATAATCCCGATACGATCAATATTCCTATAACTGGCCCCAACAACCATATTTCAGGATAAAAACCTGGTATTGTTTTAAATACTCTGGTTTCTATAAAGTAAACTCCAGTATGAGCTATCACCGAACCGAGCAGCCCAGATACTAATCCCAGTATTGAGAACTCTATTAATGATGAAGTCTTTACTAGTCTCCCTGTAGCACCTAATGTTCTAAGTATTGCCGATTGATGTCTTCTTTGGTCAAATCCGTCTTGTAAGGCAGAGAATGCCAAAAACATAGCACTAAGGCATGTTAATAAGAGTATTGAATTTAGTGCTTTCGTAACCTGATTCACAATATCTCTAACTTGTTTTATTAACTCTTCAATTGAAAAAACAGAAACAGTCCTAAACTCCCGCATTAATTCTGCCGCTACCTTTTGTTTTGTCTTAGGAATAAAGAAAGATGTTATATGGGTTGATGACTTTTCTTCAAATAAAGAAGGATGTCCAATTACAAAGAAATTGGGGGAGAAGCTCTCCCAATTGACCGCTCTAATGCTTTGAATGTAAGTCTCTATCGAACCATCTTCCATTTGAATAATAACTTCGTCATTCAATTTTAGGTCGTATCGTTCAGAAATTTCATCCGAAATAGAAATTCCATTTTCCGCTCCTTTTTGAAACCATTCTCCATCTACTATTTGATTTTGTTCGGGAAGATCTTTGACCCAGGTGATATTAAAATTTCTATCTATAATATTATCTTTATCTTGCTTTCTAATAATCTGAGCATTAGCTACAGGATAGAAAAGATTTATTTCTATATCTTTCTCAGAAAAAAATAACTTCATGGATTCTTTGTCTTCTTTAGTTATATTGATAGCAAAGTTGTTAGGAGAATTTTCTGGAATAGAATCTTGCCAACTTCCTAATAAGTTTTTACTTGCCGAAAATGTAATTAAGCTTAATCCTATTGCTACAGTAAACGCAAAAATCTGGAAAGAATTGCTTAATTTTCTTCTTCTTAATTCAGATAATGCGAGGCTAATAGGGTCTCGGGCTCCTAGACCTAATTTACTTTTACCTAACAATAAATATATAAAACCTATACCAATAAATGAAAAAATTATTACTCCACTAAAGATAATTAGAGATAGAGTAATTTGATTAGTATAAATATAGAGAAGTAATAAAAAAGCCAATAACCCCATAAAGAAAATAGGTAAGATATTTTGATTAAAACTTATATCGTTTTTAAGAACACGCATTGGAGAAATATCTAGTAGCTTAGATATGTGCGGATAAATAAATCCAAATTGGCAAATTAGAACCGTCACACATGTTACATACAAAGGGTAGAGGCTAGGTGCAGGTAGTTCTGTGGGAAAATAAGAATCCATCAAGCTAATAAAATTGGATTGTAAAAACCACCCAAAAGTTAATCCTAAAACTAATGTTAGCAAGGTTGTATAGAAAAAAAGTAATAAATAAAGCCCTCTAATTTGTAAAAGATTCATGCCCAATGTTTTAAGGATAGCAACATAACTAACATGCCTACGAGCAAATCTTTGTGAGGAAATTCCTATAGTACAGGCCGAAAGTAAAACAGCTATTAGACCACCCAACAAAAAGAAGTTTTCTGAACGATCAATAGTTTTACCTAAAGAACTATTGTCTTCGTTTATAGATTCTATATCGTCTCCTTGGCTTTTATTTTTTTCAAGAGTGCTTCTTATTTGGCTTATTTCTTTTTCAGGTCCTGTAAATAGATAGTTATATTCAACCCTACTACCCGGCTGGATAATATTAGTTTTATCTAAGTCTTTTATGTTCATTATTGTTTTAGGTGCAAACGCAAAATTAGTTGAACCCCTATCAGGCTCATAGATTATGGTTGCTACGAATAGAAATGTCGCATCGCCTAGATATATCTCATCTCCATATTTAAGTGAGAGAAGGTTTTTTAATCTCTCATCTACCCATAAAGTTCCGGGAGTAGGGCTTTGTTTTGTTTTATAAGTTCCAGAACTGTCTTGAAGTTCAAGCTCCCCGATAAGCGGATAAGAATTATCAACTGCTTTTATAGAGCTTAATTGCATTTCTTCTTCAGAAAAGATGACGGAAGCGAATATAGCCATTTCAGAAGATTTAGAATCTTTTAAATTTAGTGTCTTAAGTGTGTCTTTTATTAAGTCTTCATTGGATTCAAATTTTAAATCACCGCCTAGGAATTCTTTAGTTTCCGAGTTGAGAACTTTTTCAAGCCTATCAGTAAAAAGAGAGATCCCCGAAACAATAGTCACAGCAAGCACTAATGAGAGCAGCATTGAAGTGAGATAACCTGAACGGATTTCTCTCATAAAGAGCTTTAAAGAGAGACTTACAAGCATTAATCTACGATTTTACCAAGTTTTAGTTCAATTTTTTTATCACATTGTGAAGCTAAATCTTGATCATGAGTTACTACTACTAATGCATTATCTGTTTCCGAATTGACTTCAAATAGTAGGTCAGAAATTAACTTACCATTTTTCGGATCTAAATTTCCCGTTGGCTCATCTGCAAATAATATTTTTGCAGAACAAGCAAAAGCTCTGGCGATTGCAACTCTTTGCTGCTCACCCCCTGAAAGTTGGTTAGGATAGTGATTTTGCCTATCAGAAAGACCAACTCTTTCCAAAAAATATTCACCCTTTTTTTTAGGGTTCTCTTCAGACTTGAGTTCTGAAGGCAACATGACATTCTCGAGAGCAGTTAAACTGGGTAATAATTCAAAAGATTGAAAAACAAATCCTACTTTGTCTTTTCTCAGAATAGCTCTTTCTTCTTCATTTAATAGATTTAATTTAATCCCATCTAATACAATATCTCCACTTGTAGCGGTATCAAGACCAGCCAAGAGACCTAATAAGGTAGATTTTCCAGAACCTGAAGGTCCGGTAATTGCCAGTGATTTTCCCTCTTCAAGATTAAAAGTAATATCATCAAGTATGACTAAATTACTCTCTCCAGAAAGCACTTCTTTTCTCAAATTTTTTGTGGTTAGAATCATATTAAATAAGAAACTGTTTTGGTTAATAAATTTATAAAATATAAAAGAAACATTTACGATTTAGGTGTATTACTTTACTATAACACCCCTTATTCCTTAAACAAAATATATTCTTAATCTATAATATTTTTCTAATCCTACTAATCTAAAGTGTTTTATAGACTATTTTATATATTCTCTTTCCTAATACTCGGCAGTATTTTAGTTGCTGATGAAGATACCACTAAATTACTAATTTACGGAGATAGCATTAGTGCTGGCTACGGTATGGATAAAGATAAGCAGTGGTCTAAAGAACTACAAAGAATTCTCATTGAAGAAAAGATTAGTCTAACGATTATTAATAAAAGCTTATCGGGTGAGACCACCGGAGGAGGGCTTTCTAGATTAGAGAAGATTATAGATAATTTTAAGCCTTCTTACATTCTTATAGAACTTGGTGGGAATGATGCGCTCAGGGGCTATCCTCCAGTTAAAATCAGAAATAATATTGAACATATGATCAATCTTGCAATCGCAAGAGGGGTGAGAGTTTTTCTTATGCAGGTAAGAATACCTCCTAACTACGGTAGGCGCTATCAAGCTTCTTTTGAGTCTCTTTATAGAGAGGTCTCGGAGGAGAATAATATCCCTTTAGTTCCTTTTATGCTTAATGATATAGCACTTAATAAGGAGCTTATGCTAGATGATGGAATTCACCCCAATGAAGCAGCACAGCCTCTGATTGCTAAATTTATCTTCACAAACCTTCTGCCTTTAATGAGAGAAGTAGATTAAAATGACTATATGTTAAATAAACTAGAAATAGCGAAAGACTGGCTACCAAGATACACGGGCATGCCTTTGGAAAAATTTGGAGAGAACGTCTTATTAACGAATTTCTCAAACTACGTCGAAAGCTTCGCTAATCGTTTTGGTGCAGATATTTATGGTGAAAAAAAGCCTATGCAGGCTGCAACAAATTCTGATGGTTTATCCATTATAAATTTCGGGATAGGATCTCCGAATGCGGCTACTATTATGGATTTATTATCGGCTTATCATCCGAAAGGTGTTCTGTTTCTAGGGAAATGCGGGGGCCTGAAGGATTCTAGCGAAATAGGACACTTTATTTTACCTATCGCTGCGATCAGAGGAGAGGGCACAAGTGACAGCTATTTTCCTTCAGAGGTACCAGCACTTCCTTCATTTAAGCTTCATAAGTTTGTCTCAGAAAAAATAATCGAAAAAGGTTATGAATATAGAACAGGTGTAGTACATACAACCAATAGAAGAGTGTGGGAACACGATAAACCATTCCTTGATCATTTAAAAGAAACCACATGCATAGGCATTGATATGGAGACAGCAACTATTTTCGTAGTTGGACATTACAATGAAATTTCGAGAGGCGCTTTGCTTTTAGTTTCAGATGTTCCTGTCACTCCTGATGGAGTTAAAACAGAAGAATCAGATCAAGAAGTGACACAAGAATGGTCTGAACAACACTTAGAGATAGGAATAAACTCCATGACTGAGATTAGTAATCGCGGTGAACAAATACAACACTTTAGGTATTAATATAAATGGCTGGCTTGCTCAAAATATTAAATAACCCTTTAACTTTGATAATTATCATGGCTGGAACTTGGTATCCCACACGCGATTTTTTAGCTCTTACAGCTGCGATTATGTCTTTTGTTACTTTGCAAGTTCTATTAGAGAAGATGGTTAACGGGGAGATACCAGATTTTTTATTTGGGTCTTGGTGCTTACTCATTCCTTTAGGCTCTATGACTTTATTTTTTAGAGATCCTTTATTCTTGCAATGGAAATTCTCCGTTGTTTATTGGCTGTTTGGTTTAATCCTTATAGTTTCTAGATTCCTGGGCAAAAAAGACATTTTAAAAAGCATGCTTTCTTTAGCGGGCCCGCAATTAAAAAATGTTGAAGATATAGTTTGGAAAAGGGCCAATTATTGCATGGCTTTTGGTTTGATCTTTTTAGGATTTTTAAATCTATACGTTATTCGGATGGAGGACATGGATTTATGGATAAATTTTAAATTCTACGGAGCAACGATATACAGCTTTTTATTGTTTGCTATAGTGGGATATTACATCTTTTCTAACGCACCTGAAGAGAATAGTTCTACTTCTAGATCAGACGAAATGGAAGCATAGAATATTGGGACTATAAACCTTTATTTTATATACTTTGCTAGTCTTAGACTTGGGTAAATTTTAAGCTATTTGGAGTAACTATTCTTAATTTGGGGACCACTTCTTTGGTCATGAATTATTTGTTTTCAAAAGCTCCAAAGTCAATATAAATAGACTATTTTTTTAGTTCAAAAAGTTGCCTAAAATGGTTAAATTAGGCATGATGAATGTAGAAAAGGACTTCTATGTGTATAAAACTAAGCCCAAAAGGGATTTGCGGGCTGTATTTGGGGCAAAATATGACTAAAGAATTTATATTAAAACTGTTTATTGGTTTCTCTTTGTTATTTTCTGGTCTTTTATTCTCGGCCGATGAAGATGAAGATGATAGAGATAGAGGGGGAATTGAAGAAATAACAGTGACCGCTGAAAAAAGAACTTCTACGGTTTCGGATACCTCCATGTCTATCACAGCTTTTGATTCTTCTCTTTTAGAAGATTTAGGTATGCAAGGACCAGATGATCTGATGGATCAGCTGCCTGCAACCACGAGAGATGCTTATGATGTAAGGATTAGAGGTGTAGGAAGAAACTTTAGATCGCTTGGTGGAGATCCAGGTGTAGCTACTTACTATAACGGTGTTTATTCACCTGATTTTGGTATAGCAGCTTCAGAAAACTACCTTTACGACGTTGAGCGTATTGAGGTA
>PCBA01000018.1 GCA_002730855.1 Gammaproteobacteria bacterium
AGTTTACTTTTCTAATGAAGATAAAGCTCAAAATAGATTCTCGGAGACCCACCCCGAAATTGAAATAGAAATTGGCTTGCTAAGAAAAGAAGGCAGGGAATTGAACAAAGGGTTCTTTTCTAGAATAGAAAAAGGAAGACCTTACATTAAATGTAAAATAGCTAGTGCTCTAGATGGTGGCATATCCCTTCCTTCTGGTGAAAGCAAATGGATAACTTCACCTGAGTCTAGAAAAGATGTCCATCAGATTAGAGCTCATTCTGATGCTATCCTTACAGGAACTGGTACTATTTTAAGAGACGACCCTCAATTAACATCCAGAGACTCTGATTTAGATGGAGATTCTTTCAGCCAACCTTTAAGAGTTGTGGTTGATAGGAATAATGTTTTAACAGGTCAAGAAAAAATATTCTCTCCAGGCGTTAAGACGATTGTTTTTATTAATGCTGGAAGTCAACTTAAAGAAAAAGACGACCTAGAAATTGCAAAATTGAAAGCTCACTCTAATTTACCCTTTCAAGAGATTATGAAATATCTGGCAGAAGAGAAACTTATTAACAACCTTATGGTTGAAGCCGGTTCAGGAATTATTAATTCTCTTTTGGAAGAACAACTAATTGATGAATTTATTATGTATAAAGCTCCTAAACTATTAGGCCTTAATAGACAGTCATTTGTTAATTTAGATGTAGCTAATAAAAAACTAGGTACAATTGGCCTACAAATACAAGAAATAGAGAATATAGGCGAAGATATAAAGTATTCTCTACTGCCGAAATATTAAGAAATGGAATTAAATAACATTCAAGAGCTTATTGCAGACATCGCGGATGGCAAGATGATTGTCTTAATGGATGATGAAGATAGAGAGAATGAAGGAGACCTAATTTTAGCTGCTGAAAAAGTTAACCCTGAAATGATAAACTTCATGGCAACTCACGCAAGAGGCCTTATTTGCCTGGCTCTTAATGAAGAAAGGTGTAAACGACTTGGCTTAGAGCAAATGGTTAAACACAATGGAACAGAATTAGGAACGGCTTTTACTGGTTCCATTGAAGCTGCTACTGGTGTCACCACGGGGATATCTGCTGCAGACAGATCTACTACAATTCAAGCGGCTGTTAATAAAGAAGCCGTGGCTGAAGATATTGTTCAACCTGGACATGTCTTCCCAATAAAAGCTCAAAATGGCGGAGTTTTAACTAGAGCTGGGCATACTGAAGCCGGAACTGACCTGGCTGAGTTAGCGGGACTAGACCCTTCTGCCGTTATTGTAGAAATAATGAATGAAGACGGAACAATGGCTAGAAGAGGTGATTTAGAACAATTTGCTAAGAAACATGACCTTAAAATTGGAACCATTGCAGATTTAATTCATCACAGGAATATAAGTGAAAGAAGTATTAAATTAGTCGATAAAACAACTATAGAATCTGAAGAAGGTGAATTTGAATTATTTGCCTACGAAGACACTATAAGTGGAAACATCCACTTAGCCCTTGTTAAAGGAGAAATTAATGACAAACAAGAAGTAATGGTAAGAGTCCAACAAAATAATACCTTACAAGATGTGATAGGAATTAATAAGTTTGGTAGCAGACTTTCTTTCTCTCAATCGATGAAGAAGATTGATGAAGAAGGTAAAGGAGTACTATTACTCTTATCTCACCACGAAACCTCACAAGAGTTATTAGCCAACGTTTCTTTCTTAAAAGACGAAAAACAACCCAACGAAAACGAAGGGCCTGATTCAAGAATAGTTGGAGTAGGGGCACAGATATTAAAAGACTTAGGTGTAAAGAAAATAAGATTGTTGGGTGCTTCAGCTAAATACCCTCTAACAGGATTTGATTTAGAAATCACAGAATTTATTAACTAATATCATGAAAGGACTAGAGTCTACGACTATCTCAGATAAATCTAAGAAAGCTAAATATGCCATTGTTTATACTAGCTGGAACAAGGAGATAGTTAGTGTTCTTTTTGAAGAAGTCACTAAAGAGCTACTTAAAAACGGCGTGGACAAAAAAAATATTATAAATAAAGAAGTGCCAGGAGCATTTGAACTGCCTCTTTCCTCTAAACTACAGGCTCAGAATAATGAAGTAGACGTAGTTATAGCTTTAGGGGCAATAATTAAAGGAGATACACCGCATTTCGATTATATTTCAAAAGCCTGCATAGAGGGTTTAATGAAGTCTTCTCTAGATACTAATAAACCAATAATTTGTGGAGTCCTAACAACAGTTAACTTAGACCAAGCAAAACAGAGGTCAGACCCTAATCAAATGAATAAAGGTTCTGAGTATGCTCTGAGCGCCATGAGTATGTTTGGAGCCTAGCTCGCAGTGAAGTCAAAAAAAGAAACATCGCCAGTTCGATCACGAGATAAAGTACTTCAAAGTCTCTACGAAATGGAGCTTGGAGGGTCAACTGCTCAAGAAATTCTTAAAGATAAGTCTCTACAAAAAAGATACCCTCATTTTAAAGATCTACTTCTAGGAGTTACTGAGTCTGTTTCTAATCTAGATACGGTGCTACAAAAATTTATGGATAGAGATCTATCTGGCTTAGACCCTATAGAAAGAAGCGTATTAAGGCTAGCTATCTACGAAATGTTATATTCAGAATTAGATAAACCTATAATAATTAATGAAAGCGTGAGGTTGACTAAAAAATACGGCGCTGTTGATGGTCATAAATATGTAAATGCTGTTCTTGATAAAGCATTTAAAGCTAACTTTCAGAAAATTTAACGAAAATAGGCGAAGACCAGGCCCTCTCTTCTGTTTCGGATAAACAATCCCCTTCTCCTTGACCATCAGAATCTCCACACAAGTTAACCTGAATGCATTTACCTGAGTCGTTCCTTTTACAAGAAAGATTGGACCCATTGATAGCTGGCGATGATTCTTGAATGGCTCTTACATAATAAACAATCTCTCGACTTGCATTAGTAAAGTTATCATCTGAAAATTCAACCTCACAGCCTTCTTGAGAGGGGTCGCATTCAAATACTTTCCAAGGATCTTCAATCAGAGTTTCAATAGGTTCTCCAGAATAAGCTTGTGGCCTTATTCTGATAACTTCTATTCTATTAACAACCTTTCTTTCATCACTTGGGTTAAAACATTCTCCTTTACATAATCTATCTAGTATTTCTACATTAAATTCATTCCCAACATCGCAACCTGGTAATTGTTTATGAGAACCTATTGCCCTTACCTTAAATCTAGGATTTAAATTTAATTCTAATTCACTTCCCATAGGCATGATTTCTTTTGATGGGTGATTAATTAGATCAAACCATAGAAGGATTCTATCCCCGCTCGTTGCATAAACCTCTCTCTTATTTAATGATTCCCAGATGGAATCTCTATCTTTTGAGATTGAATGGCTAGCTATTAATCCTCCTGTATATAAGAAAGAAGAAATCCTTTCTATTTGGGAAGGACCAGTTTTTTTATTTAAATATTCTTCTAAATTAATTTCACTTGTTTTAGGAATCCTAAGAGAGTCAGATTCTTCCTGCGAACCGCTTAATAAAAGGCTAGAGGATTTATACCTTGAATCAGTGTTAAAAAATCTATTGTATTCCTTATAACCAGTTCCTGGTCTTGCAGTGTGGTTATCGCTGGAGCCAATAAACCCAAACCTATAAGGTTCCGTTTTATCCTCTGTAAAGTTTCTTAATGCAAGAGCATACTGAACCGAAGAAGCTGGTCTATAATCAAAGGCAGGAAGAAAACAGTCCAAGCACTGTCCGCTCTCTAGCCATTCCTCTGGGTTGTATCCAGGTACAGTTAAAAGACCAAATGGATTTGATTTTACGTAGTTGGTCCTTGCAGATTCAGCCCTAAGATCACATTCATTGCTGCTTCCTGCAGACACTCTGCATCTTTCTCTTATTACTTCACCTGCTTGAAAGCAATCAGGAATAAAATTCGCCGAAGGTTGAGGGCAGGCATATCCCGAATCATTAATATTTATCGATCTCCAAGGTCTATATTCCTCTGTATTTCCGTGTCCTGAGTATAGTTCAATCAACTTTTGGTATTTTTTATTATGATTTGAAGAATCAAGTTGATTGTCCCAAGAAGCCAAAGGGGGAGATGTATTGCCCCAAGCAGTTCCATGAGGAATGACTAGCGAATCTATACCCCAGTCATCTAATTTGCTAAATAGATCCTCAGGCTTTTCTGCCCTTTCTAGGCAATCTCTTGGTAAATCTCTAACAGGGACTCCAGCCTTACAAAGCTTTAAATCTTGAATAAACAATTGCCTATGCCTCCAATTAAAATAATTAGACATATTCCTATAGTCATAAAGTAAAGCTCCATACATATATACCAAAGGTGTTTTAGCCATTTCTTGATAAGAGCTTCCTGATGCTCCAATTGGCCTGAAAGGCAATTCCCCTTCAAGAGGTTTCACTATAATATTTTTATGACCGTAATGCTTGGCTGGGTCTAGACTTGTTTGTGTCCACTCCCACCCCAAAAAAGGAACTATCTCTTCTTCATCATTACCTAGAGAAATGGAAGAACAATTTTGCAACGACTCTATAGTGTCCTCCCATTCTCTTCTAGTTAAAAATTCAGCATGGTCAGTTACAGCAAAAAAATCTAAATTGGCGCAAAACCTACTGAAATTACAGGCATCTGCAACCGGGTGCGTACCTTCACCTTCCAATATAGGCAAATTCCCTAAGAAAGCATCTAAGGAATAAGTTGTATGCACATGAAGATCACCAAAAAAAATTCTCTTACTTATCTGACTCTCGTTCAAAATCTGGGAAGAAGAGTATTTAGCTCCTTGATTATCTATATTTCCTAATTCTGATTGCTTACCTAGCAAGTTAAAGAATAATATGAAGAAAAGAACAATAAATGGGGCAATTAACACCAAAAGACCTACTAAAGTTCTTTTTAGATATAGATTCATTTGAAGTGTTAAGTTTTAACTTCTAACTTAACTAAAGAAGAGTCTTCTAGATCATCTGAAAGAATAAAGTATTTTTCACGTTTCGTTGAACCACTTTTGAGCTCTACCTTGAAGATCTCTCCATCTCTATAACTTTCAGAAAGAGTAAGAGTATCTCCTCTCCTAACTTTATATATGTCTCTTACATCAACAGATCCGAAGTCCATAAATTCTTTAATTGAGTATGAGTGTAGCCTGGCTAGGTTTACTCTGGTCGCATCTGCCTTGTATTCGTATAAAACTATTGAGTGGGATTTCTTAGATTCAAACACATTACCTTTTTCGTAGATAATTTCTTCCGAAGATAATAAACAAGGTATAAGTAAAATTAAACTGAAAATGAATTTCATATCAAAGTGGATATTCTCTAATGATAGTATCTTCCCTTTTGGGGCCCGTTGAAATCATGATAACAGGTACATTACATATTTCTTCAATATTTTGAATAAAATCCTTAGCTTTCTGGTTTAATTCATCAAAATTCTGTATACCTTCGGTAGGCTCTTCCCATCCTTCTAATTCTGTGTAAACAGGGATGACATCTTCAATAAGCATAGTTTCAATCATTTCATCTCTGTTAAGATTACTTTTGTAATCAGTACAAATCTTTATAGAATCTAATCCATCTAATACGTCTATTTTAGTTATACATAGGCCATCTATCCCATTTAACCTGACTACGTTAGACAGTAAAACTGTGTCAAGCCATCCACAACGCCTAGGTCTACCAGTTGTAGCTCCTACCTCTCCTCCTTTCTCGGCTAGATATGCTCCTGTTTCATCAAAAAGTTCAGTAGGGAAAGGCCCTTCCCCTACTCTTGTAGCGTAAGCTTTTGCTATTCCCAGAGAATAAGAAATATCAGTTGGGCTTATACCTACTCCTGAAGCTATTCCACTTACAGAAGAATTACTTGAAGTTACATACGGATAAGTCCCTAGACTAACATCTAACAAAGCACCTTGTGCGCCTTCAAACAATATCTTCTTACCTTTATCCTGCAGGTCTCTCACTTCTTGTATTACATTGCCGACATAAGGTTTTAACTTTTCTCCTTGTTGCAAGTTTTTATCAAAAAGTTCGTTTAGATCTATTTCTTCTGATCCAAAGGAATGCTTAAAAATAGAATTATAGAAATCCAGGGCTTCTTCTAACTTACTCTTAAGATTATCTTCATTAAATAAATCTATAACTCTTACAGAACGCCTACCCACTCTATCTTCATAAGCTGTTCCTATGCCTCTTCCAGTTGTTCCTATTTTTGTAGATTTATTAGAACTTTCTCTTAATTGATCTAGTTTTATGTGGTAAGGCTGAATTAAACTACAAGCTAAACTGATAGTAAGTCTATCTTCTATATTTCCAATCAGTTCCTGCGCTTCTTCAATTTCTTCGAATAAAGCATCTAAACTCACAACCACTCCCCTGCCAATATAACAATGAATATCTTCATGACAGATGGCAGAAGGTAATAAATGAAAAACAATTTTCTTTCCATCTACTATTAAAGTATGTCCTGCATTATGACCGCCTTGATACCTTATTGCCGCATCAAGATCTTTTGCTAGATGATCAACAACCTTACCCTTACCTTCATCCCCCCACTGCAATCCAAGTAATGAAATAGTTTTTGACATCTTATTCTTCTTTAAGATTAGCTACAGCCAGCAAATCAAGGTCAAAGCCTATGGCAGGCCTATCATCATCTTCAGTTTTTCTTAAGCCATCATACCTTCCACCTTTTGCAAGCGCATATCCAACAGATTGGGTATAAGCAGAGAAAACTATACCATTATGGTATTTAAAACCTTGAACCTCACCAATATCTACATGTATCTTTATATCTGAGTCTAAATTTAATTCTTCTATTATTCTTTCTATATAATCTAAATAGCCTAAGACTTCCTTGCCTAAAACTTCATATGACTTTCTGGCCAGGCCAATAATCTCCACTCCTCCGTACATATCACAAAGATCTATCAGTAGATTTTTATTATCTTCCTGAACTAAATCTTCAATATCTGATTTAGATTTTCTTGTTAATGCTTCTTCTATTTTATTAATAGTTTCCACTTCAAGATGCTTAAATTGGTCTATTACTGCTGAAGTAAAACCAGCGTGCCCCAAACTAATGGTAATATCTTTTACGCCCACTTCTTTCAGACTCTTAGCCATAAGAGAAATGCTTTCTAAATCTGATTCTATTGACGAGTTACCAAATATTTCTGCACCGACTTGTATAGTTGCCCTTGATCTAAGAACTTTCGAAATTTTCTTTTTTACGACGTCTCCTGCATAACACAACCTAATGGTTTCGTTAGAAGTTAACCGATAAGCATCTATTCTAGAAGCCTGTTCAGAAATGTCTGGCCTTATAGATAATTGTTTTCCTGTTAAGTCATCTTTAAAACTAAAAGCATAAGAGCTTATTTCATCATGCGCCTCTCCACCAAGAGTTTCTGTAAGCTCTAATAGAGGGGGAATAATAAAATCATAGCCAGAAGATACGTAAAGATCTATTAGTTTCCTTCTAAGTTTTTCAACGTTTAAAGCTTTTGGCGCTAGTAGCTCGTCTACGCCATCCGGAAGACTCCAGCGTACTTTTGATGTCATTTATTTATTTTGAGCTTTGGAATCATCAAGATATTTAAAGAAATCACTATCTGGATTAATTAATAAAATATCTGATTTACTTTCAAAAGTTGATTCATAAGCTTTCAGACTTCTCGTGAAGTCGTAAAACTCTGGATCTTTAGAATAAGCATTAGCGTACGTCGACGTTGCTTCAGCATCGCCACTTCCCTTTATCTCTTCAGCTTCTCTGTAAGCACTAGCCAAAATAATAGTTTTATCTTTATCTGCAGTAGCTCTAATTTTTTCTGCTACTTCATTTCCTTGAGCCCTAAGTTCTTTTGCCAACCTTTCTCTTTCAGTTCTCATTCTATTAAAGACAGATTCACTTACCTCTGGTGGCAAGTCTATTTTCTTCACCCTTAAATCAATGACTTCAACTCCTAATTCATCTTTAGCTATAAGATTTAAATGGGTTGCAAGTTTATCCATCAGCTCGTCTCTTTGTCCGGATACAACCTCTTTTACAGTTCTAGTACCAAACTCATTCCTTAAACCTGCATCTACCCTTTGTATAAGGAGTCTTCTTAGCCTTTCTTCATCTCCGCCAGTAGTAGTAAAGTATTTAACTACGTCACTTACTCTCCATTTAACGAAAGAATCAACCGTTAGAGCTTTCTTTTCAGAGGTTAAGTAGCTTTGTGGTGCAGCGTCTAAAGTTAAGATCCTGGCATCAAACTTCCTTACAGTATTGATAATGGGTAATTTAAAATGAAGTCCAGGTCTTACGTCGGCTTCAATAATCTCACCAAATCTCAATTTAACAGCTCTCTCCTTTTCGGAGACAACGAATATGGATTGGCTTAATAATATAAAACCTAAAACAAGAGTGGGGTATAAAATTAATTTTAATGTTTTCATTACCTTCTCTCCTCTTGCCTATTTCTTCTTCTAATTTCTTCTATTACTTGATTTGTTAGCTCTCTTATTGATGTTGTTGAGCTTGTCTCGCTCGAAGGGATATCAAGATCTTCAAGATTTCTTGCAGATTGGGCTATTTTATCTAAAGGTAAATAGAGGATGTTATTACCTCCCTCTACATCAATCATCACTTTCGTGCTGTTTGACATAACTCCTTGAATAGAATCTAAGTAAAGTCTATTTCTGGTAACTTCTGGGGCTTTTTGATATTCAGTCAATAAAAGGTTGAATCTGGCAGCATCTCCTTGAGCTTCAGATATTACTTGTTCTCTATAGGCTTCGGCGTCTTGAAGCATTCTTTGTGCCTCTCCTCTAGCTTCTGGAACCAATCCATTGGCGTAGGTCTCAGCTTCATTTCGAGCCCTTACTTCATCTTCCCTTGCTTTTATAACATCGTCAAAAGCCTCTTGAACTTGATTAGGGGGAGATGAATCCTCAATATTCACAATTAGCACCTCTAATCCAGTGCTGTATTTATCGAGATACCTCTGTAATCGGGTCCTGACTTCTTGTGCGATTAACTCACGGCCAGTTGTTAGAGCATCATCCATAATAGAGCTGCCCACGACATGCCTTAAAGCACTTTCTGTAGCTTGAGCGAGACTAGCATCAGCGTCTCTGATATCTAAAACGTATTTCTTAGGGTCAGCAATTTGATATTGAACCGACACGGTCACATCTACAATATTTTCATCCTTCGTTAACATTAAAGCGTCATGCCTATGCGGCCTTACCCTAACCACATCAACAATCTCCCACTTATCAATAATAGGAGGGTTCCACCTTAGACCGGGACCCTTAATTTCTTGAAAGCTACCCAATCTAAGAACAACTGACCTCTCGGCCTGTTCTACCTGATAGACTCCTATACCAACCCAAAAAAGAAAGAGAATCACAAAAAAGTAAGAGAAATTCTTCTTTGAAAAGCCGCTTCTAGAAGAACCATTTGAAGATCCGCCTCCAAAAATAGAATTAATTCTCTCTTTTGCTTTATTAATTACTTCATCAATCTCTGGAGGAGCATCATTTCTACCCCAGGGATCTTTCTTATCATTACCATTCCAAGACATCGTTATATTGCTTCCTGTGTTAATTTATCATTTAATATTTCGAACCCTTTAATGAGCTTTAATTCCTTCAACTCATTTTCGTTACTCTTAATGCGTAATTGTATCAGACCTGATTCAGATGTTCTTTCATCAATGACACTTCCATACGAATATAATCTTGCTCGAAGCCATCCTAGTTCAGGGTACAAAGAGACCCATTTTTCTCTCGGAAGTCCAAATAAACATAAATTTATCTCATTAAATAAACTATCCAGCCCTTCTTCATTAAGTGCAGATATCCAAACTTGTTGATTATTATTTTCTGATATCTCATTTAAATCAGTTAAATTTGCTTTATCACTTTTGTTGTTAACCCTAATGATAGGTATATCTGACAGTCCAAGTTCATGTAGCAACTTATTAACCTCTGCCTTCTTGAACCTATAGTCTTTATCAGAAATATCAACAACATGAAGAAGTAAGTCAGCCGATTGTAGATCATCTAGTGTTGCCTTAAAGGATTCAACTAATTGAGTAGGTAGATCTGAGATAAAGCCTACTGTATCTGAAAACAAAAGATTCTTGAGTTCAGGCACTGAATTCTTTCTAGTTACAGAATCCAGTGTTGCAAAGGGTTTGTCAGCTGCATACAAGAAGTTTTCAGTCAGGTAATTAAATAGTGTAGTTTTTCCTGCATTTGTATATCCAACAAGTGCAACAACTTTACTCCTTCCTTTCTTTCTAGAGTATCTATTAACTTCCTTTTGGTTGTGAGCTTTATCTAATCTTTTTTTAATACTCCTAATTCGATGACCAATTAATCTTCTATCGGTCTCCAATTGGGTTTCCCCTGGTCCTCTAAGACCTATTCCACCCTTTTGTCTCTCTAAGTGGCTCCAGCCTCTTACTAAACGAGTTGAGAGATGAGATAGTTGAGCAAGTTCAACCTGTAATTTGCCTATATGACTTGTAGCTCTGGTTGCAAAAATATCTAAAATTAATGAGGTTCTGTCTAAGACTCTCGTGTTAAGAGCCTTTTCTAAGTTCCTTTCCTGGGATGGAGAGAGGTTGTTATTGAATATAACTAATTCTGCAGACAGTTGTATTACTTGATCTCTTATTTCCTCTAACTTACCTTTCTTTATAAAAAAATTGGATGTGGGTCTATCTATTTTGCATAAAACTTCAGCCCCTACTACCGAACCAGAAGACATGCATAACTCTCTAAATTCATCACTTGAATTTAGAGAAAGATTATCAGGATTGACTGTAGACCTCTCTACATGAACAATTACTGAAATAGGACCTGATTTATTTTGGCTATTCATGATTATTTATATACTTCAAAATATAATTAACATTATCAGTAGAATGCTCATCAAGCCATATAATATTTTCCCAACTTCTTAACCAAGTCATCTGCCTCTTAGCTAACTGCCTTGTTGCTGTTATGCCTCGAAAGACCATTTCATCATAAGAGAGTTTACCCTCTAGATAATCACTAACTTGTCTATAGCCTACACTTCTCATAGAAGTTTTTGAAGAGTCCATCTTTTCTTTACTTAATATGCCCTCAACTTCACCAATAAGGCCATCTTCCAACATTTGTTTAAATCGTACACCTACTTTTTTTCTATGCTCTTCTTTGTTAGACGGTTTCAACGCAAATTGAAAAACTTTATATTTATTTAAAGATTTATGGATCTGAGATTTATTCTTTTCAAGCCATACTGATAAAGTTATATCTGTAGACCTATACACTTCTATTGCTCTAATAATTCTTTGAGAATCATTTGGATGGATGTTCTCAGCTGAGATTGGATCTATAAGTTGTAGTTGGTCATGCATTGAACTTAAACCTATCTCTTTTGCTTCCTTTTCTATTGCCGTTCTTGTCTCTTCATTGGATTTAGGTAAGTCCGAGAAGCCAAAGAATAAATGCTTAAAATAAAGCATTGTTCCCCCCACCAACAAAGGTGTTTTATTGGTATAGGTTATTTTGTCTAATTCTTTAGCACAATCTTCCTGAAAATTACCTGTTGAATAAGCCTCATATGGATCAACTACGTCTATAAGCTTATGAGGAAAGTCGTAAAGGATTTCTTTGGGAGGTTTTCCACTGCCAATATCTAAACCCTTATAAACCTGGACTGAATCAACACTTACAATCTCCGAATCAAGTTGATTAGCAATATCTAGAGCTAAGCTTGTCTTGCCTATACCTGTAGGGCCCATGATTGCAATTAACGGTTTATTTTCCACAAAATCTATTTTAGATGATTAACAAACAAACATAAAAAAACCGATAGTAAATATCGGTTTTTTTATTTGTTCTAAGGCTAAACTAGATCATAGCTTCTTTCTTCGTGCTCAACTACATCAAGGCCTTCATACTCTTCTTCTTCGCTTACTCTTAATGGCATTACTAAACCTAATACTTTTAATATCACCCAACTAGCAACTGCAGTCCAAAGACCTATTACCGCAATTCCTTTTAACTGGACAACAAATTGTTCCATTGGCACCCAAGACTCTCCAGCGCTTGAACCTAGGAAGCCTCCTTGAACTCCAACAAAACTAACCATTATGATTCCAATCATTCCTCCAATTCCGTGAACTGGAAATACGTCTAAAGAATCATCAATACCGAAGACCCCTTTAACGGCCTGAGTAGCATAAAAACATATAACTCCTGCCATTAAACCTATTAATAAAGCACCTTCTGGACCAACACTTCCAGCTGCTGGAGTAATAGTTGCAAGACCCGCTACCATACCTGTTGCAATACCTATAACTGTTGGTTTTCCTCCTTTAATCCATTCTATAAGCATCCACGTTAAAGCTCCTGTTGCTGCACTTATATGAGTAACAAGCATTGCCATTCCAGCCAGGCCATCCGCCGCCCAAGAACTTCCGGCATTGAAACCAAACCATCCTACCCAAAGCATCGCTGCTCCTGTTACTACCATCGTTCTATTATGTGGAGGCATAGCTGTTGAAGGAAACCCTTTTCTAGGCCCAAGGACAATTGCAGTCACTAATGCACCAACACCACAAGTTAAATGAACAACTAAACCACCAGCAAAGTCTTTTACGTCAGCAAGATATCCTCCTCCCCAAATCATATGGCAGGCAGGTATATAAACAACTGTAAACCATAACAATGAGAAAATGCACATAGCTCCAAACTTCATCCTTTCTGCAAAAGCTCCGACAACTAATGCAGGTGTGATAATTGCAAAAGTCATCTGAAATATTACAAAAAGAGAATGAGGCATAGTGGTACCAGGCGCCAAAGTATCTCTACCTATACCCGTTAAGAAGAAAGCGCTAGTACTTCCAAAAAATGCTCCATCCCCAGTAAATGCCAAACTATATCCGTATACAACCCAGGCTATAGAGACTATACAAGCAATTGCAAAGCATTGTATAAGTACAGAAATTGCATTCTTACTTCTAACTAGACCTGCATAAAAGAGAGACAATCCAGGTAAAGTCATAAACAGAACTAAAGCTGTTGAAGTTAAAATCCATGCAGTGTCTCCTGAATCAAGCCCTTCCGCATAGCCATTTATGGAAAGCAAGGAAAGAATCGAGATAAATAATGTTTTTTTGATCATAAAATTACCTTTAAATTTTAAAGAGCGTCTTCGTTTAATTCTCCAGTTCGAATTCTGACAACCTCTTCTAATGAAGATACGAAAATTTTTCCATCACCAATTTTTCCGGTATTTGAAACCTTAGATATAGCATCAATCACAGCTTCAGCGTTATCGTCGCTTACTGCTACCTCTATTTTAGTTTTGGGCAAAAAATCAACTACGTATTCGGAACCTCTATAGAGCTCAGTGTGTCCTTTTTGCCTCCCAAAACCTTTAACATCAGTGATAGTTAAGCCTGTAACGCCTACTTCAGAAAGCGCCTCCCTAACTTCGTCTAATTTATATGGTTTTATTATTGCGGTTATTAATTTCATTAAAAGCTCCTATTTTCTTAAATCACTAACTTACTACACAAGAATGAAATAAGACAGTTAAATAAAGTTTCCTTTACATAAATATATATGCAATCTATATGCCAAAATATAATCATAATAAAAGACCCTTTAATTAAGGGATTATTGGTATTTAGCTGTTATAAGAAGGAACTAAATTAGTGCGTTGATATATCTAAAGCACCAACATAGAGCCTGTTGGGGCCTGAGAAAGCCCCAACAGGATAAAATTTACATTTGAGGTGTCCTAAAAGGATAGCTATCAAACAAGAACATCTCCTGAGTGCAATCTGGTTGAGGTCCTTGAGGGGCAGGAGCTGTTTGAGCAAACAAAGCTGCACCTTGTGCCCTAGCCTCTTCAGAATCCCAAAAATGATGGAAAGCGTAATCGTAAGAACCTACAGATGATCCGGGAATTGGAGTTTCAAAATCAGGCTCATGAATGGTGTAAAAATAAGGCGAACCACTTCCTGCTGCTTCCTGTGCAGAGTCTAACCAACCATTATAGGCCGTAATATTTTCTAGCAATTCCTGCGAACCAAATGATTCTGTATAACTACAAAAAGCAAAGCCTACTACTCCTCCTGGCTCACTATCTAGAGCAGTTGCAGCCCTAAAGCTGCTTACATCAAAACCATAATTCAATACCTCTCCATTATCAGATGCTCCGCAAGCAAGAATAGAATTGGTTCTTTCTGTCCAAGACTCAGCAGGGCCATCAAGCCATTCCTTCCAGCCTCTTTCACTTTGCTCTTTAGACTCCCAAACCAAAACCCACATTCCGTCATACAGATCTGTTTCGGTTCTAGGAACCAGACCTACAGACATTGTTACGGTGGTTTCCAACCCATCTAAGATCCCATTCCATTCTTCTATCATGGCACCAAATGCTTCTTCAGACATGTCAGGTCCATTCTTACACCAAAGATATTCAACGTAAGCGGTGTTTTCTGCAGCGTCACTAATTTTAATTTTTTTATTTTGATCACTTCCTGAACAAGAAGTAATCAAAAACATAGCTGCTACTATACCTATAATCTTAATTTTCATAAATTTCTCCAAAGTTTTATATTGTTTTTAACTATAGCACCTTATCGATATAAGAACCCAAGCCTTTTCTTATAATGTCTATAGCCCCTTACCCACCTACATAAACTAGAGCGTCTGCAATTTGAGTAGGTTTTGGATGTGTACCAAGCCATGACAGGTTTCGGCGGGAGGCGTAGGGAACAGTTCTGAGGTAGCTCGATATGGGGGACGGGGACGTTCGCAGCGAAGGTTCCTAGTCAGTTTTACTGCTGCCCCTTCTCTTTCTCGACCATTTTTTCAATCAATCGCTCTTTGTATCCTGATCCATAAACCCCAAAAGCGTGAAAGAACAAACCGATACCCCAACCCATCAGCGGCCATATAGCCCAAAAATAACCAGGAGAGGTCATCAGATTAATAGTGAAAAGAATACCGTTCACACATAGGTAAACTGCCAAATGAGTGTAGAACCCAAATAGTTTTTCTACTTTTGCTCTGACTCTTTTGTAAACCTCATCCTTTTCCAAAGTACTTCCCCGTCTGAATCATAACACCTTATCGATATAAGAACCCAAGCCTTTTCTTATAATGTCTATAGCCCCTCTATTCTCTATAAAGATATTCTTTGAAGCTTGGCCGGTTTTTTGTAAATTATTTTCATCATTTATTAAATCTATAAAATAATCAGCTAATTCGTTCTTGTTATTAATAATCTTTAGCCCTGAAACATTTTTTAGTTGATCTGATATTTCTACAAAATTCCTTACACTGGGTCCAGAGCATAGCGGTAATCCTTGAGCGGCCGGTTCAAGAAGATTCTGACCTCCATGATCAATTAAACTTCCGCCTACAAAAGCTACATCCGATACAGAATAAAAGAAGTTCAATTCCCCCATCGTATCTCCTAGTAGGACTTGAACATCTCTAGTGACATCTTCTTTCTTTGATCTAGAAGATGAGTTAAAACCTTGATCATTTATTAAAGATTTAACTTTTATAAATCTTTCAAGATGCCTTGGGACAACTATAAGCAAAGCATCATTTATTGTTTCTAAGATTAATTTAAATGCCTCTAAAACTATGACCTCCTCACCTTCATGAGTGCTAGCTGCAATAAGCGTTGGCCTCCTCTTGCCTTCTATAGACCATGAATCTCTTATAGAACCCGAAATGCTTTCTAACTCTTCAGGTATATCTTGATCAAATTTAAGATTCCCGCACAGTTTTATCTCTTTATCAGCAACAATCTCGTTAAATCGACACGCATCAGACTCATACTGGGCCAAAATAAGATCTAAAGAATCAATAGCAGGTTGAATTAAAGAACTAAATCGTAGGTATTTTGATTTAGATTTCTCAGAGAGCCTTGCGTTGACTAAGGCGGTAATAATTCCTTTCTCCTTGCAACAATGGATAATATTCGGCCATATCTCAGTTTCCAATAGAATCAATGCTTTTGGTTTCCAAACCTCTATAAATAGATTAATACAAAACGGAATATCAATAGGGACGTACTGATGCTTTACTTTGTTTCCTAGCTTTGAAAGAAGAATGTCTGAACCAGTGGGCGTTGAGGTTGTGACTAAAAATTCTGAGCCAGGGTATTCCTCCATTAATGCTCTTAGAAGTGGAATAGAGGCATTTACTTCTCCTACTGAAACAGCGTGCACCCAAACAATTGACTTGTCTTTAGTAGGTCTAACATTGGCTTTGCCTAAACGTTCTCCCCACCTTCGTAGATATTTCTTATTGCCTATTCCGCGCCAAGCTAGCCTAATAAAATAAGCGGGGATAAGGGCTATGAATAAGGCCGTATAAATAATTCTCGGCATCTGCGTATGCTAACATAGCTACAAATAATAAATTAAATCTCTAAAAATGATTGTAGTCACTGGCAGTAACGGCTTTATAGGCTCAAATCTTATAAGAAATCTTAATTCTTTAGGTATTTCTGATATTTTAGCTGTAGACAATCACGACAATGAAGTTCTCGAAGAGAACATAAAAAATTGTCAAATCAAAGAATATCTAGGTATTGAAGAATTTTTGGTATTAATCAAGAAAAGGGAAATTAACTCCTCTGATATTAAAGCAATTTTCCACCAAGGCGCCTGCTCAGATACCATGGAATGGGATGCAGAGTTCCTTTTTCAAAATAACCTACTTTATTCAAAAGAATTATTGGAATTCTGCGTAGAAGGTTCCACTCCACTTATATACGCTTCTTCTGCATCTGTTTACGGCTCTGGAAATAAATTCAAAGAAGAGTTGGAAAATGAATCTCCAATTAATCTTTATGCTTACTCTAAATACTTATTCGATCAAATTGTAAGAAAGCATTTAGGGAGCAATGAGTCTCAGATAGTAGGATTACGATATTTTAATGTTTATGGCCCGAATGAAGCCCACAAAGAAAGCATGGCCAGTGTTGCTTACCACCTACACCAGCAACTTAAAACAACCGACCAAGTTAACTTATTCACAGGTTCAGATGGATTTGGTGACGGAGAACAAAGAAGGGATTTTATACATGTAGATGATGTGGTAAATGTTAATTTATGGTTTATGAATAACCCCAGTGTATCGGGGATTTTCAATGTGGGAACAGGCAAGAGCCAAACCTTCAACGAAGTTGCAAACGCAGTAATAGAATGGAATCAGAAGGGTCATATAAATTACATTGATTTCCCTGAGAATTTAAAAGGTGCTTATCAAAGTTTTACCGAAGCTGATATTGGCACATTAAGAAAGGCTGGATACACTCAAGAATTCCTAGATGTGGATAGTGGTGTAAAAAAATACTTAGACGTTTTATCGGGTTGGCCAAAAAATGAATACTGATAAATCGACACCTCACAACCAAAACCCTAACTTCAAGTTGTTGCTCTTGCATCCAAAATACTTACCAACATGGTTGGGAATGGGATTTATGTATTTATGCAAGTTCCTTCCCTATAAAGTAATAATATTTTTGGGTACATTATTGGGATATTTGTTACATGCTGTCAGCCCTCACAGAAAACAGATTGCAAAAGCAAACATTCAACTTTGCTTTCCAGATAAGAATGAAGAAGAAATTCATGATTTGGTTAAAGGCCACTTTAAGAATATGGGTATTGGTGTTTTTGAGATAGCAATTGCTTGGTGGTCTTCTAAAAGAACCATTAATAACTTAAAACTAAGCTCAAAAAACGTAAATATTTTTAAAGAATTGGATG
>PCBA01000019.1 GCA_002730855.1 Gammaproteobacteria bacterium
ACTGAAGGATCTAGAGGGGTTAGACCGATTTGGACAGCTGAAGAAATGGGCCTTGATTATGAGATTGAAATGATGCCCTTCCCTCCTCGCTTCATGGTCCCTGAATATCTCGAAATAAATATCTTAGGCACAATACCTTATATGATTGATGGCAAAGCACGAATGACTGAATCAGTTGGAATTAGCCAATACTTAGTAGATAAATATGGGCCTACTGATTTAAAAGTAAATGTAGATGAAGAAGATTACGCATCTTATTTAAATTGGTTAACTCATGCAGATGCCACTCTAACCTTTCCCCAAACAGTATTTATACGGTATACACTTCAAGAACCAGGTGTGGCTGATAAGGCAGCTGAAGGCTATAAAAGATGGTTTCTTGCTCGTCTAAAGTTACTTGAGTCTACGTTAGAAGATAGAGAATATTTATGCTCAAACAGATTCACAATAGCCGATATATGCGTTAGTTATGCCATCTATTTAGCTAAGAGTTTAGGCATAGAAGAAGCTTTCAAACCAAACATAAAAAGATGGACTGATATGCTTTTTGAGAGAGAGGCATTTAAGAAAATAATCGCTTATAAATATGATGGCGAAGGACCTGCAGGTCCTTTTGACGAAAAATAAATGCTAAAAACTAAAACTCTGATATGCAGCTCTATTAGTGAGAACATGTCTGGAGTAAAGTTAGTTGAAAACGAGATTTCTGAGCCAAGAGACAAAGAAATTCTAATAAGAGTAAAGGCAGCTTCCATTAATTTCCCTGATCTTTTAATGACACAAGGGAAATATCAGCTTAAACCTGAATTACCCTTTGGGCTGGGCATGGAAGGATCCGGAATTGCTCAATCCGTAGGTTCTAAGGTATCTAAAATCAAAGAGGGAGATGAAGTTACTTTTGGGGCATTAGGTAAAGGTGCACTCACAGAACTTATCTGCGTTAATGAGAACAGCGTTGGAATTAAGCCAAGTAATTTAACTTTTGAACAAGCAGCGGCTTTTCATGCAGCTTACCTTACTGCCTATGTTTCCTTAGTTAGAAGAGGGGAGTTATTAAAAGGTGAAAATCTTTTAGTGCATGGAGCTACTGGAGGAGTAGGAATGGCCGCAGTACAACTTGGTAAATATCTTGGAGCAAAGATAATTGCCACAGGAACTTCTGAAGAAAAGTTAAAAAAAACCTTAAATTGGGGGGCTGACCATACAGTTCTAACTCACAAGGGAGATAAAGTAGAATTCAGAAACGAAGTGAAGGAAATTACAGGAGGCCTAGGGGCTGATGTTATTTTTGATCCAGTTGGAGGAGATGTTTTTGACCACTCCATTAGATGTATTAACTGGGGCGGAAGAATTTTAATTGTGGGCTTTGCAAGTGGCAGAATACCTACCCTGCCCATAAATATGGCATTAATTAAGGGGTTTTCAGTGATTGGAGTTAGAGCTGGTGAATTTGCTAGAAAGAATCCTGAAAAAGGCAAAGAGAATAATCAAGAAATAAGGAGAATTTGCGAAGAAGGATTTTTTGATCCTTATATATGTAAAACCTTTTCTTTGTCTGAAGCTAAAGATTCAATCTTATACCTTTCGGAAAGGAAATTAATAGGTAAGATTGTTGTAAAAATAGACTAATTAACTTTTAGTAGCCTCAGCAAAATGATGCTAATAAATCTAAGCATTAGTAATTATTAGGTTTAGATATATCAAGTAAAGCAGGTCTCTTATTTTTTCCTACCCATATAAAATGATGGGCCACCATGCCTGGTTCTACGTATTGAGGTCTGCCTATAATTTCGTAACTATTTTCTAAACAATAAGAGTCTATCTCCTCTTTCGTCTCTGCAACCAAGTAATTTCTTGCCTTGTCAGAATTAATAACCACTGCATATTGGATCATTTTTATATTTTATAACTTAATGCAGTTTATAGGTTCATCTAGTTTGTAATATTTTGCTGACTCTACATTCAATGTACTTTTATCTATTTTTAAGAGGGAAATAAAATCATCTTTCTTTTCGTCATTAAATTGGCCAAGATTATAATATTTATCATCTACTTTTAAATCCATCTTAAGGTTGCCTTTCCTAGTTGATTGTATTGCTCTCATCGTTTCTGTTCCTAGCTGTAGTTTAAAAACTACTTCTTTTTCATCTAGCCAGTTATTAATCTTGGAACACTCTAGTGAAATAAACTCCCCATAAGAAGATGAACTGAAAAGAGTTAAAAGGAAGAGAGAGATTATTTGGCCTAATGATATCTGCATGGTTGATTTTCATCCCTACATCTTCCAATCTTAACATCTAATTCTCTTTGATTGATCTCATCTAAATTTTCTTTACCAGATTTAAGATCTTTAAATCTAGTCGTACAGTTTAAATTTCTTTTTTCTTTTTCAATTAATAAATCTTTTTGAAGATTAGATTTTTGTTGTAGGTTTAAACTAAAAAAAACTGGATCAGTATCAGGAAAACATAAAAAATAATCGCTTGTATTAGAAATGTTAGATTTAAAATTACTTATTGGTAAGCCGATGCAAGACGATATGGTTAAACAAATAATTAATAATTGGATTAACTCTTTCATTAATAAATAATATGAATAATTAAATAAAGGAAGGAAGGTGCTAGCAAGCAACCTAATCCTGTATAAAAGGTTGCTGTCATGGCTCCATATGGAACTAGCTTAGGGTCGACTGCCGCTAATCCTGCAGCTACTCCGCTATTAGTTCCCATTAAACCACCAAAAATCATGGCGGACTTTGGGTTATTTAAGCCAACATGCTTAGCTAAAAAAGGGGTTCCAACCATTACTAAAATAGATTTAACTAAGCCGGCAGCTATACTTAAAGCTATTACATCTGAGCTCGCACCTAAAGCACTGCCTGTAACTGGTCCCACAACAAAAGTTACAGCCCCTGCCCCTATCGTAGTAATACTAGTGGCATCCGAATAACCAAATATTACTGCCACTGCAGCGCCTGCGAAGAAAGACAAAATAACTCCAATAAATAGAGACAAAACACCAGCAAGCCCTGATGACTTAAGATCCTCAAACCTAACTCCATATGCTGTGGCCACAATTGCAAAATCCCTTAACATGGCCCCGCCTAATAAACCTACTCCAGATAAGAAACTAATATCAGCCACGCCTTGCTCGCCACCAGTGTATGTACCTCCTAAATAAGCAAACAAAAGCCCTAAAAGAATAGCTAACGCAGAGCCGTGGAATTTTCCATCCGTCAATTTATCTGAAATAAAATAAGAAACCCAAACAATGCAACCTACAAAAATAAAAGAGGTAATGAGTCCATTTTTAGAAAGCACTGAGTTTATGACTTCTAATAAATCCATCATTTCTTTATCTTGCTTAAAATTGGAATCATTAAAAAGGAAAGTAGAACGGCAATTCCTCCAGCAAATAACGCGACTAAGCCTCCATCTATAGCCCCCAAAACATTTTGTTTTGAAGCCATTGCAACAACAATTGGAATATAAATCATACTCCAGAAAGTAATTCCTTTTTCTGTAATATCGCCTAATCTAAAGGACTTCTTAAAGTAATCTGAAAGAAAAATTAATAAGAGCATAGCTATACCAATACCTCCAATATTGGCATCAACCCCAAACAGCCTGCCTAACAACTCCCCTAAGATAATTCCTAAGACCATGCAAAAGGATAATAGAGCTACGCCATAAATAACCATCTTTACTATTCTTTTATCTTTTTATTTGAGAAAGCCAAAATAACATTTCCGGCCATTTGACCATGTTGTGAATATCCACTATTCATAAATACCCAATCGTCAACGATAACAGGACCCGCAGCATCAATTGATCCCCCTACAGAAGGATACTCGTTGACAGTCTTGTACTCCCTTAGAGTATCAAATTCCCATAATTTCTTTCCAGTAGCTGTTGAATGAGCTGAAAACCTTCCGTCTAAAGAACCTGCAAACAAAACATTATTGGCTACTGATATAGGTGCAGAAAATCCTACAGTGCAATACCCCTCTCCATGTAACGCCTTTCTGTCTTGACAGATGTCATCCAACTGATAAGACCATAAAATCTTTCCTTCTTCAAAATCTAAAGCGTATAGTCCGGGTTGCGGGCCCATGTCATATTCTCTGCCAACTTGCCTATCTGATATAGGGACATATAACTTCTCATTATCTGTCGCCATACCGAAATGAATTCCACCCAAAGTTCCACCTCTGCCTACTCTCTTTCTCCAATCTATCTTTCCGTTTTGAGGATTAAGTCTAAAGACCCAACCAGATTTTTGCCCTGCAAAGAGAATCTTGTTACCTTTAATACTAGCAGACTGAATAACAGAAGCTCCAAAATCAAAATCAGGTCCATTTTCTTCCGGACAAGTCATGCTTCTTACTACTGGAATTTCGCATCCTACGTTGTGAGCGTCGCCAGACAAGGTTTGCGTGGACCACAATTTTTTTCCTGAGCTTATATCTAAAGTAATAATGGCATCACTAAATTCCGAAGCTGGAGATTGTGTGCTCTGTCCAGTTCCAAAAAATACCCTTCCATCTTCTACATCTACACCTGGAGCATTCCAAACGGCAGCTCCTGCTGGAGCATATTTTTTAGTTCTTGTTAGAAGACCTTTTTTTATAAACTTAGCTTCATCCAATATCCTATGATTCCATAATATCTTGCCATTTATAGTATCTAGAGCTGCCATTCCTCCACTACTTTTACAGCATTCATGTTTCGGGTTGATAGCAAGAGCAGTTTCATAAGTTGAAATAGGAACAAAAAGGAGTTTATCAATTTGAATAAGTGATCCAGAGGCAATATTAGACTCCTTGTCTTTAGGTATTATTGTTTCCCAGATAAGTCCACCATCCAAGACATTGATCTTGTATACAATGAAATCTGTATCTACTGCATACAAAGCATCTTTGGTAAGCACATCAAAGGCAGGGGCATTTCTCAGCCTGGCCTTTGATTGAAATTCCCAATAAACACAACCCGTTTTTTTATCCAAGGCGTATAAAACGTCTGATCCTGATATTAATACTAATCCTCCTATTACTATTGGTTGAGCTCTTACCTCTTCAGCACCTATCCCAAAGGACCATTTAAGTTTTAATTCTTTTACATTGCTTGCATCAATATTTGTATTAGTTTGATTTCTTGTATTAAAAGCATCATAGCCCCAGCTAGTCCAGCTAGATCCTATTAATAAGTCTGAAGAAAGCTTTTGTTTACAGTAATTATAGGTGACAGCATTATTATAAGTTTCTCCTTTAGAAAGATGCCGAGCTATAGCTTCTATTTGCTCTTTAGAAAGGTCCTGAGCTTGGCTTTTCATTTTTCCTTTCTCTAAAACATTTTGTAGATCGGATTGAGAGTAGTAGGACATTGATGCTAGAGAGATCAAATTAAGGTTTTTATTTTCATGACAAGAAGCACAATTGTCTTGCGAAAGGCCCTCTCCATCTAAAGCATAAACAGAAGCAGAAAAGAGAAGGAATAAAGCTATATAAATTTTCATTAATATTATTAATACAAAAATAAAAGAATACTTACAAGAAAGCCAGTAAAGATAATAAATTTCCTAACAACTCCCTCTGGAAGAGACTGGGTTAACTTGGCACCACAAAAGCCGCCTATTGCAGAAAAACCCATCATGTAAAAGACATATTGCCATTCTATAAAGCCGCTGATAAAGAAAATACTGACCGATACAGAGGTTAAAAGAAAAGAAAGGAAAGATTTAATGGCCGATAAATGCTTAATCGTCATCTCCCTGCCTAAAGAAAGGACTGCTAAAGTAGCTATTCCTAGGCCGCCATTAAAATATCCGCCGTAAATGCTTACTAGAGTTACGCCAAGAAACTGCGGTAAATTACTATGATTTCCTTTCTTCTTGGTTCTTTTTGGATTAAAAATAAAAAGTAAAGTGGCAAGTAAAATTAACCAAGGTAAAAAGGATATAAACACTTCGTCTTTCGTATTTATTAACAACAAAGCTCCAAGAATTGAACTTGAACCAGCTATACAGGTTAACGTTATTATGTGTTTACGATCCAAATCACGATAAAGATTTTTGAATCCAATAACTGAACCTAAGTAACCCGGCAATAAAGAAGCGGCACTTGTTGTATTGGCAGTTATAGGAGGAATGCCTAAAAATATCAATACAGGTAAAGTTATGAAGCTACCTCCTCCAGCAAGTGCATTTAGGTTGCCTGCCAAAAAAGCGGCCACACAAATTATTAAAACACCAATGAACGGTTCCAAAATAAGTTAAAGATTTAAATCTTTAAACTCCTTCTACCACTACCAGATGCCTTTCAGAAGAGATTAGAGCTATTTCTAAAGCCTCTTTGTATTCCTCAGATTCATAAGCTTTCATCGCTTGCTCCTTGGATTCAAATTCGACCATAACGGTTCTTTCGTACTTACCACCCTCTAATTCTGTTTGATCCCCTCCTCTGACCAAAAAACAACCGCCATATTTTTCAATGGCAGGCCCTGCTAATTTTATATATTTCCCATACTCTTCTTCGTTAGTTACATGACATCTTGCTATCCAGTACCCTTTCATTCTTAATCTCTATCCTCCCACATTGTGTTTATCGACATACTTGAAGTTAAGTTATTTATTTCATATGACTTCTTTTGAAAGATTATAGGTTCATATTTAGTTTTTCTTGTTAAAGCCTTTAAAAACTTTTTTGCATCTCTTTTGCTGTAAACACCAGTTACTTCCAGGATGTTGATGTTTGTTAGAAGACCTTCTTGAGAGATATTATATGTATAAGTAAAAGAACTCTTTCCACTAGGAGTATCACCAGGCAACACGTAACCATGGCTTATGAAATTAGGAGTGCAGAATAATCTCTTGCAAATTAGTTCATTATTTTTTTCTTTATCTTGCCAAGTTTTCATAGAACAACTAGACCCCTGACAGCTTAGACAAGTATTAAATGCAGAATCTCTATGTTTAAGAACTTTAGTCAGCATATCTTGCGTCATAGAAGCTTTATGATCACAAGACATTAATAGTAGATCTTCAGATAATGAGAAAAGGCTAAAAAAAAGCAATAAGGAAGCTGTAATAATTTTTTTCATAACACCTCTATAAAAAATTACCTAAAGCCAGTTTAAATTAACCCCAATTTAGGTCAACTGGAATTGTGTGTATTCTTCTAGCTATTTAAGACTTAAATATAAGCCTTTTAGAATGCAAAATTGGTTCTGTATAACCGCTCGGCTGTATTCTGCCTTTTAAAGCTAAATCGCAAGCTGCAGAAAAGGCTAAA
>PCBA01000020.1 GCA_002730855.1 Gammaproteobacteria bacterium
AATTCCAGGAAGAAGCATCAATTCTGCTAGAGCATTAAAAATACAAGAAGTTACCAAGGCCGCTTTCATGCATCGCAGGAAAATGATAGGGAAATCCTTAAAGAGACTTTTGTCTATAGAGGAACTCCAGAACCTTGGAATAGATCCGAAGGCAAGACCCGAGAATATATCAGTCGAGGACTATTCTACAATTGCTGAAACTTTAATCTAAATGTCTAGTTACGCTATCGGAGATATTCAAGGTTGTTACGATGAACTTAAATCCTTGCTTAATGAGGTAAATTTTCAAACTGATAAGGATGAATTGTGGATATGTGGTGATTTAATTAATAGAGGGCCGAAATCGCTTGAGTGCATAAACTTCCTTTATTCAATTCGAGAAAATTGCCATATAACTCTTGGCAATCATGATTTGCACTTTATTGCTGTAGCAAAAAAAATCAGAGATAAATCTAATTCTGATACTTTTCAAGATATCTTAAAAGACCCTTTAATAGAAAAATACGTAGATTGGTTATTAAACCTAAGCTTTCATCATATAGATAAAATAAAGATTAATGGTGAGGTTAAGACCTTTCTATTGACTCATGCTGGAGTCCCTCCACACTGGACGAAGGAAGATCTAATAAACAATTCATTAGAATTAAGTGAAATCCTGAAAGGGCCAAACTCTGAGAAACTTCTAAGAAATATGTATGGAGACAAGCCCAACCACCCTTCTGAATATAATTCAAATCAGGAGAGATTACGCTTAAACATCAATTACTTTACACGTATGAGATTCTGTAAAAAGGATGGCTCTCTTAATCTTAAATACAAGGGAAAAGCAAACGATGCTCCTAAAGGATTTATGCCTTGGTTTGAGCACGACTTGAAAATTTTTGAAAATCCAATCCATATACTATTTGGCCACTGGGCTGCCTTGGAAGGCCTAACTGGAAAAAGAAACGTTACAGCATTGGATACTGGATGTGTTTGGGGAAATAAATTAAGTGCTTTAAGGCTAGAAGATAATCGAATCTTTTCTTGTAATAAGATAAATTAGCAATATGAAAGTTTATTTAGTTGGAGGAGCGGTAAGGGACTCGTTACTAAAATTACCAGTCGAGGAAAAAGACTGGGTGGTTGTAGGGACTACAAGAGAAGAACTTATAAGCAAGGGGTACAAGCAGATTGGGAAAGACTTCCCCGTGTTTTTACATCCAGAAACTAAAGAAGAATACGCCTTAGCAAGAAAAGAAAGGAAAACTGGAAAAGGACATAAAGCATTTAACTTCGAATTTGATAAGGATGTTAGCTTAGAAGAAGATCTTGAAAGAAGAGATATTACAATCAATGCAATAGCGCAAGACGAAGAGGGAAATCTTATTGACCCTTATCATGGCCAACAAGATCTAAAAAATAAAATAATCAGAAGAGTTTCAGATGCTTTTAAAGAGGACCCTTTAAGAGTTTTAAGAGTTGCTAGATTTGCAGCAAAATTAAAGGGGCATGGATTTACAATAGATGATGATACGAAGACAGAGATTCAGAAAATTGTTAGTTCTGGTGAATTAACAACTTTAAGTAAAGAAAGGATATGGATGGAAACCCATAAAGCATTAGGCACAGATAACCCGGAAACTTACTTTGAAGTAATGGAGGAATGTGGAGCCCTAAACCAGATATGCCCTTTAAGCAATCTTGATTCAAGCTTTCTCTCGAAAGTTAGTAAAGTAGAAATAGAAGCTTCTATTAGGTGGGCCTGTGTGGTAGCTCCAAGTTCAGCAATAAAGGAAATGAATAATTCTTTCAATGCTCCGAAAGAATATAAAGAAATCTCAGTAGTATGTAGTCAAATAATTGATTTTAAGAAGTTAGAGTCTATAAATGCTGAAGACATAATTGAACTGGCAGAAAAAACAGATCTATACAGAAAAGAGGAAAGATTCCTAAAAGCTGAAGAAGCCTCTATCTTTTGTATAAACAATAATTTTAAAGATGAATTGAATTGGAAGGAGTTAGCAAAACGTATTAACGATATCAAAGCTTCTTCTGATCTTAAAGAAGGTAACTTAATAGCTAAAAAACTAAGAAAAGACCGACTTGAGGCAGTTCAACTTTACTTATCTAAGACATGAATGAGAAATTTGCTTTAATAACTGGCGGAGCGAAAAGAATTGGGGAAACTACTTCGAGGTACCTCCATGAAAAAGGCTTCAACATAATTCTGCATTATAATAACTCTGAAGCAGAAGCAGAGAATATTGGGGAAGAACTAAATAGAATTCGAAAAAATTCTTGTTCAACCGTTAAAGCGAACTTTAACTCGGAAGCTTCAATCAATAAGGTGGTAGCTAAGCTTAATCAAATAACTAAAAGCTTAGATGTTTTGGTTAATAATGCATCAAGCTTCTATTCAACTCCAATAGATAAAGCATCATTGAAAGAATGGAAAGACCTAACAGACACTAACGTAACTACACCCCTATTCTTAATCCAAGCTTTAGCACCCCACCTCAAAGAAGCAAAAGGATGTGTGGTTAATATCTCAGATACTCTAGTGAAAAATGGCATTAAAGAATACAGCCTGTATTCAGGAGCTAAGTCAGCCTTAGAAAGTATAACAAAATCATTGGCAAAGGAGCTTGCTCCAGAAGTTCGAATTAATGGAATTGCTCCTGGTGCTATTCTTTGGCAAGATGATAAAGATTTATCTGATGAAGAAAAAAGTTCTGTTTTAAACAAGGTGGCCTTGGGGAGAATAGGAAGACCAGAAGACGTAGCCTCAACAATTTTTTTTCTAACTCAATCAAAATATATAACTGGCCAGATAATTAATGTAGATGGCGGTAGATTTTCTTTTTAAAAATATTCATTTAATTCTTTAAATTAACCTTTAACTGGTTTAACTTATCCATCTATGGAATTCAAAGAAAATGAGAACACAGGAACTATGAGAGTGCTGGAAAAGCACGCCATAGACTCAGTTGCACTTCAAAAATACATGCATACAAATGTTCCAGGATTTGGAGGTGAAATTTCAGTTGAAGAATTTAAAGGAGGACAATCTAATCCTACTTATAAAATTACTACTCCCTCTAAATCTTATGTTTTAAGAAGAAAACCTCCTGGAAAACTATTAAAGTCAGCCCATGCTGTTGATAGAGAATACAGAGTTATAACTGCTTTAAACCAAACGGAAGTACCTGTCCCAACCAGTTATGCACTTTGTGAAGATGACAGCATCATTGGGACAGCCTTTTACTTAATGGAATATATGGATGGAAGAGTTCTATGGGATGCGTCTATGAATGACCACTCCAAAGAAGAGTCCCTTGGAATTTATTCGTCAATGAACTCCACTATGGCCGCTCTTCATTCTGTAGATCCTTATGAAATAGGGTTAGAAACTTTTGGAAAACCGGGTAATTATGTTGGAAGACAAGTCTCTATATGGAGCAAGCAATATCAAGATTCAGAAACTGAAGAAATAGAAGATATGAATAAATTAATTGAATGGTTGCCTAATAACCTACCATCAGATAAGCCTTTAAAAATTGTTCATGGAGATTTCAGTCTAACAAACCTTATGTTTCATAAAGAAAAACCAGAAGTAATAGCTATTTTAGATTGGGAATTATCTACTTTAGGAGATCCATGTGCTGATTTTAGCTACCATTGCATGCAATACAGACTTAACCCCTTATTAGCAGATGAAAAATACTGCTTAGAAAAAGGAATACCTACTGAGAAAGAATATGTATCTATGTATATAGAGGCAAGTGGATTTGATCTTGAAGAAGAATGGGAACTTTACATGGCCTATAACTTGTTCAAATCTGCTGGAATATTACAAGGTATACTTGGAAGGGTAAGAGATGGCACTGCGGCAAACAAGAATGCTGAAGAAATGAGAGCCAGGGTTAGGCCGCTAGCTGAAGGTGCTTGGAAATTAATTGAAGAAAATTTTTAAACTAATATATAGGGAGAAAACATGGCTATAGATAAATTTTTAGTAGAAGCAAGCCACATAATGATGTTTGCAAGATCAGTTGGAGATGCGAATCCTATTTACCACGATGAAGAATATGCAAAAAAAACTGATTTAGGCGCAATAATTGCCCCTCCAACTTTTGCACAATCGAGTGCTCAATTTGATCCTAACTACTTCTTAAGACCAAAGATAGGTGGAGAAGGATGGTTTGGCTCAGGCAAAGAAGCCTCTGGCGCTATACCCTCTTCAGGTTCTGGAGAAAGTGGAGGCGGTGGTGCAGCTATGGGCCTTCATGCGGAACAACATTTTGAATATCACCTACCTGTAAAAGCTGGTGACATATTAAACGCTACTACTAAGCCTGGAAATACATGGGAGAAAGAAAGCAAGAGGGCAGGAAAACTTAAATTTAGCGAAAGTGTAACCGAATATAGGAACCAAAACGGTGATTTAGTAATCACAGCAACTGGGGTGGGAGTTCAAACTGAAAGAGCTGTCGACAGTTAAGGAGAATAATATGTTAAAAGAAAATGAAATTACAATAGGTGATACTCATACAGCTACACTAGTTGAAGACCTTAAACGAACGCAAATAGTTCAATATGCGGGTGCTTCAGGGGATTATAACCCTCTACATACTGATGAGATATTTACAACCCAAGTAGCAGGATATCCAAGTGTATTTGCTCATGGAATGCTTTCAATGGGCTTAACAGGGACAATGCTTACTAACTATGTAGGTGATGGAGCACTTAAAAAGTATGGGGTAAGATTTACGAACCAGGTATGGCCTGGAGATACCCTGACAAGTACTGCAACAATTATTGATATAAGAGATCAAGAGGGTGAGAGAGTAGTTGACCTCCAGATCGAAACAACCAATCAAAATGATGTTGCTGTGATTACAGGAAATGCTACTGCAAAAATAGAATCTTAATTCTAAAAACTTAACAAAGAAAAACCGTGTCAGATAAAGAAAATTCTGCCGTAGGTGGGCGACACGCGAAAATCGCTTTAAGCCTCTTGGTTATTGTTTATATTTTTAACTTTGTTGATAGGCAAATTCTTTCAATCCTCGCTGAAGACATAAAAGCTGATTTAGGAATATCTAACAGCGATATAGGCTTCTTATACGGTACCGCTTTCGGTGTGTTCTATTCTGTTGTAGGCATACCAATGGGAAAATTAGCAGATACCTGGAACAGAAAAAACCTAATAAGTGTTGGATTAGCCTTTTGGAGTTTAATGACTGCCCTCTCTGGGACCGCTAAATCCTTTCTAAGTTTATCTATTTACAGATTTGGAGTTGGTATAGGAGAATCAACTGCCACCCCTTCAGCCTATTCACTATTATCAGATTATTTTTCCCCTAAAGTAAGAGCAACTGTTCTGTCAATTTACTCTAGTGGGCTATACATAGGAGCAGCAATAGGATTATTCCTAGGGGGCTGGATTTTAGACACTTGGAACTCAACCTATCCAGATATCTCTCAAGCCCCTTTTGGTTTAAAAGGCTGGCAGGCAGCTTTCATGGGAGTTGGTCTACCGGGGATTGTATTGTCTTTAATTACCTTCACATTTATTAAAGAGCCAGTTAGAGGGATGAGTGAAGGTATTGTTACCGAACAAAGTAAAGAGCCCTTTAAAGAAGCCCTCAATGAATTCATAGGACTTACGCCTTTGTCCTTAATTAATTCTAAAGACTCATTTAAAACTCTATCTATTAACCTGCTAATCGCTTCTATCATTTTTATAATTTGTTTTTCTCTATATAAATTAACTGGAGACTTCTTGCAGTGGGTAGCTTGGGGAATAGGAGCCTATTTAGTCTGTACGTGGATACAAAGCCTGGGTAAACGAGACGTTGTAGCTTTCAATTTAATGTTTAGAAGCAAGGCTATAGTTTATTCCTTTATATCTTTCCCGTGTATTCCTTTTGTGGGTTATGCCTATTCTGCATTTACTCCATCTTTTTATATTAACTACCATGGAATGACTGCTTTAGAAATAGGAACTTTAATTGGCTTAGTTACCGCCATTGGTTCTTTTATAGGAGTAATAGGAGGAGGTTATTTTGGAGATAAATTAAAAGAAAAGTATGTTGGCGGAAGATTATATGTAATCTTCGTAGGAGGCATACTGATAACTTCTATCGGCTGCTTAGGAATGATCCTTACAGAATCAAAGAATATTTCTATAGCCTTTAATTTCCTTTATCACATTGGAAGCTCTGTATATGTAGGATGTGCTGCAACTACAGTTACTAATCTTGTTCTTCCTAGAATGAGGGCGATGTCAGGAGCTTTCTTCATTCTAACTCTTAGCATGATTGGGCTTGCATTAGGGCCTTACATTTTAGGCAGAATTAGTGACCTCTTTGAGTATCAAGGTTATACAGCAGGAGACGCTATGCAGACCTCAATGGCATTAATCTTATTAATCTTATTAATACCTTGTGTAACGCTTTTCATGGCCGTTAAACATCTAAAGAAAGATGAAGAATCCGTTACTGAAAGAGCTAGAGCGCTTGGTGAAAAGATTTAATAAGTTTTTAAATCTTCCAATAGTTCAAGAAAAGTTCTTTTAGACACAGGGTGATGAAGTTCACCAGCTATTTCGGCTAATGGCTCTAGAACAAAAAGATAGTCTTCTATATCTTTACTGGGTATATCAAAGTCATCTTCGCGAATAACTAAATCCCCATAAAGAATTATATCCAGATCAATAACCCTGCTAGACATACCTTTCTGGCTTTCTGTTCTACCTATCTTATTCTCAATCTGCTTAAGATTCTCTCTTAATTCGTTTGGTTGTAGGTTTGTTTTAAACCCAACTACACAGTTAATAAAATCATCCCCTTCAAAACCTTCTGCGATAGTTTCATACGCCCCAGAGAAGGTACAATCAAAAAGACCATTTAAGAAATCCTTAGCTACCTCTAGATTTTTTATAGAATCTATGTTGCTGCCAATACTGACAAATACTTGATGCATTAGGGTCTAGTAATTCTTATGCCGACTGATTCTGAGCCTCTCATGGCACCTGGTTTGGTTACAGAAACTGTTAAGCTAGAAACAGGAAACTCTCTTAAAACTAATTTTGCTATTTGTTCAGCAAGACTTTCAACCAATTTATATTTAGACCTTTCAACATAAGCCGTAACTCTTTTTCCTACCTTCTTATAATCAAGCGCATCATTAATATCATCAGATTTGGCTGCTATTTTGTTATCAAATTCCATTTCAAGGTTAATTGAAATTATCTGCCTGACTTCCCTCTCCCAATCAAAGATGCCAATAATTGCTTCTACTTCAAGGTTATTTATAAATACTTTATCCATCTTATAATTCTGATAAAGGCCATTTAGGCCTGACTTGATCATTTTTATTTTTCTTATTATTGCTTAAATAAAAACTCCCAGCAAAAGCGATCATTGCACCGTTGTCAGTACAACGCTCAAGAGGTGGAAAATATATTTTGCTATCTTTGAGGCCTTTTATTAACTTATTTCTTATGTATTTATTTGAAGCCACTCCTCCTCCAATAACTAGCTCATTTTGTTTTGTTTTTTCTAATGCTTTTTTTGATTTGATTAAAAGAGTGTCGGCAACGGCGTCTTGAAAGGATGCAGCTATATTAGCTTTAATTCTGTTGTCTAACGCAGTTATGTCTTTGAGTGTATAAAACACAGCTGTCTTTAGACCGCTGAAGCTAAAATCTAAATTATCTTTATTTATCATGGGTCTGGGAAATTTAAAGGCGGACGAATCTCCAGATTTAGCAAGTTTCTCTATTAAAGGTCCTCCGGGGTATCCAAGTTCTAAAAGTTTAGACACTTTATCAAAAGCTTCTCCAACAGCATCATCAATGGTTTGGCCTATTATTTCGTAAGAACCTATCTCTTTTGTATTTATTAAAAGGCAGTGACCTCCTGAAATAAGTAAAGTAAGAAAAGGAAACTTAGGAGCAGGTTTCTCTAAAAGATTGATCAACAAATGGGCTTCCATATGATGAATGCCTACTGAAGGTATCTTCAAACTATAAGCAAGTGATTTTGCCATCGAGGCTCCTATTAAAAGTGGACCTCTTAAACCGGGTCCTGCTGTATAGGCTATTCCGTCTAGATCAATAAATTCCAACTTGGCTTCTTCTAAGGCCATTCTAATTAAAGGTATTATTTTTATTAAGTGTTCTCTAGAAGCAAGCTCAGGAACTACACCTCCATATTCTGCGTGTTTTGAGGCTTGGCTAAATAATTGCTCTGAAATAATTGATTGCTTTTCAGTATCATAAATAGCAATACCTGTTTCATCACAAGAAGTTTCAATTCCTAATATATTCATTTTTGTTTAATTAAAGCTATTCTCGTTAAAAATTAAAAAAAAGAAAGGCTTTCCAAAATAAAATTGGTTCTATAGAATTGCGCATCCCATAAGGGAGTTTATATGCCTTCAGTAAAAATAAGACCAAATGAATCGTTCGATGTAGGACTTCGAAAGTTCAAGCGTGCGTGTGAGAAAGCTGGAGTAATCCCTGAAGTCAGAAAACGTGAGTTCTACGAAAAACCAACTTCTGTTTTAAAAAGGAAGAAAGCAGCTGCTGTTAAGAGAGAACAGAAAAATCAAAGAAAGAATAGATTGGGCAGACCACCTCGTTTCTAAAAACCAAGGAGCCAATATGGCAAACCAAACCATCAGACCTCTTATAGAAGAAGCTGTTAAGTTTTCTATGAAGAATAAAGACAAAGAGACTACTTCTACTCTAAGAATGGCCATTTCTGAATTACAGAAAGAAGAAATTGATAAAAGAACTGAACTTGAGGACGAGCAAGTAATTCAAATCCTCCAAAGAATGATAAAACAGAGAAAAGATTCTTACTCTCAATTCTCGGACGCGGGCAGAAATGAGCTAGCTGAAAGAGAAGAGAATGAAATAAAGATACTTAATGAGTTCTTACCCGAACAATTGAATGTAGAAGAGATAAAAGTCTTCATTAATGAATCTTTAAAAGAAACTCATGCAGAAGGGCCACAAGACATGGGTAAAGTAATGGGTTCGCTTAAAAGCAAGATCCAAGGCAACGCAGATATGGGCTTAGTTAGCAAGCTAGTTAAAGAAAGTCTTTCTAACTAATCTATATTTAAATATCTATCTTTCAATAATTTAGATCTTGTTTGTGTAGACATTAGCTTACCTGATATATATACCTTCTCTGCAAATGCGGTAACCTCTAAGGGGTCTGAATCCCAAACCACTAAATCAGCAATATTTCCTGTACTTATCGATCCTCTATTCGGAATATCAAAAATGTCAGCAACGTTTAGAGTTAATGCCTTTAAGGCTTCATGCCAAGGTAATCCGTAAGCAACAGCAATTCCAGCTCCCTGCCTACTAAGGTAAGCATTATGTGTCTCCCATCTATCAGATGAAATTAATATCCTGACTCCTGCTTTGTTTAATAGTGAAGCATTTTCTAGTCGAGACCCCAACCTATCAAAA
>PCBA01000021.1 GCA_002730855.1 Gammaproteobacteria bacterium
GAGACTATGTGAGGGTATAATTTATGTTCAAGTTTATGTATCTGATTTTGCAACTCTTCAACGTCAGTAGTCTCTACTTCAAGCATTGATTGGCCACAAACTGGACCGCCATCTAAAGACTTATCAACATAATGAACAGTGACACCGTGAAGTCTATCATTATTTTTAATTACTTTCTGGTGGGTATCTAATCCTGGGTATTTTGGTAAAAGTGAAGGGTGTATGTTTATTATCCTCCCCAAATACTTATCAACAAAGATATCACTTAATATTCGCATAAACCCTGCCAAGACAATGAGGTCAGGATTATATTGATTGAGTATTTTAATTAATTCTTTGTCAAATCCTTCTCTGGTTCCATGCTGTGTATGATCTACAAAATGAGTTCTTATCCCAGCTTTTTTGGCCCTTTCCAGACCATAAGCGTTTCGTTTATTGCTGATTACACAATTAATTATTACTTTATTATCTTTTTGTGAGAATTGATCTATAAGTGCTTGTAAATTCGATCCACTACCAGAGATAAGAATCGCCAATTTGAAATTGTTCATTGTTAATTAGACAAATATTAGGTTTGGTTCGCTCCCTTCTTTCTCTTCAATAGAGCCTATGGTTTTTGAAAAGAAAGGGCTGTGACTTAATGCACCTAAAGCACTCTCCTCGTCTTCTGGTGAGACGGCTAAGATTAATCCGATACCACAGTTGAAGGTTTTAAGCATATTTTCTTCTGATATGTTAGTTAAATCCTTTATCCAGAAATAATTTTCATTAGCCGGCCAATCTTCAAATTTAAATTTTATATTGGCTTTCTGATCTTTATTGAGCATTCTAGGAATGTTTTCAAAGAAACCACCTCCTGTAATATGGGCCATAGACTGAATTTGGACAATCTTTTTTAAAGCCAATATTTCTTGTACATAAATATTTGTCGGTTCAAGCAACATCTCACCTAGAGTAATGTCATTAAACCTGTCTTTTAGAGACAGTTCATAATCTTTTATTACTTTCCTTATTAAAGAATACCCATTGGAATGGAAACCTGAAGAGGCGATACCTATTAGAAGGTCTCCGTTCTTTGGGCCTTCGATACCAATAAGCTCTTCTTCATCTACTACACCCAAAGAGAAACCAGCTAGATCAAAACTATCTTCAAGGAAGCTACCTGGATGTTCAGCAGTTTCACCTCCCACTAAAGAGCAATTTGCTATTGTGCAACCTTGAGCAATACCTTCTATAACTAGACTGGCTGTATCTACATCTAGTTTGTCTGTTACGTAATAGTCTAAGAATAAAAGAGGTTCAGCTCCATTAACAATCAGGTCATTAACGCACATTGCTACCAAGTCAATGCCTATATTTTTATAACTGTTCATAGCTTTTGCAATCTCAATCTTTGTACCCACTCCATCGGTGCAAGTTACAAGAATCGGATTCTTAATATTAGAAGGAATCCTGCTTAGGGCTGAAAAAGAACCAAGCCCAGAAAGTATCTCCGGTCTTTTAGTTTTATTAACGAACGGCTTAATCTTTTGAACTAAATCATGCCCTGCGTCTACATCAACGCCAGATTGTTTATAGTCTATTTGAGGATTTTTATCTTCTGAAGTCATCGACTTGTAATTGAATATAGCTTATTTTACCAATATCGAAACAATTTATTAATAGATGATCAAAAAATTATTTCTTATTTACTTTTTAGTAACTATTTATTCTTTTGTAGAAAGCACAGAAGTTTATGGGTTAAAGGGCAGTTATGAAGTTGAAGTAAATATCGAAGGTTCGGATAAAATTTCAATTCAAGAAGGTATGCAAGAGGCAATAAAGAAATTAATGATAAACCTAACAGGAAATTCTAGTGCACCTAATTACAATAATTTAAAGGCAATATTTAAAGACCCAGAGAATTATATAAACAAATATAAATTAACTTCTGATCCAGATAGCATCAAGGCAACATTTTTTTTTGAAGGAAATAGAATTAGAAGTTTTTTATCAGAAAATAATATTCCTCTTTGGCTTTCCTCAACTCCTTTAGTGTTGGTTTATTTGCCTTGTTCGTTTAACTCATCTTTAAATATTTCAGATCCGACCTATGTAGAATCCTGTGAAAGACTAAGAAGCGATTTAGTTGATTTATCCCGTACCAGGTTAGTAGATTTATCATTTCCTTTAATGGATTTACAAGATTTGAGGTATTTAGACTCGTTAAGTGCGGTTTCATTTAAGACATTCATGAACAAGACAGTCAGGAGGTACAATTTAGAGAATTGGCTAGTTTGCTTTATTACGGACGATTTTGGAGTGCTTTTGGAAGACCACTCTTGTATGTCATCTTTATCAGAAAATGCTGAAACTTTAGGGCCTTCATTTAACAATTTGGTTAACTCAATAAACTCAAAAGCTTCTTTGCTAGTAGATAAAGATAAAATAATAGAGAGTAAGGTTTCTATTAATGGCGTATTAAATTTCTCTGCCCTTGAAAAAATAATTCAGGAGCTAGGCTCACAAGTTATTATAAATAAGTTCAGTCTGGACGTGATTAAAGGGACCTCGGCATATTTTAATTTGTCCACTTATGGAGATTTAGAAGATTTGAGGAATTTATTAAATATTAATATAAACTTTAAAGAAGAAAGCGATTCTTCAGAAAAAAACCTTGTCTACAAATTTATAGAAGATTAAGAAAATGTTATCAGTTTTACCAAATTTAATTACCGGAATTCGTTTCTTGTTGGTAATTCCTATAAGTATAGGTATTTACCAGGGTAATGATATCTTAGCCTTGTCTTTGTTTGTGGTAGCTGGTTTGTCTGATTGGCTTGATGGTTATTTAGCAAGAAAATTTAATTGGATAAGTGATTTTGGCCAATTCGCGGATCCTTTAGCAGATAAATGTTTAGTTCTAGCTACTCTTTTGGCATTGGCTTTTTCAGGAAAGCTTCCTTTATGGTTTGTTTATACGATGCTTGCTCGTGATGGGATTATCCTGATTGGCGCAATGTTATTTTTGCTTTTATTTGAAGACAAACAGGCATTACCAAATCGTTGGGGTAAACACTATACTGGTTGGACTATAGCTCTTTTTATAATTGTTCTTATTAGGTCTTCTTTTGATTTTCTGCCTTTATTTATAGAGTGGATTGCTATGTCTGGCGTGCTTCTTTTTATCTGTTTGAGCTTATTTAATTATATTAACAAGGAAGGAAGAATAATTTTTAAAGAATTCTTATGGTAATGAAACCCGAGCAATTGCATCTAAATGTCCAGTTAGATGACGTAATCAGTTTAGATAGATTTATTAATTGTGAATCTACAAAAGAGTGTTTAAAGATTCTAAAAAAATCAGTTGAAGATGATTCAATCTCTAACTTTTACTTTATATGGGGCAATAAAGGAGTAGGTAAGTCTTACTTAATGAAAGGTCTTCATAGAGAATTTATAAATAAAGAGATGAAAACCTTTCACTTTTCTTTTGAAGATGAAAGGGTTTCTGGGCCTGAAATCTTACAAAATCTAGAATCAATGGATGCAATTATTATAGAAGATTTTGAGTCAATGATATCCTCTGAAGAGTGGGAAGTTGCAGTATTTAACTTAATAAATGCTTGTTTCCTTAGCAAAACTAAGATTTATATTTCATCGAAAACAGTATCTAAAGACTTAGAGATAGATCTAGTAGATTTAATGTCGCGGCTATCTTCATTCACTGGTGTTGAAGTTCCTGAAATTTCAGAAGAAGAAAAAATAGAAGCTTTGAAGCAATCCGCTACGAGGAAAGGAATAGAATTAGAGGAAAGAGCAATCAAATATATTATTAATTATACTTCCAGGAATCTTTCAGATTTACTTAAATTAATAAATGAATTAGATAGCTTCTCTTTGCAAATGAAAAAGAAGATAACTCCTGTTCTTATTAAAAAATTACTAGATTCTAGATTAAGCAGTCCTCACACCTAATATATAAGCCCTTAGGGTCATTAAAGCTATCTATCTCATTAAGGACTTCTATCGTCTTAATTACTAAATTTTCCCTTAAAGATTCTGGGATTAGTCCTATAAGTATATTAGAGAAGTTACTTAGAATACGCTGCTTCCAGTCTAAATCTTGAGAAGGAAGATAGGTTGTATATTCATCCAACTCGGCTAATTCAGCTGCTCTATTTATAGCGTCTTTTAGGTTACCAAGGTTGTCTACTAGCCCTAACTCTAGAGCTTTGGAGCCTGCCCAAACTCTCCCTTGAGCTATCTTGTCTACTTCTTCAACAGACATATTTCGTGCACTACTTACCAAGTTTAAGAATCTTTCATACCCGTATTCAATTTCTTTTTGCAAGATTCTAGACAAGGCTGGATCAATCTTTTGTGTGGGCCTTCCAGATAGATCAATTCTTGATGTTTTTACACCATCTTGATTTATACCGATATCGTTTAAAGCCCTGTTAAAAGTTGGATACATTCCAAAGATACCTATTGAACCAGTAATAGTATTATGTGAAGCCCATATTTCATTAGCATTAGCAGAAATCCAGTATCCACCTGAAGCTGCAACATTTCCCATTGAAGCAATAATTTTTATCCCTTTTTCTTTAGCAACTACTATTTCTTCTCTTATTAATTCAGAGGCAAAAACACCACCTCCGCCTGAATCCACTCTTAGTACTATCGCTTTAACACTTTCATTTTCATGAGCTTCTTTTATTAATTTAGAAGTAGAATCTCCTCCAATTAGCCCTGGAGGTTGTGTGCCGTCAACGATGGTACCTCTTGCTATGACAACGGCAATTTTGTTTTCTGAGATATTATCATCCTTTTCTGATTGTATTAATTGGAAGTATTCAAAACCAGAAATTTGAGAAAAACTCTCTTCGTCTTCTGAATCTCCAAATTTATCTCTCAAATACTTTCTTTGCTCAGATCTACTAAGGAGTTGGTCTACTAAACCATAAGAGTAAAGTGCGTCTGCCATACCTTTCTCAGAGTCTTGAATTATTTCATCAGAATTATCAACAAGGAATTGAATATCTTTTTTCAAATCAGAAGCTCTATTGCCAGTAACTTCTTTTTTCCATGAATCCCATAGAACTTCAAGATAAGCTAGGTTAGCTTGCTTAGCTTCTTCAGACATATTGTTCCTTAAGTATGGCTCAACGGCTGATTTAAAAGTCCCAACTCTAAAAATATTAAAATCTATTTTGAATTTATCTAGAAATGATTTGTAATAAAGTTTCGATCTACCAAAGCCATCAAGGAAAAGCCACCCATCAGGATTCATTATTATTTCATTTGCAAACGAAGCTAAGTAGTAAGCACTTCTGCTGTAACTATCGCCAACAGCAATTATATTTTTCCCAGCATCTCTTATTTTTTGAAGGGCAGAACCAATGTCATATAAAACTACTTGACCAGTCCCATCTATATTGTCCAGTCTCAAAACTATATCTGTAACCCTTTTATCTGTTGAGGCTGTCTCTAGAACTTCCAAAAGGTCACCAACATAAAGCTCGCTTGGTAACGAACCGTTTACCAATGAAAAAGGATCATTCGTGACTGCTACTTGTTCAACTATTGGTCCAGGAGGAGCAAGCACAAGAGCTTTCCCAGTTGGATCTTCATAGCTATCTGTGAACAACGAAGTAATAGAGGATATGATTGATATTAAAACAATCAAGACAAACAAACTGTTTAAAGAGAGGAAAAATAGCTCTCCAGAAAACAGCCAAGAAAAAGGATTCTCTTTTAATCTTTGAAAAAAACTTTTTTGTTCCATATTGATTCCATATTTAATTATTTATTAATGAGAGTACATTTTCAGGAGGTCTGCCAATAACAGCTCTATCTTCATGAACCACTATGGGTCTCTCTATGAGCTTTGGGTTGCTAGACATTACACCAATTAACTCTTGATCTGATAGATTCTCATTATTTAGATTATAGCTTTTATATTCATCTTCGCCTTTTCTTATTATCTCTCTAGGGCTTAGATTTAATTTATTTAGGATGTTTTTTAGTTCTTCTACAGATGGCGGTGTTTCAAGGTATAAGATTATTTCTGTATCAACATCATTCTCTTTAAGAATTTCCATTGTTTTCCTTGATTTGCTGCACCTTGGGTTATGGTAAATGATAAAATGAGTCATAGTTATCTTATTAAATATTAGCTTTATGAATATACTTAAGTTAAACAAGGTCAGAGCATTATCAGTCATGATACTAATGGTGCTCATAAGCTCTTGTGCAAGGCATGATTATGAACTATTCGAAGGTCATAAGGGAAATAAAAATGAATTTCTAGGAAAATGGTTAGTTATAAATTACTGGGCTGATTGGTGTCCACCTTGTATTAAAGAAATGCCTGAACTAGAGAATTTCTACACCAATAATAAAGATAAAGTGTTAGTTTTAGCTTACAACTTTGACCAATTACAAGGGAGCGTTCTAAAAGATCAGATCATAAAGTTTAAGGTTAATATTCCAAGTATCCTTAATGACCCCGGTTTATTATTTGGATGGAGTAAACCCCCTAGCATTCCAGCTACTTATATAATGGATCCAGAAGGGAATTTAATAGAAATACTTATAGGCCCACAAACTGAAGTTAGTTTAGAGGCAATTATTTTTAAATCTGAAAAGAGTTAGAGAGGTTTGGATAAGAATACTTCGGGGTTTATAGAAATTCCCATTAGATATACTTCCCAGTGGAGATGAGGGCCAGTTACTCTTCCTGTTTGGCCTACAAACCCAATCACATCTCCTTGCTCTACTAAATCTCCTTTCGCAATATTGATTTCACTAAGATGCGAATAGCTACTAACTAGGCCTGCACCATGGTTAATATAGATCGCGTTACCTTTGTAAAAGAAGTTCGAAGCAATAATTGCTTCTCCTGCTAAGGGGGCTGTTATTACAGTTCCTTCTTTCGCATATATATCAATACCGCTATGTCTATTCTTTGGCTGGTCGTTAATAAACCTCCTAACTCCAAACTCACTACTTATTTGACCAACTACTGGAATATTCATTTCCCATGCATTTAACCTTTTAGGTGTATATATTTGTTTAGCTTTTAAGCTTAATTGATATTCTTCTTTTATTCTTGGAATGAAATCATCACCAGGGTTAACCAAATTCTCATCTGAGATAGTAATTCTTGATTCTCTATAAAATTTTTCAGTTAGGTATTCATTGAAAAGAAAAGCCTCTTCTTGTTTTGCACTAATTTTTTTCCCTTTAAAGTCCAAGGGTATTGGGATTATTATTTTGGTGTATTTGTTTGACGATCTACATTTAGTAAATTTTAAATTACCTGTAATTAATGGACTTTCTTTTTTAATATTATTGTTGTTAATAGGAATATTTAATACACCTCCAGGGTACGGACTATGTAAAGGGAAATCGCATTGAATAGATGAAAGGAAATGCATCTTAGACATACAAGAGCTTAAAATAAGAGGAAGAAAAAAGATGAATATCTTAATCCTCATCAGATATATCAATAACTTTAGTTAAAATCTTGCCTTGACTGAGCTTGCCTTCGATTTCTTCTCCAATCGTTAATTGAGAAGAAGAGCTAATAACTTCATTACTCTTACCTTTTGTTAGAATTGAGTATCCTCTAGATAGAACAGAAAGAGGGCTAACTGCTTCGAGAGTTTTTAAGTTTCTTAGAAAATCTGATTTTTTATCTTTTAGTATTTTTATTACCGATTGTTCAATGCCTTTAGAAGAGCTTTCTAATCTAAACCCGTAGTTCTGAAGTAACACTGAAGGAGATCTTTCATTTAAAGAGGAGGCAAGTAAGTCTAATTCATTTTTTGATATTAAGATTAGCTTCTCAAATTGGTTTATTACTTGGATTTCTAGCCCATCAAATTTTTGAGAAATTTCCCTCAGCTTATCTCCTGGACGTCTAATAAGTTTGGACAATGAAAGTAAGTTGTCTTTACTCTGCTTTAAGCTATTACCAATTGATAAATGTAACTGTTTAAGAGTAGATGATATTTCTTTCAGTAGATTACTGTGATTTTGACTAATTATTTCTGCTGCTGCAGAAGGAGTAGGGGCCCTTAAATCAGAAACGAAATCAGATATTGTAAAATCTGTTTCATGGCCAATAGCACTAATTAGAGGAATTTCAGATTTGAAGATAGCTCTTGCAACTGATTCCATGTTGAAGCACCAAAGATCTTCAATTGATCCACCGCCTCTAGCAAGTATTATAAGATCAGCTTCTTTGTAGTCATTAGCTTTTTCTATAGATTCACAAATACTCTTTTCAGCTTGTTTGCCTTGAACAGGCGTTTCGATAAGCGTTAAATGAACCAAAGGAGATCTTCTTTTTAATACATTTATTATGTCCTTAAGTACAGCACCTGTAGCTGAGGTAATAACAGAAACATACAAAGGAAAATCTGGTAATTCTTTTTTATTATGCTCGTCAAATAGACCTTCTAATTCCAGTTTCTTTTTAAGGTCTTCAAAAGCTCTTAGTAATGCGCCTTCTCCCGATACTTCAATATGTTTTACGTTGAATTGATAGCGTCCAGTAGGAGAATAGATACTAATATTACCGTTAAGTATTAACTCATCACCAACTTTGGGTTTAAACAGAAGGTTTAAATTATCAAACTTAAACATTACACAGCTTAAAGAAGAGTCTTGATCTTTTATGGTAAAGTACCAATGCCCTGACCCGTGCGCTGTAAAGTTTGAGATTTCTCCTTGTATCCAGATATTAGAGAGCTCTTTCTCAAGTAAGCCTTTTGCTAAATTATTAACATCAGAAACAGAGATTATTTTTTGGTTATTTTGAATAAAGCTATCCATATTATTAGATTCTAAAGTATAACTTAGCTTATGAATGTAGAGATAGAGAAATCCAATGAACTAATTAAGGGGCTAGTGTCTCTTTTTCTTGGATCTTTTTTGCTTGGCTTATCTGCAATCTTCGTTAGATATAGCGAATCTTCTCCATCTTTAGTAGCTTTCTATAGAGTATTTTTAGCCTTACCTTTTATATATATATGGGTACAGATTGAAGGGAATAAATTAAATCTAGAATTGTTAAAGAAGAAGAGATTACTTTTTATATTAATTCTTTCTGGGTTTTGTTTTGCCATAGACATGTCTATTTGGAATTGGTCTATTGCTTTTACTTCGGTTGCTAATGCAACATTAATGGCTAATACAGCTCCAATTTTTGTAAGCTTTATTGGATTAGTGTTTTTAGGTCATCGAATAAAACCTACTTTCTTCTTTATATTACTATTGGCTATGCTTGGAGTTAGTATAGTTATACTTGCTGGATCTACTGGTAATAGCTCGAAAATTTTCGGTGATTCTTTAGCGTTAATAGCAGCAATCTTTTATGCCGGGTATATCCTTTCAATTAAATCATTGACGGAAAAATTTTCTCCTGCTCAAACCTTGTTGCTAGCTACAGGTTTTACTGCAATTATCTTAATACCTATTGTCTTCTTTGAAACAAGAGAATTAATTCCTGATACAGGTAAGGAATGGAGTCTACTAATAGGATACGCATTAATAAGCCAGACCTTAGCTCAAGGTTTAATCGTATATGGGATTTCTAAAATTTCTGCTCATTTGTCTTCTTTGATTCTGTTGATGCAGCCTGTAGCTGCAGCTTTTTATGGTTGGCTTTTGGTTAACGAAGCTATTTTGCCCGTTCAAGCTTTGGGAGGTTTTATTGTTCTTTTCTCTATTTATTTAGCAACAAAAAATAATTAATCCCAGTTTGGTTCTCTTTTTTCTAAAAAGGCAGCTATACCTTCTTTAGCATCTGGACCTGCAAAAGTTTCAGCACTCTTTTTTGCTAGATAAGGCAAGGCTTCATCAAAATTCAAATCATCTTGTTTTACATAGGCTTCGAGTCCAAATTGCATTGTCCCAGGCGCAAGATTGGCAAGATCAGAAGCTAAATTAACAACAACCTCATCAAGTTTATTGTTAGGTACAGATTGATTAATAAGGCCCCATTCTTCTGCTTTCGTTGCATCTATTGCTTGACCTCTCATACAGAAATCAAGAGCTGCTCTTTTGGGCATCACTCTAAATAATCCTGCCATAACCATGTGCGGCCAGACCCCTCTTAAGATTTCAGGTGCAGAAAATTTTGCATCTTCTACTGCTATTGCATGTGTGCAATTGGTTACCATTAGAAGGGCACCTGCATGAACAGACCCTTGAATCTTGCAAATAACAGGTTTATACAGATGCCTAATTAGTAAGCTGATATCATCTGACCCTTCTATTTTAGGAACATTAGATTCAGCTTTCTCTCTTCTTAGGTCAGCTCCAGCACAGAAAACATCACCTTCTGCTGCTATAACAACGACACGAACATTTCTTTCTTGTTTGGCGTAGGCTAGGGCATAGCAAATTTCGTTCATCATTACATTATTAAGGGCGTTCTTTTTTTCAGGCCTGTTCAGAGTAATAGTAAGTACATTCTCCTCAACATTTATTTTTGTAGCCTGAAATACTAAGCCTTCTAGTGATAAATTTTTAGTCATAGTAATTATTTAATTAATTAAAAAATCAGGTATCTCAACTTCTTTAGCTCTAAGGTATTCTCCTAATGACTTTGCTTGACCGTCTAGTCTCGTTGAAGAAGAGACCCCATCTTGTAAAATATCATGAACGTAAAAGTTTAATGACAATATGTTAGGTAATTCATATCTATCAATTTCGAAATCTTTTAGGTCGGGCAGAAGTTCTTTTAATTTTTCAACAGTTAGGAATTCATATAGATAGGAATAAGATTCTTGAGTTTTAGCCCAGACACCTAAATTCGCACAACCCCCTTTATCTCCAGATCTAGTTCCGTATAACTTTCCAAAAGAAGTAGATTGATAGGATTTAATTTCAGGAAGAAGATTTTCATAAGGTTCCTTTTGGTAATAGATTTCTTCAAAATCCATTTGACTTGTTGGCTGTACGTCAATTGTCTTCCCATCTATATGTACTTTCTCAGTTATAAACTTACTATCTATGAGAGCGGGCCAATATTGTATGTAAGGGCCAGTTGCTATACCTGCCCTGCCAGTGTATCCAGGAATACTTGCTAACCCTAATTCCACAATCTTGGCACTAAACAACCTTCCTACAAGGTCCGGATTTTGAGACATTACAGAAATTCTTAAAGCGGCTTGTGCTTCTTCGTTTGAATCAGGATTAAGATGATCAGTCCTTATTAATTGCACATCTACTTTATCAAATTGATCTTTTCCTCCGACATTATCAAAGATAAGGTCAGTAACCAATTTAGCTTTCTCTTCTATATCCAATCCAGTTAACAGAATCTCCGTACCATTTCTAAATCCTCCTGCTAGATTGACACAAACTTTATGGCTTTTCGGTGCGCTTGAACCTCTACAACCACTGACATGGACTCTATCTTCAGATTCTTGTTCTATTTTTAAGGTATCAAAATGACCAATTACATCTGGGTTCATGTAAGCGGGCGAGCCTATTTCATATAAAAGTTGAGCAGTAACAGTTCCAATTGATACTAGACCACCAGTACCTGGATGTTTGGTGATAGTAAAGCTCCCATCTTCGAAAATTTCCGCTATTGGATACCCAATATTTAAGAAAGAAGGCACTTCTTGAAAGAAGGAGTAATTGCCTCCAGTTGCTTGCGCCCCACATTCGATTATATGTCCAGCAGCAAGAGCACCTGCCAAGGCATCAAAATTATCTCTGGACCAATTGTATTTCCAAGCCGCAGGACCTATTACTACTGCGGCGTCTGTGACTCTTGGGCAGACAACAACATCAGCACCAGCATCTAAGGCTTCTTTTATGCCCCAGGCACCAAAATAAGCATTTGCTGTTAAAGGTGTTTTTTTATACTCATGCAAAGAAATTCCCTTTTCAATATTATTTAAAGGCTCTTGTGCTTCTCTAAGCTCATCAAATCGAGGAATGAGATCATCTCCATCAATATAAGCTACCTTTAGATTTAAGTTTAATTCTTCAACAATTTCTTCTATTTTCGTTGCCATGGAAGAAGGGTTTAGTCCGCCAGCATTAGTGACGATCTTTATACCTTTTGCTTGGCAATTTTCTGCAACGTCTTTAAATTGCTTTAAGAAAGTGCCTACATAACCTTGGTCTTCTCCTCGCTTCATTCTTTGGTTATAAAGGATGGTCATAGTTAATTCTGCTAAATAATCTCCAGTGAGGACATCTATAGGGCCTCCTTCAACCATATCTTTCGCAGCTGATAGCCTATCCCCATAGAATCCACTGCAATTACCTATGATTATTTTTTCTTTATTAGCGCTCATGAGCTCTCCCAGTTGTTTTATTCAACTATCATTAATAAGGCCCCATTCTCAAGTTGATCATCCTTATTGATTAGGACTTTAGTGACTTTTCCATCTTCTATTGCTTTGACTTGATGTTCCATTTTCATTGCTTCTAAGATAACTAAAGTATCTCCTTTTTTAACTTTACTGCCTACTTTCACTTTTAAATCTATCACTTTACCCGGCATTGGCGCCACAAGTCCGCCCGCTTGTAATTCCGATCCTGGTAGAGTGAATCTAGGAAGAATTTTTAATAAAGCATCTCCCCAAGGACCGTGCACAACAAGATCATCTTTTTTTCTGGTTACTTTAGAAAAGAATCTAGTGTTATTCACCTCTAGGTCTATTCCTGTAGTAGTCCATTTAAGAATATTTGCCTTAGTATTCTCATTTAGATCAAAGGACCCATCTCTATTTGCTTTGTAAGTAACGTTTACTTCTTTATCAGAGTATTCAAAGCTTATTTTTTGCCTTGGCAGTCTGGAATTCCTCCAACCAGAAGGAGCTTCTTTTAGCAAAGAAGCATTATTCCTGTTTTCGCCTTGTATCCATAAAGCTGCTGCAGTAGTAGCTTGCTCTAATTGCTGACCTTTTAAAATAACTGATCTTTGAGGTTTAGCTTTTTCTATGAAGTCAGAAGTCGTTTGGCCTTTATGGAAATGCTTTGACCTTAGTGAAGCCACAAGAAAATCCCTATTAGTCGTAACTCCTCCTATATGTAGAGATTGTAAGGCTAGAGCTAGCTTGTTTGCAGCATCTGTCCTATTTTTACCTTTAGCTATAACTTTAGCTAA
>PCBA01000022.1 GCA_002730855.1 Gammaproteobacteria bacterium
ACTTTTCTTTCTTCTAGGGTCATTATCGCTTTTGCCGATTCATCTAAAGAGTAACTTTCGGTAACAAAAGGTTTAATTTTGCCATCTGCATGAAGATCAAAAAGTTCTTTAAAGTTTTGTGCATTCTCTGCTTGGTCGATTGCAGCAAACTGCCCCCAAAATACTCCTAAGATTTGGCATTCCTTAAGAAGTGTTAAGTTGAGGGGCATTTTTGGTATTCCCGCTGTAAATCCAATAACTAAGTATTTTCCATGTCTTGCTATCGCTCTCAATGCAGGCTCAGCATAATCACCACCCACAAGATCATAAACCATATTTACACCGCCTCCAGAGACTTCCTTAATATCCTCAGAGAACTTTTTTTGTAAGTCACGATCCATATCCCTTTGATAAATTATCCCTTCATCAGCACCTTCTTTAATGCACAAATCAATTTTTTCTTGGGATGAGGCTGCCGCTATGACTTTAGCGCCCATAGCTTTTGCAACATGGATAGCCGTAATTCCTAATCCACCTCCAGCTCCTAGAACTAAAACAGATTCTCCTGCTTTTAGCTCACCTCTTTGTTTGAAAGCATGATAGGTGGTTCCATAATTAAGAGGAAATCCTGCACCCGTTTGAAAGTCCATAGATTCAGGCAACGGCATAAGTTGATGTTCAGAATAAACACCCTTTTCACGAAGACCTCCGGAGCCAACGCTCCCTATTACTCTATCTCCTACTTGATGCAAAGTAACTCCTTCGCCAACTGATTCAATTACGCCAGAGATTTCACTTCCAGGACTGAATGGAAAGGGCGGTTTAAATTGGTATAAGCCCTGAACTATTAAGACATCAGGGAAGCTGATGCCAGTTGCTTTGATATCAACAACAACTTGACCGGGACCAGCTTCTGGATCAGGCACTTCTTCTACTTTGTGCGAATCTACCGGACCAAATTCATTACATATAAAAGCTCTCATAATATATTCCTATTAATTGTAGAAGGATAAATTAACGTTTCTTTATAAAACGTCAAGAGATCTTCTCTAGAAATTCTTTTAAATAATCTTCAAAATCTTTTTGCTCTTTAGATTCTATATTTTTTACGTCCTCAAAAGATTTTTTGCTGGCATCATGAAATAATTCATCTAAATTAGATCTTTCAGATGTCATGGTATTCTGATGCAGATTAGACATATTATTACCAAGATCTCGAAACGAAAGGCCTTTGTCTTTCAGGTCTTCCAAAACCTGGCCACTTAGAGTTCCATTGAGAGTTAGCAGATTTTCCTTTTGGACTGCAATAGATTGTAGCCAATTTAAATTCTGGCCCTTAAACACTTCTTTATCCATAAATTCAGCCACTGTTTCTAGCTCTAGAAGGAGTTTATTGGCTTCCTCTTTCAAAAGAGCTGACCCATCTTCCGTCTCTAGCAAGGCTTTTTCATCTCTACCCTCATTTACTACCTTTTCGTGGTTCCTTTGTATTCTAGAAGATTCTTCATGACTAATAGCAGGGCTATCTGCAAGAAAACAATAAATTAAAAGGGTGTCTAAGAAGTTAATCTGGTCTTCCGTTATTCCAATTGGGCTGTAAGGGTTTAAGTCAACACACCTTAGTTCAAGATAATCTATTCCTTCAGAACTTAAAATATTTAAAGGCCTTTCTCCTGAAGGGCAAACACGCTTGGGTCTGATAGTGCTGTAGTATTCATTTTCTATTTGAATCACAGAAGTGTTTAGCTGAACCCTTTCTTCTTCAATAAATTCACCAATTTCTTCATAAGGTTTATAAGTTTTAACCAGAGCATTCTTAAGATCAGAGCAATATTCTTCTATGCTGTTATAAGAAATATTTAAATCGTCTTGTGCTTTGCTGATATAACCCAAATCTCCCATTCTTAAAGAAGTTGCAGAAGGTTTATAAAAGCCGCCTGAGGGCAGCTCTTCAAGGTCATGTTCTTTGCCGTCAACAAAAGAGTTACAGACTGCGGGAGAAGAGCCAAATAGAAGTAAATATATCCATCCAAACCTTTTAAAGTTTCTGGCCATACAGAGATAGGTCTCGTTTTTAAAAGACCGAATCTCTTGATTGGATTGGTGTGCAAGAACTTCTAAAAATTTGTCTGAGAAAGAAAAGTTGTAATGTATGCCTGCAATCGCTTGCATCATGCTACCGTATCTATTTGCAAGACCTCTTCGGTATATCGTCTTCATCATTCCTTGATTTGAACTTCCATAATTCCCAATAGGTATCTCTTCATTTGAAGCTATTGGACAAGGCATGCTGAATGGCCAAAGATATTCATTATCAATGTTGTTGTAAACGAATACATGTAATTCTTTAAGAAAGTCCAGGCACTCTTTGGCGCTATTAAAGGTTGGGGTAATTAGCTCTAGAAGTGATTCAGAAAAATCAGTTGTGATATATGGGTTGGTGAGGGCTGATCCTAGCTTAGAGGGGTGGGGTAATTTAGAAATTGAACCCGAAGAATCTAGCCGAAGGCTTTCTTTTTCTATTCCTCTATTTATAAAGTTCAACTCTAAAAGAGCTTCTGATTTTCTTAACTCTTCTAAAGAAAAGCCCATAGTCAAGATAGTTTACTTTGGTCCAGCTTCAACTATTTCTTGCGAAACATTAAATTTATTAAAGTTATCTTTAAATTGGGACACCAACCTATCTTCATACATTTTATACGAAGTATGGTCTTTCCAATTATTGATTGGATTTAATAACTTGCTATCAACCCCTTCAATATTTATAGGAACATCTAAATTCATGCCTTCAATCTTTTCAGTTTCAGCTCCTGCTAATTTTCCTGTTTGTATAGCTCTTATAATAGACCGTGTAACAGGTATATCAAATCTTTTACCTGTTCCATAAGGTCCGCCAGTCCATCCTGTATTTACAAGGTAAACATTACTACCAAACTCTTCTACCCTTTTCATCAAAAGGTCAGCGTACACCCCAGCAGCTCGAGGGAAAAAGGGAGCACCGTAACAAGCAGAAAACGTTGTCTTGAAAGCTTCTGTTGAGCCTATTTCAGTTGAGCCAATTGCAGCTGTATAGCCGCTCAAGAAATGATAAGCAGCAGCTTCTTTAGAAAGAATAGAGACAGGAGGTATCACTCCTGACAAGTCACATGTAAGGAATATGATTGCCTTCGGCTCGCCGCCTGCATTTTCAGCAGCCTTTTTTTCAATATGATCCCTTGGATAAACCACTCGAGTGTTTTCTGTTAAGGAAGAGTCTCTATAATTGGGTTCTTTAGTTTCAGGGTCTATGACTACATTTTCCATAACGCTTCCTTTTCTAATGGCATCCCAAATAACAGGTTCATTCTTCTGAGTCAGATCTATGCACTTAGCATAGCAACCGCCTTCAAAATTAAAGACTGTTCCCGATCCCCATCCATGTTCGTCATCTCCTATAAGATTTCTATTGGGGTCTGCTGAAAGAGTTGTTTTGCCTGTGCCAGAAAGTCCAAAGAACAAACAAACCTCTCCCGAAGAGCTTACATTAGAAGCACAATGCATAGGAAGAACATCTTTCTCAGGGAGGAGGAAGTTTTGAACAGCGAACATAGACTTTTTCATTTCACCCGCGTAAGGCATGCCTGCTAGAAGAACCTTCTTATCAGTAAAATTAAGAATTACTACGCCATCACTATTTGTTTGGTCGTCTTCAGGTATACAAACATACTCAGGCGCGCTTAAAATCTGCCAAGAATCTTTTTCTTTAGGGTTGTAATTGTCTGGCCTTATGAACATCTGTTTGCCAAAAAGATTATGCCAAGCCCATTGTGTTCTAATTATTACTGGAACGTAATAGTCAACATGCTCACCTACGTGTAAAGAAGAGACAAAAGTTTCTTTAGAGCTTAAGTAGTCTTCAACCTTACTCCAAAGTTTATCAAATGCATCTCTATCGAAAGGGCGATTTACTTCACCCCAGTCAACAGACTCTTTGGTCTTTTCATCATCAACTATAAATCTATCTAAGGGGCTTCTCCCCGTTCTTTTTCCTGTTTTGACAAGTAGTGCGCCGTTAGAAGCGGTCTCACCTTCACCTCTTTTAAGAGATTCAGAGATTAATTGGTCTACGGTGAGGTTTTCATAAATTTTACTCATTAAAATCTAGCCTTAAAAAATTGGAGCTATTATATAGTTTAAATTTTATTTATGAGAATGAATTTCATTTGCGCTAACAAAGACCTTTGAAACGTAGAAAAGAGCTATCAAAAAACCTATCAGTAACCAGCCCGGTATGCTTATACCTAGAAAGCTCCACAGTACTTCTGCACAATTCCCATCACCAGAAATTGCCATCCAGAATATCTCTAAAAATGGCAGAGTTTCTAAGAGGTAGTCTAAATCTGGAGCACAGCTAGGGACCAATTCAGGTGGCAAACTTTGTAAGTAAAGCTGTCTTGTTGAGAGAGCAATGCCCGCTAAGATTGAAATAAATATTGCAATCAGGAAGCCTTTATAGGTTTTTATATTATCAAGATTAATTAAGTAGCCAATAAGTGCAATAAAGGCTATCAATATAACTGCACCTCTCTGCATGTAGCAAAGCATGCACGGCTTTAATAATAAGTAATGTTCCATGAAAAGAGCTACAAGCATCATCCCGCAGGAAAAGGCAAAGAGAATGCCAAATGTTTTTTTAGGTGTATTAAAAAGAAAATCAATCAATGCGCTTGGTCCCAATTATTTCCAATGCCTATATCAACCTCCAAAGGAACATCTAAAGTTGCTGCTCCTTTCATAGATTTTGTTAATAAATCTATAACTTTATCAGTTTCCTTTGTTGGCGCATCAACTATAAGCTCATCATGCACCTGCAAAGTAATTTTGGCCGATAAATTAGATTCACTTAGAGCGCGATGTGCTTTTATCATAGCTATTTTCATAATATCAGCTGCGCTTCCTTGTACAGGGGCATTTATAGCGGCTCTTTCTGAAGCTTGCCTTCTAATGGCATTTGTAGCATTTATATCTCTTAGATATAGTCTTCTTCCGAATAGTGTTTCAATGTAACCTAATTCTCTAGCTGAGTCTTTAGTAGACTCCATATATTCCTTAACTCCAGGATACTTCTCAAAGTACATACCCATATATTCAGCTGCTAGGTTTCTGTTAATACCCAGTTGCTTTCCTAGTCCAAAAGCAGATATGCCATATATAAGTCCGAAATTTATTGCCTTTGCGTTTCTTCTAAGTTCTGGGCTAATTTGTTTTATATTAGTATCAAAAACTTCGCTTGCTGTTTTGTTGTGAATATCCTCTCCTTGTTTAAAGGCCTCTATAAGGTTTTGATCTTTAGAAAGGTGTGCCATTATTCTTAATTCAATTTGAGAATAGTCCGCTGAGATTATTTTATTTCCTTTAGACGCCTCAAATGCCTGTCTAATTCTTCTGCCATCTTCGGTTCTAATAGGTATATTTTGGAGATTGGGGTCAGAAGAAGACAGCCTTCCTGTTGTGGTTACTGCCTGGTGGAATGAGGTATGTACTTTGCCGGTACTAGCTGAAATCTGATTAGGTAGTTTGTCTGTATAAGTAGATTTTAGTTTACTCAGAGTTCTATGCTCTAGTAATACTTTTGGAAGTTCGTATTCCTCTGCTAGTTCCTGCAATACTCTTTCATCCGTTGAGGGTTGGCCTCCAGGTGTTTTTTTAATAACTCTATACTTTAATTTATCAAAGAATATCTCTCTAAGTTGTTTGGTTGATCCTAGGTTGAATTCTTCGCCTGCAATTTCATATGCTAGCTTTTCTAGTTTTTTTATTCTTTTTGTAAAATCTTTAGATTGAGCTTTTAGAATTTTTGAGTTGAGCAAGGTTCCGTTTTGCTCCATATCTGATAATACTTTAATTAAAGGTATCTCAATTTCTTTTATCAATTTTTTTAAAGAATCATAAGAACTAAATTTTGGCTCTAAAGCCTCATAAAGTCTTAGAGTTACATCTGCATCCTCAGCTGCGTATTCTGTAGCTGCTTCAAGAGGAACTTTATCAAATGTTATTTGTTTGGCGCCCTTACCAGCTATCTCTTCGAATGTTGATGTCTTGTGATTTAAATAGTAAGAAGAAAGGGCATCAAGATTATGCCTGGTAGCAGAAGCATCTAATACATAACTCATCATCATAGTGTCATTTTTTATTGAGTTAATGTTTATTCCATATCTGCATAGAACATTGCGGTCAAATTTTATATTCTGCCCAATAATTTTATCTTTTTGCTTTTCAAGTAACGGTTTAATTTTTTCTAGGACCAAGTCTTTGCTCAGTTGTTTTATCTCCTGTTCTTCATGGCCAAAAGGAATATAAAAAGCCTCTCCAACCTTGTAGCACACTGAAATGCCCACAAGATCAGCGTCCATATAATCGAGACCCGTCGTTTCAGTATCAACTGCTATAACTTTAGCATCTTGGGCTTCCCTAATTAGTTTGCTTAGAGACTTTTCATCATTAATTAATTTGTAATTAGATTTGATGGTGCTCTTAGTATTTACGTTTCCTTGAGATACTTCTTCACTCCAGGATCTGAATTCTAATTCTTCATAAATTTCTGTTAGTTTTTCAATGTCGGGAGATTCTACTTTAAGGTCTTCTATGCCCAACTCTAAATTAACATCTTTTTTTATAGTCACTAGATCATGCGACAAGGCAAGCTTGTCAATTGAGTTTCGGAAATTTTCTCCAACCTTTCCTGAAAGTTGATCTGCATTATTAATGATTCCCTGTAAACTCTTGTGCTCTTGAAGCCACTTTACTGCAGTTTTAGGGCCCACCTTATCTACTCCAGGAACGTTATCTGATTTATCACCAATTAATGCCAGGTAGTCGGTAATAAGATTAGGCGGTACACCGAATTTCTTTTCAACACCCCCTTCATCCAACAACTCTCCATTCATAGTGTTAACTACACTTACATGCTCACACACCAATTGAGTCATGTCTTTATCGCCAGTGGATATAACTGTGCTGAGTTTCTTCTCCCTGGCTTGCTCTGAAAGAGTTCCTATTACGTCGTCAGCCTCTACACCAGAGATCATGATTAGCTTTATTCCCATTAAAGAGATTATCTTATGTATGGGTTCAATTTGTTGTACCAAGTCTTCTGGCATAGGCGGTCTGTTGGCTTTATATTCAGAATACATTTCATGCCTAAAAGTTTTACCTTTTGCATCAAATACAACGGCTAGAGGGCTTTCTGGGTGATCAACAAGTATCTTCTTTATCATGCTGATAACCCCCTTAATAGCTCCAGTGGGTTGGTCTTTACTGGATACCAGGGGGGGAAGAGCGTGGTAAGCCCTGTATAAATAAGATGAACCATCCACTAATATTATTGGGTCTTTTTGTGTGTTCATTTACTTTTACTTCTTTTGTAAAGCCTATTTCTTCCCGAACCCTTACCTCTCCAGCTTTCATCTTCCGAAAGGCCGGAATCAAATAATATCTGCTCTATAATTTCTAGATTTTCCTCTTTATTTCGTCCTTCTATTTCGACTAGAAGGCTAGAAATTACTTTTAACACTTTCTTCCCACCAGATAATATTTCTAGTTCTCTTCCATCGACATCTAATTTAATATGGTTAGGGAATGGTATTCCTGGAATTTCTTTCAAATCATCTAAGGCAATAGCTATAACCGACTGATCTCCACTAACCGTAAATTCTCCAAATTGATTTTCAGCAGACTCTATGCTGTTATGTGAAGCTCCCGAACTGGGGTCTTTCATAAACAACTTTAGTAAGCCGGTTTCGCTTGAGCCAGCTAAACATAGTGCATCAATATATTGGCTTAGATTATTGAGGCGTATGTTTGCGTTTAGTGTTGAGTAAGATTCTGCTGAAGGCTCTATAGAAAGGATTTTATTTTTTCTACCCAAGGCAGCGTAAAGACTAAACACACCTATATTTGCGCCAATATCCCATAAAACTTCTTCATCTTGGAGGTGAGCTTTAATCCATTCAAATGTCTCAGGTTCACTTCTTTCAGATTCAGGATCTTGAGGAACGGCACCAGGTGAGTCAATTCTAAAGAATATTTCACCCTTATCAGTTGTAATACTGTGAGAGCCTTTGTAAAAATCTGAAAGTCTAGAATGAGTTTTAAGCTTAGTTCTCTTATTCATTCCAAGAGTGAAAAGATTTCCTAGGTTATATATTAATTTTGATGCTTTTTTACTGATTTTATTTCCCTTTAATAAATTTTAACCCAACAAAGCTTTTCTTAAAAAAAGATATAAAAAATGAACTTTATTTAAAGACTATTGTCACATATATGTAGAGTAAATATAAAAAAACTCTTACACGCACAGAGAAGCTTCGAGTAACCCCCAATTGCTCGGAGCTTTTGTCATACTAAGAGAGAGTTAATAGACTTTATTAATTCTTTTATTCCATTTTTGGTCTTGGCCGAAGTTACCAATATTGAGTTTTTTGTATAAAGGTGAGAAATCCTTTCGTTGGACATTGCTAAGACTTGAAGAGCTTTATTGTTTGAAAGTTTATCTGATTTATTTAGTAATAAAATAAAAGGTAGGTTTTTCCTTTCGCACCAGTCAATTAAAGTTAAATCTTCATCTTTAAACGGATGCCTAATATCCATAATAAGAACAAGCCCTTTTAAGCATTGTCTAGTATTGAGGTAGTTATCAATGTTAACTCCCCAATCGGCTCTAAGTTTTTTAGATACTTTTGCGTAGCCGTATCCAGGGAGGTCTATTATTTTGTACTCTAAGCTGTCTATAATTTTAAATATATTGACAGCTTGGGTTCTACCCGGTGTTTTGCTTGTTTTCGCTAGCTTCTTATTGTTTGTTAATGCATTAAGGACGCTTGATTTTCCTGAATTAGATCTACCACAAAAAGCAATTTCAGACCCTTGGTCTTCAGGTAATTTATCAAGAGAAGGAAAGCTGCCAATAAATTCAGCATTTTGTAGGAAATTTTTATTCATTTGATAATTATAATCTTAGGAATGCTTTAAAGGGTTAGTATATAATGAGGCCGCGTCTCATCATATTTACATAAAACAACAATGAAATTAAGGTTTTTGATCATTTTAACATCTTCGCTTTTGTTTGTAGGAGCTGGCGCTGTAAACCAAGGTTCAGAAGACGGAAATTCAAAGGAAGGAAGCAAGAAAGTAGAAACTTGCGCTGCTTGTCATGGTAAAGAAGGAAATAGCCTGGTGGGGTTGTGGCCTTCTCTTGCAGGCCAGAATGCTAAATATCTTTTTAAGCAATTAAGGCTGTTTAAGTCGGGAGAAAGAGAGAATGCTTCTATGGCAGGTTTTCTTGATGAACTAAGTGATGAAGATCTCAAAGATATTGCTGCGTTTTATGCATCTAAAAAAAATACTATAGGACAAACTGAAAAGGATAAGGTCGGTTTAGGAAGAAAACTTTATTATGCTGGGAATATCCAAAAAGGAGTTCCTGCTTGTTCCGCGTGCCATTCTCCAAGAGGTCTGGGTAATGGCCCCGCAGCTTATCCTCTATTGAGCGGACAACAGCCTGATTACGTAAAAAAAGCTTTAAAAGACTATAGATCGGGGGAGAGGTCTAACGAAGATCCTTCAAAGATTATGGTTGCTATAGCTTACAAACTTGATGATTCAGAGATAGAAGCCCTATCAAGCTTTGTTCATGGTTTGCACTAGACTTATGCTTTTGAGAAACCTATCTATAACGTTACTTTCTCTTTTTCTTTTATCCTGTACTTCTGAAGAAGAGAATGAAGTCCATTCTTTAGCGAATGATGATAAATTTAAATCAGGAGTTCATTATGAACTTATTGATAACCCAAGTACGGTTAGAGACCCTTCAAAAATTGAGGTAATAGAGGTGTTTTGGTTTGGATGTAATCATTGTTACGCCCTAGAGCCTTATTTAATAAGATGGAAAAAAGATTTACCTAAAGATGTGGCCTTTTCTAAATCCCCCGCTACTTGGAATGAGATCTTAAAAATACATGCAAGGATTTATTACACAGCCAAAGCCCTAGGAATTGAACAGCAATTTATTCCAGCAGCCTTTAACACAATTCAAAACGAAGGAAGAAGGTTGACTGGTAATACAGAACTAGAATATTTTTTTAAAGGCTTTAACGTAGACAGAGAGAAATATAAGTCCGTTTCTAAATCTTTTGGTGTAAATAATGCATTGGACCAAGCAGATAAAAAAATGAAGCAATGGGAAGTAACTGGAGTGCCTGCGCTTATAGTCAATGGAAAATATAGAGTATCAGCCTCAAGGGCTGTAGGAACTGACAGTCTTTTTGATGTTGTAAATTTCCTAATAGAAAAAGAAAGAAAATATTCTGCCACCAAGTAAATTGAAGAAGTTTCCTATTTCTCCTATTTTTGTTCCAGCCAATAAGCTTGATTGGATAGAAAAGACTTATGACAAAGGAGCTGATGCAGTAATTATAGACTTGGAAGATTCTGTCTCAAATGAACTCAAAGCAGATGCTAGATCCAACCTAGTATCCTTCTTAAAAACCAAAGAATCTGATAGAACTTTATTGGTTAGAGTTAATCCTATTGATCAACAGACAGGTCTAGAAGATATTAAAATTCTGTCAGAAATTTCTTCTAAAATAGATGCATTTGTTTTACCCAAGATAGAGAGTTTAGAGCACTTAGAAGTTCTTCCTCAAGTTGATCTAGTGCCCTTAATTGAAACACCCACAGCATTACGTAACATTGCCATGTTATCAAGTCATGAAAGGGTTGTTGGGATTGCTCTTGGAGGAGCTGATCTGAGTGCAAGTCTAGGCTCTGATATGAGCTGGGACTCTTTATTATTTGCCAGATCTCAATTGTTATTAGAAGCGGCTATAAATAATTTGTTCACAATAGATAGCCCCTTCATGGATATGGATGATCTGTCCGGCCTAGAAAAAGAATCAATCCTTTCCAAAAGGTTAGGATTTACAGGCAAGGCAGCTATTCACCCAAATCAAATTGAGGTCATAACCAATTCCTTCCTTCCTACTGAAAAAGATATTAAAGAAGCTAAAGCTATTATTAAGGCGTTCAACTCAAGCCCTGAAGCAGTAATAGCTTATGAAGGTAAAATGGTAGATATGCCTATAGTGCTTTCAATGGAGAAAAGATTAAAGCTTGTAGGAATAGACCCTAAAAATATAGACTGACTATTAGGAGACGTTAATGGTAAAAAAAGTTAAGGAGATTTCACCTGGAAGGTACAGAGAAAGTTTTGGAAGATATTACGAAGAGTTTACTGTAGGCGATGTTTACGAACACAGGCCCGGAAGAACCATAACCCAAACAGACAATACTTGGTTTACATTATTAACCATGAATCAGCACCCACTTCATATTGATGAAGAGTATGGGAAAGGAACTGAATTTGGGAAAACATTGGTTGTGAGCCCTTTCACTGTAGCCTTAATGGTAGGAATGAGTGTAAGTGATGTAAGTCAAAAGACAACAGCCAATCTTGGTTGGACGGATATAAGGATGTCTCATCCGCTATATGTGGGCGATACCTTGTACGCAGAATCTGAAGTAGTAGAAAAGCGTGAATCCAAGTCTAGACCAGATGAAGGGATAGTGACTGTTAGGACCATTGGCAAGAATCAAGATGGTGTTGAGGTTGCTTCGTTCCTAAGGTCTGCATTGATACCTAAAGAAGGAAAGGCTGTAGAAGATAAGATAGATTATTAATTAATCAATTTGCGATAACCTTTTTTTTTGATATAACTATCACATTAATAAAGTTTATAAGGGAGAATATAATCATGAGTCAGAATTTATTTGATACTAGTAAGGTTGATGAGACTGCATGGCACCTTCAAGGAAATTGGGCGCCCGTTAAAGAAGAGGTAACAGTAGACAGTCTAGAAGTTAAAGGTGAGGTGCCAAAAGAAATAAACGGTCTTTATGTAAGAAATGGAATGAATCCAAGGTCTGGATATAGCGATCACTGGTTCTTTGGCAACGGAATGCTGCATGGGTTTAACTTTGAAAACGGCAAGGTCAGCTACAAGAATAGGTATGTTAAGACCCCATATTATGAAAAAGATATGGATATTATGAGTTCTTTTGGAGATTTAAGCTCCTCTCCAGCAAATACTCATATAGTTGAGCATGCAGGTAAGTATTTAGCTTTGGAAGAAGCGCACCTTCCTTGGGAAGTGGATGATCAATTGGAAACCAAGGGAGCCTATGATTTTGGAGGCAAACTTAAAGGGGCCATGACAGCTCATCCCAGAATTTGCCCCAAAACAGGAGAGCTATTGTTCTTTTCTTATTCTTCTTTTGCTGAACCATATCTAACTTATTACAGAGTTAATCCTGAAGGGAAATTAATTCAGATCGAACCAATAGAGATTCCGAGGGCTGTAATGATGCACGATTGGAATATTACTGAAAATCATGTTGTTTTTATGGATCTTCCTATTATCTCTGACATGAATTTAGCTATAGAGACAGGATCACCTTTTGGTTTTAAGCCTGAATGTGGAGCCAGATTAGGAGTCATGCCAAGAAATGGTTCTAATGCAGACGTTAGATGGTTTGAGGTTGATCCTTGTTATGTTTTTCACCCACTGAATTCATATGAGGAAGGAAATAATATTGTCCTTTATGTTTGTAAACAGCAAGAAGCCATGGTTGGAGGCTTTCAAGATATATATGGCGGCGATACAACAGTTGCAAGGCTCTGGAAATGGACAATTGATTTAGATCTAGGAGTAGTTAAAGAAGAGCAGATAGACGATGCTCCTTGCGATTTTCCTAGAGTTGATGATCGAAGAACAGGTCTTAAGAACGACTATGGATATTGCACCACTTTAGACACTAAAGCTGATTCTCTTACTATAGGAAGGTATCTATTGAAGTACGATTTAACCAACAACAAAAGACTTACCCACGATCTTGGAGAGAATGTAACTGGAGGAGAGGCTGTGTTTGTTCCAAGGTCTTCTGATTCGAAAGAAGATGATGGATGGGCAATTAGTATGGCCTATGAAGCAGAGACCGATAGATCAAAGCTTTTAGTAATAAATTCACAAGATTTTGAATCCTCTCCAGTAGCAGAAATATACGCTCCGCAAAGAGTTCCGAATGGAGCGCACGGTAGCTGGGTGAGTAAAGATTAATAAGGAAGGTTTATATGGAAATACAATACGCTTCAGTTTGGGAAAAAAATTCAGATGTAATTCCAGATAAGACAGCTCTAATATGTGGTGATAATGAGGTTAGCTGGAAGGATTTTGATGAGAGAGCTGCAAAGCTTGCAAGTGTCTTAGATGAGAATGGTCTTGGAGACGACTCCAAAGTAGGTCTTTATTTGCATAATTCTAATGAATATTTAGAAGCACAATACGCAGTCTTTAAAATACAAGGCGTTCCCATTAATGTAAATTATCGATATAAAGAAGAAGAGCTGGTTTATCTTTTAGACAATTCGGACTCGGAGGCCCTGTTTTATCAAGGTTGTTATGCAGATCAAGTTTTAGCCATAAAAGATAAACTTTCCAAAGTGAAAGTATTTGTACAGGTTGATGATGGCTCTTCAGACACCTTGGATTTTTCCGTTGATTATGAAACTTGTATCCGGAGCAATAACCCGATGGAAAGAATGGAAAGATCGGGTGAAAATATTTACATGCTATACACCGGTGGTACAACCGGCATGCCGAAGGGGGTTATGTATCAACATGAAGGGCATTTAAGTGCAATGCTGAGTACTGCAGGGGCTTGGGGTTTAATTCCACTTCAGGAGAAAATAGACATAGAATCTTTATCTGCTGCAATTAAAGAGAATGCAGAAACAAATAACCTTCCTGTTAGCATTCCGGCTTGTCCATTAATGCATGGAACTGGAATGTGGTTAGGGGCAATGATTCCTTTGCTTGCTGGTGGCTGCGTTGTAACCATACCCCAACTTGGTTTTGATCCAGATTTGTTATTTAGAGAATCAGAACGTAGGAAGGCCAACAACCTTGTTATAGTTGGAGATGCTTTCGCCAAACCAATGCTAGACGCTTTGGATAAAGCGAGCATTGATGGTAACCCTTATAACCTTGAGTCTGTAAATAACATTATTTCTAGTGGAGTGATGTGGAGCTCTGAGGTAAAAGAGGGGCTCTTAAGACACAACGATATGGTTTTAGTAGATGCTATGGGTTCTACTGAGGGAGGCATGGGGGGTTCTGTGGCCTCTAGAGATGTTCCTGCTCCAACAGCTAAATTTGTTTTAAACCCAGGAGTAATAGTTATAACTGATGAAGGAGAGCATGTAGAGCCAGGTTCAGGAAAGATGGGGAAAATAGGTACTAGTGGTTTAGTTCCATTGGGTTATTTTAAGGATGAAAAGAAATCTGCAGAGACATTTAAGGAGTTTGAAGGAGTCAGATATAGCTTTCCTGGTGATTACGCAACACTAGAGGTGGATGGAACGATAACTTTGCTTGGGAGAGGGAGTAATTGCATAAACACAGCTGGAGAAAAGGTTTACCCTGAAGAAGTTGAAGAAGCAGTGAAAAGACATCCAGATATTTTTGATTGCCTGGTAGTTGGATTAAAAGATGATAGGTTTGGCCAAAGGGTAGTAGCCCTGGCCTCTTTTCAAGATGAAAGAGAATTAGAAGAACAAGATCTAATTTCATTTACGAGGGAGCACTTAGCGGGCTACAAACTTCCCAAGCAAGTTTTATTTGTACCGAAGGTAATGAGAGCCCCTAATGGAAAGGCGGATTATAAGTGGGCTAAAGAAACAGCAGAAAAAGAATTAGGTTAGAGGAAGCCTATAACTATGGATGTAACTGAAGCTGTAGATTCTAGGAAATCAATAAGGGCTTTTTTAGATAAAGCTGTAGATGATTCGGTAATCAAAGAACTTCTAGAGAAGTCTTCGCGTGCTGCATCTGGAGGAAACTTACAGCCTTGGCAAATTTATGTGATTAATGGCAAAACCATGAAAAGCTTTCATAATTTTCAGTCTGAATGGACAGAACCAGAAACACCGGCTTATGCAATTTACCCTGAAAACCTTAAAGAGCCTTATAAGACCTCTAGATATGAAGTTGCTGATGATATGTATTCTTTATTAGGGATAGTAAGAGAAGATAAAGAGGCCAGGCTTAAGCAAGTATTAAAGAATTATGATTTTTTTGGAGCCCCTGCCGCTTTCTTTTGTTTCGTAGATAGACAAATGGGCAGGCCTCAATGGTCTGATTTAGGTATGTTCCTGCAAACATTTATGTTGCTTGCAAGAGAAGCAGGACTAGATACCTGTCCTCAAGAAGCTTGGGCAATGAAACAGGAGAGCGTAACATCCTTTGTTGAAGCCCCGGAAGAGTTAATACTCTTTTGTGGTATGGCTATTGGTTATCAAGATGAGTCCGAAAAGGTAAACGAACTTAGGACCACCAGGCGACCCATAGAAGATTGGACTACCTTTTTATCTAAGTAATCAAACTGAGTGTCTCAGCACTTCCCCTTTTGCGGCGCCAGTTAATTTACCGTCTAAGAAATTAACAGCCCCGTTAACGACAGTTGCTTTATAACCTTTAGAGCCTTGAACATATCTAGGCGCCCCACCTGGAAAGTCATTCACAATTTCAGGTTGCAATTCATCAACCTTATCTTTATCAAAGACATTGATATCTGCCTTTTTCCCAACTTCTAGTGTTCCTCTGTCTTTAAGCCCTATTATTCTGGCTGGGGCTGAGGTTATTCTTCTTATTCCTTCTTCTAAAGAGTACAGACCAGTATTCCTGACCCAGTGAGACAAGACAAAAGTAGCCCAGCCAGCATCACAAATCTGAGAAACATGAGCTCCTGCATCTCCTAGTCCAGGAAATATCCTATCGCTCTTAAACATTTCTGCCGCTGCATCTAAGTTTTGATTAAACATTCTGTAATTAAATAATGTTTTACCATTAGTTTCATCAGATAGATTTAAGAACAATTCGGCTGGATGGATTCCTAACTCTTTAGACATATTTGCAACACACTTTTCTCTGCCTGCAGCATAATCTGGTGTTTCTTGATCTCCAAGCCAGAAAACAAGATGATAGGGCAATGATTCCTTTCCATCTTTAGCTTCTTGAATTAGTTTCGATCTTGTTTCGGTGTTTCTTATTGAAGATAGTCTGCCAGCTAAATCCATGCTTCTTAGTTTTTCCCATGTTTCACCAGGAAATGGTAGAGAAGACTGCAATCCAAACATAAACCCTGAAGACCTAGGCTGAGAAATTGCCGTTATGTCTCTGCCATTACTGGATAGGTCTTGCAGAAGCCTAGTAACCCTCTCTCCTGACTCTAGGTCAGGGCCTGTTCCCATACTAAATAGTATCCTTTCTCCAGTTATTTCAGCAAGATCTTTAAGTAATTTGACCGAGAAATCTGGATCACCACCAAAATCCAATACGTTTTGTATCATCCCTTTTTTTTCACCAACAACTTTCGCTATTTCTAAAAGTTCCTTAGCTTCGGCGAAGGTTCCAGGAATGGATCTGCCATCAGGGCCTACATGGGGAGGGTATCTGTTTGTAGAAAATCCTACTGCCCCTCCATCCATTGACTCCCCAACAATTTTTGCCATTAATGCAATTTCTTCATCAGAAGCCATTTCTTCAACAGATCTCTCACCCATTACGTAATATCTAACTGCCGTATGTCCCACCAGCCCCATGACATTTATTCCTAAATCAAATTTATCTATCGAATCTAAATACCCTTTGTAATCTTCCCAGTCCCAAGGCAAGCCGCTTAATATTGCATCTTTAGGTATGTCTTCTACGGTTTGCATCATGTGGGCAATTAATTCTCTGTCTTCAGGTTTGCATGGAGCGAATGTTACCCCACAATTTCCCATTAAAGCTGTTGTAACACCATGTTGGCTGACTGGTCTTAGTTCATGATCCCATCCTATTTGAGCATCTAGATGGGTGTGAATGTCCACAAAACCCGGAGATACAGTCATTCCTTCAGCATCAATTACATCTTTTGCATCTGCGTCTATTGCCCCTATCTCTTTAATAAGGCCATCCTTTACAGCAATGCTTCCTTCAAAAGAATTACCGCCAGTTCCGTCGGCTATATTGCCATTCTTAATTAATAGATCGTATTCCATAATTTCCCCCACAAATAGTATATATAAAGATTGTGGACAAAGAAATTATTGTCAGGTTTGCGATTATATTTGGGCCAGAAGAAGGTCTCTATCTTTTACAAGACACTTTTTATTCGAAATTTGAATTAAATCTCCCTTGTTCAGCTCTTTTATTAATCTGCTTAGGCTTTCAGGCCTCATTCTCAACATCTTTGCTATTTCATAATGATTAATTGGCAACGTGAACTCAAAGGAGTCCTTCTCAGTAATGCCTAATTTAGAACTAGTAATCACTATCCAGGAACAGAGTCTTTTTTTAACATCTCCGCTTGCAATTGCCTGACTCCATTTTAACTGCCTCGATAGTTGTCCGCTTATTGCTTTGCTTATATGCAGAGCCATCTCAGGTTCTTCCCTAGAGAAGCTTTCTAACTGATGGTAATTTACTTTACAAATATCCGAGTCCTCTCTTGCCATAGCAAAATGAGAATAACGCTTAAAAGAAATACAATCTAAAGCTAAAAATTCTCCTGGGTAAAAAAGACCTTCCATCAGTTGTTCTCCATTTTCATCTAAACTATAAGTCTGAAAACAGCCCGATCTAATAACATAAATAGAAGAAAAATTATCTCCTTGGCTGTAAGCAAGGCTGCCTTTTTCTACAGAAGTTTGAATGGAAATCGTTCTTACTATCTCATTTATACCTTCACTAGAGAGTATATCTTCCACAATTTTTTCAGGCATACACATATGCTTAAAACTACAGACCCTACATAGAGTAGGTGCTTTTTTAATTTCTATAACGGGGTTATTTTTAGCTTGTAACATCATAGTTTGATAACATCTCCTCTAGATCATAGATTTCTGCCTTTAATTTATCAACGTTTTCTTTTCTTCCTGTCCAAAAGTTAAGACCATGTTCATCTTCTATCTTAGAAAGTTTTTGTTTTGTAGATATCAGTCTTAACTTTAGATCTTCTTTAGACAACTTAACCATACAAGTTTCCTAATAATACTGAAAAACCTAGCAACACTATCCAAAAAAACATGCAAATACCGCCTACAATGGCTAATCTTTTTAATGCCGAAACATCTTCTTCAGGCCATTTTCTGCTCATTATATTTTCTTACTCATTGTAAGTAGCAAAATTAATATATATGAGTAAAAGGATTATTGATCTGGGTCAAGTAAAATAGATTAAGTTGATTTACAGTCTAATAAGTAAATAAAAGATTAGAAATTGGATTATGAGTAGAGACTTTATTTTTCGTTCAACTAACAGAAAAAATAGTTTGGATTATTTGGGTTATGTATTAAATGTAACTTCGAAAGATGAATTGTATGAGGCAGTTTTAGAGCTTGGTTTTAATCCTCGTGCCATGGAGTATCATGCTGTTGATATTAACTCGAAGGCCGTAGCAATCTGTATGCCTTTTAGAGGAACACCGGAACAAATGAAAAGTACTTTCTTTTCTATAAACGAAATAGAGGAGAAATATTTGGGCCTTAAGGAAAAGGGTAGTCATGATATTGAGCTAAAGGGCAAGACAGATTCAGGGGCATTTCCTGCCGACGTCTTTACTGGCCCATAGATATTGTTTTCTATCAAGATATCTTTAGGAACAATTAGTGGTGGGCTAGACAGGATTTGAACCTGTGACCTTCTGCTCCGGAGGCAGACGCTCTATCCTAGCTGAGCTACTAGCCCAATAGAGATTATAAGCTTCTTATTTTATTAATACATTGGCCCTGATATGATCAACTTTCTTTAAAAAAAACTGGAGCACATATGGCAGGTAATTCTTGGAAATCAATAAATTGGAAAGATCCTTTCCTGCTGGAGCAACAATTAACTAACGATCAGCGTTTAATTAGAGATACGGCCCATCAGTTCGGACAAGAGAAACTCCTACCCGGAGTAAGAGAAGCGTTCAGAGAAGAAAAAACAGATTCTAATATACTCAAAGAAATGGGCTCCTTAGGCCTTTTAGGGTCTACTATTAACGGATACGACTGCCCAGGGATTGATTACATGAGTTATGGTCTTATCGCCAGAGAGATTGAAAGGGTGGATTCAGGATACCGTTCAATGATAAGCGTGCAGTCTTCATTAGTTATGTATCCTATATACGCATTTGGTTCAGAAGAGCAAAAAGAAAAGTATTTACCTATACTTGCAAGCGGTGAAAAAATTGGGTGTTTTGGATTAACTGAACCTGATTATGGCTCTGATGCGGGAGGCTTAATTACCAGAGCGAAGAGCGTAAAAGGAGGCTATTCTATTTCCGGAGCAAAAATGTGGATATCTAATAGCCCCATCGCAGACGTTTTTGTTATTTGGGCAAAAAATGATGAGGGAAAGATTAAAGGATTCATTCTTGAAAAGGGGATGGAGGGACTAAGTGCTCCAAAGATTGAAGGCAAGTTAGCTTTACGGGCTTCGATAACTGGGCAAATAGTTATGGAAGATGTTTTTGTAAGCGAAGATCAGATGTTACCTAAGGTAGAAGGTCTGAAAGGACCTTTTAGCTGTTTAAATAATGCTAGATACGGTATTGCTTGGGGAGCTTTAGGCGCTGCTGAGACTTGTTGGCACACCGCAAGAGATTATGTAATGGACAGGAAGCAATTTGATAAGCCCTTAGCAGCCAATCAGCTTATTCAACTTAAGTTAGCTAACATGCAAACGGACATAAGCATAGGTTTACAAGGTTGTTACAGAGCAGGGCAATTGATGGATAACAATAACATTTCCCCAGAATTGATTTCTTTGATTAAACGAAACTCAACTGGAAAGGCTTTAGAAATAGCAAGACATGCTAGAGACATGCTAGGCGGAAACGGAATATCTGATGAATATCCTATTATGCGTCATATGGTAAATTTAGAGGTTGTTAATACCTATGAAGGAACAAATGATATTCATGCTTTAATTTTAGGCAGAACTCAAACCGATATCCCTGCCTTTTAAACTTAGGTAAATTTGCAGCAAGACTAAGCTAGCGTCTTGTTTTATAATGCGCGTGCTTAACCCACTAATATCAACTAAAAAATGAATTATTTAAAATTATTATTAATACTAATGACAACTTTTGTCCTTAGTGTGGGCGCTTCAGAAGCAAAAAAAGCTATAGAAAAAAGAATAGCACCTGTAGGTTCCGTGTGTGTAAAGGGAGAAGAGTGTGGAAGCCCAGTTCTTGAAGCCCCTACTTCGCCTGAATCAAGGACCGGAGAGTCTGTTTACTCTAATGCGTGCGCTACTTGTCATAGTATAGGTTTGGCTGGTGCACCAAAATTTGCTGATGTAGCTTCTTGGGGCGAAAGAACAGATAAAGGCATTGAAGCCTTAACTGCTTCAGTAAAAGATGGTCTCAACGGAATGCCTCCTACAGGAATGTGTATGGACTGTTCTGATGATGAACTTAAGGCAGCAGTTCAATTCATGCTTGATAGTATTTAAAATTTTTTTTCGAGTAATATTTTAAAGTTTTTCCATTCTGAAAATTCAGGTATAGAAAGACCAGGAAGAGGCCATTCAGTTCTCTTTTCATTAAACCAGACAGGGCGCATACCGCAATCATGACTGCCCTTTACGTCATTAATTGGATGATCTCCTACATGACATATTTCTTTAGGATTTAATCCAGTAGCATTAATTACCGCTTCAAAAACAATAGGATCAGGTTTATGGGCGTTTAGATCAGCTGCTGAGAAACAGAAATCGAAAAGGTGATCGATGCCAATTATCTTAAGGTCAGCATTACCATTAGTTATAACTCCTAAAGAGTATTCTTTCTGAAGTTCGTTTAGAGTTCTAATGACGTCGTCGTAAAATACGACATCATTTCTAGCTCTATAGAATATCTCAAAGGACTGATTGGCCATTTTAGTGGATTCATCATTTGAGTAGCCTGCTCTAAGACTTAACTCAAAGAACATGCCCTTTCTTAGATCAGAGATTTGGTTTAAAAGATTAGGGTTTTTTTTAATTAACAGATCTCTAACCTCTATCACATCCTTGCTGCCAAGGAGTTTTGCAGTTCCGGGGTAATTTTTCTTTATCCACTGATTTGTAATCTCTTCAGCTTTTAAGATAGTTGGCATAACCGGCCAAAAAGTATCATCTAGATCAAATGAAATAGATTTAATGGTCATTATCCTTCTCTTTTTTTGCTCTTGGATGAGATTTATCGTAAACCTTAGAGAGGTGTTGAAAATCTAGCTTTGTATAGATTTGAGTAGTTCCTATATCTGAATGGCCTAGCATTTCTTGAATAGCACGTAAATCACCACTAGATTCTAATACATGGCTAGCAAATGAATGTCTTAGTGTGTGGGGGTTTATGCCAGGCAATCCTCTCATTACACATAATTTTTCTAGCCTTAGCTGCACTGATCTTGGAGAAATTCTTTTTCCTTTGTTATTAAGGAAAAGGGCCTCTGTCTGAGTTTGTTTGGATTCTACTAAGTCTCTTCTGTATAACATCCAGTCCCTAATTGATTGAATGGCTTTTTTCCCTACTGGGACGTCTCTTGTTTTTTTGCCTTTTCCAATTACACGACAAATTCTTTCTTTTATATTAATACTATTGAGGTCTAAATCACACAGTTCAGATAATCTGAGGCCCGAAGAATACAAAAGTTCAGCTATAGCTTTATCTCTTACTTCCAGCATTCCTTTTGGCTTGAAATCGAGTAATCTTTGAACTAAGTCAGCGTCCATTGCTTTCGGTAAGTAGCTAGGCGATTTAGGGGAGCTTATATTTTCAGCAGGACTCTTTTCAATGTACAGTTCTTGTAGTAGATAATTGAAGAAGCTTCTGTACGAAGAGAGAGTTCTTTGAATGCTTCTTGGGCTTAATCCCCTTCTTCTTTCTTTGTTTACGAAAGTTCTTACATCGCTCTCATTAATTTCCTTCCACGTTGAAATACCTTTATCTGATAAATAGTCAAGAAACCTATCTAAATCCCTTTTATAGCTTTTTGTAGTGTTATTTGAAAACTGTTTAACTGTCTCTAAGTAAGATATGAACTCGGTTACCTTATCGTTAAGCATTTAAAAGTTATTTCTTTCTATTAAGTTAGCCAATACTTGCGAAACAAACTCGAGAAACATTGAATCATAATCTTCTGAATATACACCGCTGGACTTTGATCCGAGAGCTAATAACCCAGGGCAATCAGGGCACTTGATGGGAATTAAGACGCATTCAACTATTCCTGATTTTTTCCTAAAAAGATAATCAGATTCAGTTTTGCTAGCGGGTCCACAATATATGTCTTTGGTATTATATTTCCCCCCAACAACCTTATGAGCAACTTTAGGGTCTATGACTCTTCCTTTCGGAAGGTTTATGTTCTCTTTGAAAAAAAGAATTTTACAAATATCAGAATTGAATTTACCTTGAAATTCCCTTTCTGTAAGTGAGATTATTTCTGTTATATTTTTACACAAAATTAGATCTAAAATTAGATCTCTTGTTTTTATAAAAATACCTTCATTATTTTTTGCTATTTCTATTAGTTCAAG